>JAJTFM010000180.1 GCA_021298575.1 Saprospiraceae bacterium | reverse complement strand
AGGATTGGCCTGAGAATCCATGGTATTCCTGACGCAAAACCGGAGTTCATTCTCTCTGAGTATGATATCAATACGGATGTGCGCCTTCCCTGTGGTACTGCCGGCGCCATGTTTAAAACTGTTTTCGACAAATGGAAGTAACAGCAGAGGGGCTATCATTGCCTCGGGATCATCTGTCTGTTCGTTCAGCTCAACCGAAAGCCGGTTACTGAATCGCAGTTTTTCGAGTTCGATATAGTCGCGGATAACCACTATTTCATCGGAAAGCAGAATCAGTGGTGCCCTGCACTCGTACAGCATGAACCGCATGATTTTGGACAGCTTCATGATGGCTTCAGGGGTTTTATCCGATTTTTTTCGGGAAAGCGCGTACAGGTTATTCAGGGTATTGAACAGAAAATGAGGATTTGTCTGTGCCCGGAGGAAACTCAGCTCCGACCAGAGTTTTTCCCGGATCAGTTCCTGTTCAAACTCGATACTTGCGTAGTGTACTCTGACCATCTTGATCGTGGTGGCAGCAGCAAGCGTGATAAAAAGATCGAACATAGTGAGCAGCCATCCTGTCGGATTAAGGATGTAAAATGGAACCATGGGATTGAATATAGGGTAATAAACCCAGCCCAGTATTAACCTGTAAACAGCAGCCGTCAGAATAAATCCGGAAAGCGTGAGTGCCACCAGGATACGCACCTTGCTTCGGTCGAGATACAGCGGAATGATATAGTAGAATACGAAGTAAACAAGTGCCATTTTGGCTGGCAGCGAATAAACCTCCGCAGTCATGGCCACGGGCAGATTCTCGGGAAGGGGTTGTTTGGCAAAAATACTGGTCAGTAAGGCATTCAGAAAGATATACACCAGCCAGAAAATGATATGCAGTGATACCCTTTTTGCGGAAAAACGCATTATTAAGGCTTTCATGACTCCCAGTCTATTTGTTCAAAAGCTGTATGGACGTCGAGTGTATAAAGAGAACGTTCCTTGATTCTGATCTCTTTAATGGGCACTTCTTTCCCGTCCACACTACATTTTTTTACAAATGTCGGGAATCCGACCAGATATACCTTCAAACGTGAGTAGCAGGGGGTGTAATCACCCTCGATTCGCTTTCGCAGCATGAAGAATCTGTCGGTACCCGTTGTTTCAAAAACTGTGAGCCTGAATTGATTTTCGTTATAGTCGTATCCGTCGCCGGCATCTTCATATAAATGGCTCGTTTCGGTTCCATTCTTGTAATATATGTACAATGTCAGTTCAGCAAACAGTTCTGCCGTATGCTGCCGGGCCGGGTAAATTGGCAGAACCGCACCTTCCCTGACGAAAAAAGGTATCTGTTCGAGTGTTACACTGACAAAAACGTCGCCGCGGCACAGTTGACCGGTCCAGAAGAAATACCAGTTTCCTTTGGGCAAATATACGCCCTGCCGCTGTACTTTGGGCTGCACTACCGGACTTGCCAGAATATGTTCACCGAACAGGAAATCTCTCTCCTGCTCAAAAAGCTTTGGGTCTTTCTGATCAGCGAATATCAGATGACGGATAACAGGCGTTCCGTCGAGCGAGTGTCGCCACAAGGCAGTATAAAGGTTTGGAAGCAGAAAGTACCTGAGTTCAATTGCCTTTTTATTGAACTCGGTGAATCTGTCGCCAAACGACCAGGGCTCCTGGTCGTTGATGTGCAGGGCCGGATCTGTCAGTTCAGCCTCATCGGCTGGCAACGCATCTCCGCTTGCATGCTGCCCCATGCTGTGCACGCGCATCAGCGGATGAAAAACAGCCAGTTGCAGCCAGCGCAGGAAGAGTTCTCCGTCAACGTTACCGGCAAAACCGCCTACATCCGTCCCGCAATGCGAGAAACCGGACACTGAAAGCCGCTGACACTGGATATTGGCTATCTGCAGGTGCTCCCAGGTGGAGAAATTGTCGCCTGTCCAGACAGAACCAAAACGCTGACTACCCGAATAGGCCGCACGTGTGAGCAGGAAAGGTCGCTTTTGGGGCTGCAGATTCCGTAGGCCCTCCCAAGAAGCCCTGCACATCTGCTGCCCGTAGATATTATGAGCCTTTCGGTGACTCGCTCCGTAGCCCTCGTAGTGGTGTACCACATAATCAGGCAGCGTTTTGTGATTGACATGAAAAACGGCAGGTTCGTTCATATCATTCCAGAAACCGCTTAACCCGGCCTCATTATACAAATCTTCATACAGTTTACCCCACCAGGTTCTCACTTCCGGGTTGGTGAAATCGGGAAATGCACAGAAACCCGGCCAGACGGGGCCTTTTGCCACCTCGCCTTCGGGTGTCTTGACAAACATGTCTTTCTCCAGTCCCTCCCGGTAAACAAAGTAATCTCTGTCTTCCTTGATTCCCGGGTCTATCATTGCCACTGTATGAAAACCCTGTTCCCTGAGCGAAGCCACCAGCGCCTTCGGATCCGGAAAATGCTTTCGATTCCAGGTAAAACACCTGTAACCGTCCATGTAATCAATATCGAGGTAAATGGCATCACATGGAATACCCCTCTGCCTGAATTCCGAAGCAATTGCCTGTACCCTGCTCTCCGGGTAGTAGCTCCACCGGCACTGATGGTAGCCAAGTGCCCAGATGGGCGGCAATTCGTGCACGCCCGTGAGTTGTGCGTATGCGCGCGAGACCTGCAGCAACTCCGGACCGTAAATGAAATAGTAATTCAGTTCACCACCTTCCGCCGAAAAACGGGTAACACCCCTGCCCTCTGAATCAAAATCGAAACGTGTACGGTAGGTATTGTCGAAAAAAATACCGTAAGCCACATCCTGATGGATTGCATAATAAAACGGAACTGCCCGGTACATGGCATCGCTGTCACGACCGAATCCAAAAGAATCGGTACACCAGTTTTCATATACTTTTCCGGCCAGATTTACTCCGCAAGCCTTGTCGCCTAGCCCGATGAACACCTCTTTTTTCAAGGCTTTTTTCTCCATGGCTACCTCGCACCAGCCCTTCATAATTGTCCGGCGGGCCGAGTATCCTCCAGCATCCTCACAAACTGTCTGGTCGAGCTGATTATAAAACTTGACGCGCAGGTCGATTTTGGAAATCACCACTTGCAAATCCTCCGATTCAAGCAGATACTCGGATTCATTTTCGTTGAGAATGACTGTTACCTTTTGCGGAGAGAAATCGGGTGAAACAGCGTAGGAAAAATCGGGGCCATATGTTCCGTCAGGACTGTATCTTAGACGTATAATATCGGGGGCCAGTACCTGTACGCGGAGCGTAACCCCGTTATCGCACACAAACTCATAGGCTCCGTCTTTCCACCTGACAGCAGAAACCCGATCAGGGAAAATATCCTGATACACATCGTCGTACCGTTCACTCACGCTTGCCTCCGCCATGGAAATCATCGCGGGACGAACGGGAACTACTTCCGGAATGTGTGCAGGTTGTCTGGATAATTCTTCCATAGCTATTTTATTACGGTGCAAAAATCGCTCTTTTTATCCTGTTGAAAGGAAAAACATTTTTTTAGAGTACTCTTGTACAAAATATACGGGTAACTCCTACATTTGCACGTGCTTCGGCACCAGAGCAAGAGATATCCGCAACAGATTTTCCCGGGGGACATCTCTTCTTATACAATTCTAATCCGGTTTTTAAGTATGGCCAAACTGGCGGCTCTGGTAACAGAGTTGCCAGTTTGTGTTTTCGGGCACTTCCGTATAATGTGTCTCAGCCGCCTTAATAAACATAAATTACAATTAATAACGGGCAAAAACTATCTGAAAATAACATTGTTTGTATTTTTACTTTTTTTCAGACTAATCAGCGGCACAATGAAATTTTCTGTATCAGCATTTTTATTCATCATTGCATTTTCGATTCAGGCCCAGTCCGGCCTCGTGGGCTACTACAGTTTCTGTAACTGCAATGCGAACGACAACAGCGGGAATAATCTGCACGGAACTATCAAAGGCAGCCCTGAGTGTACGTCCGGACAAAGAGGCGAGGGATTTCTGTTCAACCAGACTCCCGGCTCCAACGGCTGCGGTCAGAATGGGGGCGAATATGTTCAGCTACCCACTTTAGAACCGATCTGGGAAAATGGCTTTACTGTTTGTGCATGGGTTCGCTTCGACAATCTGGCCTATTACGAAAGAATTATTGACTTCGGCAACAACTCCGGCGATAGTGGAGGTATGCCCGTCTGGTTTGGCCGCGAGGGCTCTTCCAATAATCTGACGCTGGAAAGCTGGATTTCCAGCAACGGCTCTACCAACCGGAGCACAGGAAGACTGGTAGCTCCCAATGCCATCACAAACGGAAGTATCGAGTACTACTGCGCCACTATCAGCGGCGATTCGATGAAAATATACGTCAATGGTGTACTGAAAGCGCAGAAAAAGGGGCATCCGATCAAAAACGTCAGCCGTACCAAAAATTTCATAGGCCGCTCCAACTGGTGTTCCAATGATCCTGACTTCAAGGGTTTCATGGACGAGGTGCGCATCTACAACAGAGCGCTCTCCGAGGCTGAAATAAACTCTCTGTACCTCCAGACACCCACCTTTGGGGAATATCAGCACCAGATTTACGCCGGAATGAGTGTACCGCTGTCAGCAACGGGCGGTATTAATTACCAATGGTGGCCCGGCGAAAGCCTGAGTGACTCCACCATTGCCAATCCGGTTGCCTCTCCCCTGCACACCACTACTTACAAGTGTCGCATCACTATGCCCGACGGGTGTATCTACGAAGACTCCCTCACCATCGAAGTACTCCGCGTAGGCTGTCAAAGTGAATGTACCGGTCAGCTGGGCGACAATATCTTCCCGAACGGTGATTTCGGATCAGGTACACCCAATGTCCTTCCTGTCAACCCCGGTATAGCACCCGGCTATATCTACACCACCAATCCGCCACCCAACGACGGGCGCTACACCGTGACCAACAACACAGCTCCCTGGGGATCATTCGCAGGCAACTGGATCAATATTCAGGACAACGGAACCCAACGGATACATGATGGTGGTGAACGCAAGTATTTCACCCGGACTGTTTTATGAAAAAACAGTCAGTGTCTGCGAGAACACCCTCTATGAGTTCTCCATAGACGTGATCAATATGCTGGAGAGTTTTGTGTCCGGTATCCGGCCTAACGTATCTTTCCTGATTGACGGTATCGCTCTGTGTGAAACCGGAGATATTCCAAACGATGAAACCTGGCGTACCATCCGTTTTTCATTCTACACAGCGCCCGGACAAACAACAGTGAAGCTGGCACTCCGTAACAATGCACCAGGAGGTAATGGCAATGACCTCGCCCTCGACAATATCTCTTTCCGCGCGTGCGGACCCGAGATTACCATTCCCGGCCCTGTTTTTGAATTCTGTGAAGGGGTACCTGTCTCCATACAAACGGTTATAGCCAATTCTCCCTATACCAACGGCACTGTCTATCAATGGCAGATCAACAACGCAGGCAACTGGACTGATATCCCGGGTGCAAACAGCCCGGAATACACCGATTCACTTCCCGCAGATAATGCGCAGTACCGCCTGCTTGTTTCCAGTTCTTCTGTCAACCTGAGCCTGGATAACTGCCGGGTAGAATCGCAGGTAATTACGCTGAAAAAACGGCCAGCCCTGCAACCGCTATTGCAATCAGTGAATGTGGACTGTTTCGCAGCCGGTAATGGTTCGGCAAATCTTGAAAGCGTCACCGGATTACCGCCCTTCTCTGTTTTGTGGAGCAATGCCGATACGTCCGGCCAGATTAATAACCTGACGCCCGGACTGTACACGGTGACACTAACCGATAGCAAGGGGTGTACGGGCGTCTCGTCGGTAGAAATTACAGAGCCTCCTGCGCTGGATGTACCCGGCAGCGTGGCAGATGTTTCCTGCTTCGGACTGAACAACGGTTCAGCCCTGGTATTCGCAGATGGCGGCACACCCCCTTACTCCTACCTGTGGAGCAGCGGCAGCGACACCTCAGCATTGGATAACCTGACAGCAGGGGTTTACGACCTGACCCTGACCGATGCTAACGGCTGCACACAGGTTCAGTCGCTTACAGTGAGCCAGCCTGATCTGCTCCTCGCACAGCCTGATTCCTCCAGTGTCACTTGTTTCGGATTCAGTAACGGAACAGTACAGACAACAGCACTCGGGGGTACGCAACCCGACAGCTATTTGTGGAATAACGGCAGCAACACTTCTGTTGTAAACGACCTCGCTGCAGGTATGTATGAAGTTACCGTCACTGACGCCAATGGCTGCTCTATGGTACAGTCCATCACTTTAAATCAGCCGGATGTACTCAGTGCTGTGTCCGGCACCACGCACATAACCTGTTTCGGGCTGAGCAACGGTACTGCACAGATTACTGCTGCCGGCGGTATTCCTCCTTACACCTATATATGGAACAACGGTGAAATCACCCCGGATATCAAAAATCTGGCGGCAGGAATGTATGTGGTAACGCTCACTGATGCTAACGGATGCCAGCTAACGCAGTCGGCAACAGTAAATCAGCCCGCCCTGCTCGCCGCACAAATAGCCGCTATCCCAGTTACCTGCTTCGGTTTGAGCAACGGCACAGCACAAACAATTGCGGCCGGAGGAATACCACCCTACCTCTACAACTGGAGCAACAGCGGCACCGTACCCTCGATTCAGAACCTGTCCGCCGGCAACTATTCTGTAACCGTGACGGATGCCAATGGCTGCTCGCAGGTTAAATCAGTTACTGTAAACCAGCCGGATCTGCTCATAGCCGCAACTTCAACAACTGATGCAACCTGTTTCGGGTTCACCAACGGCACAGCACAAATCAGCGTAAGCGGCGGAACCAGCCCTTTCAGCTACCAGTGGAGTAACGGCAACAACACGCCGGCCTCCCAGTCGGTGCCTGCCGGCTCCTATACCATCACGGTAACTGACGCCAGCAACTGCACGCTGACACGCAGTTTTGTGATCAGCCAGCCAGCACCTTTGCTCATTTCGGGTACGGTCAGTGCCGCTTCCTGTTTCGGCAGCAGCAACGGGTCTGTCCAGACAACCGCCATTGGCGGAGTTCCACCCTATACATATAACTGGAATATCGGCGGAAATACCACCGTTCTGCAGAATATCGGGGCAGGTACTTACATCATCACGCTGACAGACAATCAGAATTGTACTTCCACCGAGTCATATACCGTCACCCAGCCTCCACAGTTGTTGCTCCAACAGTCCGGCGCGGTTCATATCCGGTGCTACGGACTGAGCGACGGGGCCGTATCTGCCGCTGTAACCGGTGGCACCCCTCCTTATAGTATGCTCTGGAATACCGGACAGCAGACCATGGAGGTAAGCAATCTGCCGGCCGGCTTGTATGCAGCAACTGTAACAGACTCCAACTCCTGTACCACAACAATCAGTATCAATCTTGAACAACCACCCCTGCTTGTTTTGTCACTGACTGCCGCCGATCCCGTATGCACCAACTCCGACGGATCGGTGGTGGCCTCCGCAACGGGCGGGGTACCACCCTACGGATACCTGTGGGCTACCGGCCAGCTTACATCAGAAATCAGCAGACTGGAGGCCGGGCTGTATGCTGTAACGGTAACAGATGATAAAAACTGTACCGTGAGCGGAGAAACATACCTTCAGGATGCCGTACTGCCAGTAGTCAGCCTGGGCGACGACATCACACTCAATCTCGGAGAGGAAATCAGAGCGGTTGCCCTGTCGAACATGCCCGGCTCGCGCATTGAATCGTACGCCTGGGATGGCGATGCCGGTGTACAGGATTGCTCAGACTGCCGGTATCTGGAGTTCATCCCGCTGGAAGACGGGTGTCAGACCGTTATTATCACCACCACAGACGGTTGCG
>JAJTFM010000179.1 GCA_021298575.1 Saprospiraceae bacterium | reverse complement strand
AGAGTCTGGGACTGGTACCGAATTGATTACCTGTTTTTATTTCAAATTGTCCGGCCTGCGGCATAGTGACGACGAAAACCGGCGGTCGGCGGTATTGTGTATTCCACAGGGAACCATACAGAAACTGGCCGAGTTTGTATGCCGCCGGGGTGATTGTTCCGTTTCCCTGAATCTGAATCAGGGTGTCGGCCAGTCCACCCCAGTCCATATTGGTGTTAAGTTTAAGTGAACCCGCCGGGCCGCTCGCTTCGGCGCTGGCAGGCCGCATCATTTTTTCCGCGAAACGAATCTGGCTGCTCACGGTAGAAATGCCGAGAAAACGGTTGTACAGGTTGGACGGCTCAATATAATTATCCCACCACCAGGTCATGCCCGACCCCATGCCACCACCAAAGAGTGGACCCCACAGGTTGTTGTGGATATGAATACCAGACGGGTCAATGGCAGACAGGCCGGCTCCGGAGGTGCTCAATCCGAATTCGCCGATCAGGGCGGGTTTGTCGTACAATTGAATATTGTCGCGCACGCCTGCGCTGAGCACAGCCTCGAGATTGGGACTATCCAGATAGTAGTGTCGCTGCGAGTAGTCTATATCCGGGTTGTTCCACACAGCGGGGTCTTCACTTTGCGGGTTGCCATAGCTGGTACTAACAGGCCGCTGAATGGGGTCATTTTGTTTGATAAAGGCAGCCATTTCGGCGTGCCAGTCGGCAATAACCGGCTTGTTCTGTTCGTAATTGTCTGTCCAGTTCACCTCGTTGAAAAGTTCCCACGTCATGATACTGCGCTGATAACCCCACCTGGCCAGTGCATAGCGCAGGCGGTTTT
This sequence comes from Saprospiraceae bacterium, assembly GCA_021298575.1. Lineage (GTDB taxonomy): Bacteria > Bacteroidota > Bacteroidia > Chitinophagales > Saprospiraceae > M3007. Next base: position 4,298 of record JAJTFM010000179.1, on the reverse strand, counting down.
TGTGGAGAGCCCTGGCCTGTGCATGGGTGAAAAAGTCGCGCGTGCCCGCGCAGGGTCCTCCGTTGGCAGCGTTGTACGGGTTCTCCGACCAGTTGGGATTTACCTGCGAGGAAACCTGTCCGTGGTGATTGAGGCAGAGCATTACATACACCCCTTTTTCTGCGCAGTGATCAAAAATCCAGTCGAGGTAAAAAGCGCTGCTTTGTTTGTAGCGCTTCAGGCCGGAGAAACCGCTTACATTTTGTTTCCATTCGAGGCCCATACCCCAGTGACACAGCCACAGCCGAATAAAATTGCCTCCGCTGGCGCTCAGTTTTCCAAGCCATTTCTTGTAGTCAACGTACGGATTGCTGTTTTGCCAGGCCATATTTTCGCCTGCCGGAATATACTGTTCACCGTTCGAGAAAACGAGATGGTTACCCTGACTTGCTCCCACAAAACCCTTGTTGTTTGCCGACAAGGGAGGGGTACACTGAAACTGCAGTGTCTGAAAAGTATTTGATCCGGCCGCATTCACACACCGGACGGTATAACTCCACACCCCGGTTTGAACGGGGGAAAATCTGATTCTGAACCCTTTGACTGGCAGAGGACTGAGTGCGCCCGTATTGGTGTTGGTAATGGTAAAGTCTTCCATGTAGAAACCATCCACGGTGCGGGAACTTCCGTCAGGAGCAGTAAAAACAGCCTCGGTGCGCAACTCGTCGTAGTCGTACGGATTGACGGGGGTGTATTGTGTCAACTGATTAACTAACAGCCATGAAAGTCATTTTTTCGCTTGTTTTTTCTTTATCTGTGGTGTCCGGGACTGACATTGTAGTATCAGAAGAAAATCAGGAAATAAAGCCCTACTTTTGCAGTTCAAAAATGCCGCCATGAAGAAGGACCGACCGGTACAGAAACCACTGAAAGAGAACAAGCCTGCGGCTACTGCCGAGAAGGCAGCCCCCAAAGCGCCGCCGATGGCGCCCAAGAAGTATATTAACGTGTACTTGTCCATAGGAAGCAATATGGGCGACCGACTGGAATATGTGCGGGCAGCATCCACTGCTGTTCACAAAACAATCGGCAAAATTGCCCGCAAGAGCAAGTTGTATGAAACACAGGCCTGGGGTAAAACAGATCAGGAACCATACCTGAATCAGGTAATAATGATAAATACTATCCTCGATCCGCGCAAGCTGCTCGAGGAAATTGACCACATCGAGAAAGAGCTGGGCAGGGAAAGGAAGGAAAAATGGGGCCCCCGCACCATAGATATTGATATTCTGTTCTACGGCAGGCGGATTGTTCGCGACAAGGGACTGGAGGTGCCGCACCCCGAACTGCACAACCGGATGTTTGTACTCGCCCCGCTGCTCGAAATCGCTCCCGAGCTGGAGCATCCTGTGTTGCACAAGCCCATCGAAGAACTCTTTATGGAGTGCCGCGACCTGTCTGAAGTGGTAATGCTCGATATTTCATGAAGCATATCCCCTGGCGGTTTATTGCTATCGAGGGGAATATTGGCGCAGGCAAAACAACCCTCTGTCATCGGCTTGCCGAAAAATATGGATGTTCGCTCTTGCTGGAGCAATTCACCGATAATCCTTTTCTTCCACCCTTCTATGAACAGCCCGAGCGGTATGCTTTTCCGGTTGAGCTGTTCTTTATGACCGAAAGGCACAAGCAGCTACTGGAACACTTCAGTCGCCCCGACTTCTTTGTGCCGTTTACTGTGGCCGATTACTTTTTTGTAAAAACACTGCTTTTCGCCAAAAACAACCTTAGCGAGGAGGAGTTCCGGCTTTTTCAACGCCTTTTTCATGTGCTGAACTCTACCTTCCCCAAGCCCGATCTCCTGATCTATCTGCATCGGCCAGTGGATGTACTCATCCGCCAGATACGGGGCCGCGGGAGAGGATATGAACAGAATATTTCACCCGATTACCTGGAAGACATACAGTCGGCCTACCTGAGTTACCTGAAACAGGAAACAGAGGCTCCGGTGGTCATTATCGAACTCGGCGATGCCGACTTCCAGCGCGAAGACAAGGTGTTTGACAGTATTGTGGAGCTGATTAGTACTCCTTTCACGGTGGGACTGCACTATATGAAGGTGTGATTTACACCCTGTCTATTCCTGACCGCCAAGATAACAACTGCCCGTATTCCAGTTCACCCTCCTGATCCCCGGCATAAACAAGATACTGATTCTCCGGGCTACTGCCAGTCAGTTTTTGCCAGTGTTTCAGTCCGGATACAAGTCTGGAATTATAGGTCTGGCTGGATTTGATTTCAACTGCTTTAAGCCTTCCGTCTTCTTCAATCAGCAAGTCAACCTCGTTGTTTTTCTGATCCTGCCAGAACCAGAACCGGGGTCGCTTGCCGGCATTGGTTCGTTTTTTATACAACTCAACAATCAGGGCATTCTCAATGATATTGCCAAAGTGGTGATGAGTTTCCAGTTGCGAGGGCGAGGTAATTCCCATCAGGTTACAAAGCAGTCCGGTATCCAGAAAATACAATTTCGGCGATTTAATCAGTCTTTTACTGTAATTTTCAAAATAGGGTGACAGCCGGAATACCAGGTATGAAGCCTCAAGCACTGAAATCCAGGACTTGACTGTGTTGGGTGCAACGCCCGCATCCGTAGCAAGTGAAGCAAGATTAAGCGGCTGACCAATTCTGCCTGCGCACAGTCGCATGAAGTTTCCAAATGAAGAAATATCTCCTACATTTTTAAGCAGCCTTACGTCTCTTTCAAGATAGGTCTGAATGTAGCTGTCAAAAAACACCTCGGGCGGAATAGCCGTTTCACCCTGAATGCCCGGGTATCCGCCTCTCCACACAAACTCTTCAAGCCTTTGTACGGGCTTGTAACTTTCCGTTTCAAAAATTGAAAAGGGCAGCAGATTCAGGATGCCCACACGGCCGGCAAGCGACTGGGTAATCTGTTCCATCAGCAAAAAATTCTGTGAACCGGAGAGTATGAACCGACGATTTTTGTCAGAATCCACATACCCCTGCAGGTAGTTGAAAAGCTGGGGAACACGCTGGGCTTCATCCAGTATCGCCCCGCCGGGAAAACTGTTCAGGAACCTGCGCGGATCTTCTTCTGCCCTCCGGCGCGCATCGGCATCTTCCAGACTGGCGTAGGGCAATTCAGGAACAAGGTTCCTTAACAAGGTCGTTTTCCCGCTCTGCCGCGGACCACCCAGGTACACAATGGGAAACCATTTCCTGAAGTCCTGAATGACGGATGCAATTTCTCTCTGAATCATTTTTAGTAAATCTGCAATTCAATTGCAAAATTACTAACTTTCTGCTGCGCTTGCAACTGTCTGATTCATTCGCAGTCCTCCAAGGGCAATCTGCCATATGGCAAAACTCATAATCACATGGGCGATATCTGTAAAACCCATCCACCGGGATGGCACCCATTTTACAATGAAAACAGACACAGCCAGCAGCAGCAGTCCGATACCATACAGGATGTGTTTGCTGCTTTTATCTCCTGTTTTGTAGCGAAGGAATGCTTCCAGCGGAGCCACCATGAGCAACATGCCGGCCGCAGCATGTATTTCCACAGCTGGAAACCAGAGGGTACTGCTCACAAACCAGAACGCCAGTCCCGCCTTGGCCGCATTCAGCCAGGTGAGTATTTTCCCGACTCCTTCCCTGTAAAGATGTCTTGTACGCTCTATCGCTGCCTGTTCCATGGCGGAAACGCCCAGTACGCCGAACAGCCATCCGGGAAGTACACCCGCTCTGGGCAATGTGTAGGTGAAAGCATGACCAAGGAGAGCACTCACCAGCATGGATAATCCGGTGAAGAGAAAAAACAGCCGGCATAACATGGCGCCGGCAGGTTTTGACGGAGTTACCCGCCAACCGTACAAACAAACCCCTGCAACCAGGAGGTCGGTCAGAACCATCATCGGCTGTCCAATTCGCAGTCCGAAAAGGACGATGTCTGGCTGGTAACTGGCAGTGTATATAATCTCCATGGCACAAAGTTGTTATTAGCGACCGCGAAAGTGAGGATATTTACGGTAATGAATAACAACTTTGTTGCGAGTGGTACAGATTAATCCGTAATTGCCACTTTACCGGCAAATCCACCGACACGGAAAGTGTAGATGCCTGGTCGGAGTCCGTTTCTTTCCAGTCTGTAACGGTTTCCTGAAAATTGTTCTGTCCGTATAAGTCTTCCTGACTTGTCAAACAACTCGAAACGCGCATCCTTCAGCTCGCTTTCGAATATCAGATCGGCGTATGCAGTGGACGGATTGGGAATAATCTGTACCTGGTAGAGA
>JAJTFM010000023.1 GCA_021298575.1 Saprospiraceae bacterium | reverse complement strand
GGAGGTAGCTCGCAAGAAATTCAATGCCGACGAGATGCAGGGAATTTCAGTGGAAACAGTCGAACTGGAAACACCCGGAGCCAAAGGGCGTTACATCCGATTTGTTGGAACCAATTTTGGGAAAATACCGGCAGGCGCTCCCGGGGAAGGCAATGGAGCGTGGCTGTTTTTTGACGAGATTATCGTGGAATAATGCTTGATGAACTTCATTCGGCACGACTGCTTCTCCGGCCATTCAGGATGGATGATGCGGAAGCTCTTTTTCAGCTTCGGTCAGATCCGGACCAGATGCACTACCTCGACAGGGAACCCATGCAAACGGCGGGAGAAGCAGCCGAAATGATTGTCAGGATACAGGATGACGGGCTAAAAGGCACCGGCTACAACTGGGCTTTGGAAGAGAAGCCGGATTCCGGCATGATTGGTTATGCCGGAATCTGGAGAATTGACCACAGGAACAGTCGCGGAGAGATTGGTTATTTGCTGGGCAAGACGTATCAGGGCAAAGGACTGATGACCGAAGCGCTCATGTCTGCATTGCTTTTTGCCTTCACCAGGGCAGGCCTGCATTCCATTGAAGCCAATGTGAATCCGGGCAACGCTCGTTCAATCCGGCTTCTGGAGCGATGCGGCTTTGTCAGGGAGGCCTACTTCAGAGAGAACTATAACTTTCGGGGTAAATTTCTGGATACTGCTGTGTACAGCCTGCTGTCGGCAGATTTCAAATATCAGGACTTGTCGGTATCTTGATCTGGCTCCTGATTTTCTGCGCTGTCACTTTCTGCCGCCGGCGAATCATCCGTGGCAATTAACTCCGCCGGCACAGGTGTTTCAGCCGGTTTTGATTCCGCGCTGTCACGGAAAAAATGCCGCTGGAATATCAGGATACTGAGAACTCCCGTTGTGATAGCGGCATCAGCGACGTTGAAAATCGGACTGAAAAAAGTAAACGTGTCTCCATCCGGGAACTCCCATGTGTACATGGGGAAGTAGAACATATCCACGACTTTTCCATGGAGGAACGATGCATATCCGGTGCCCCACGGAACCACCTCTGCCAAACCTCCGTGGTAGGGAGATGCGCTGAAAATCATACCATATATGGCGCTGTCGATGATATTTCCAAGTGCTCCGGCAGTTATAAGGCCTACACTCATGATAAAACCGGCAGGCATCTTTTCCGCAATCAGTGTCCTGATCCAGAAGATAAGGCCTGCAACCATAAGAATCCGGAACAGACTCAGAGCCAGCTTGCCGTATTCCCAGTCGAGTGTCATGCCAAAAGCCATACCCTCATTTTCGACAAAGTGAAGTCGTGCCCACTCCTGTCCCCAAATGAGAACTTCGCTGTTGTATTCGAAGTTTGTTTTTATGTAAAACTTGGTAGCCTGATCAATGAGCAGCACTACCAGCACGAGAAGCGTCACCTGGTATCCTTGTTTCAAGGTTTCTGTACGTTTTTGTTACTTAATGATACTGAGGATACTTCCCCGAAACTGTGGGAAGCTAGTGCAAAGAAACGCAAAACTACTCAATCTGTTTCAGTAGCCACTCCCTTTCGGCCAGCGGGTTTGTTTTTTCGACTGTTTCACGGAATTTCTCTCGTTGTGATCTTGAGTACATATTCATACTCAGCAGTTTTTTCATCAGGCTTATCATGTTTTTGAAGGCTGTTTTTCGCGCAGGATCCAGTGCTTCCTTTCGTTGCAGATAGGTTCGCATACTTTCCAGGAGCGATTCAAAGGCGTCAAACTCGTCTTTTTCATAGTATATCTTCAGCAGCATTGTTTTGGCGATGATATTGAACAGCATATCATCGTACTCAAACTTCATGAGCAGATCCTGCGCTCGGTCGTAGTCATTTTTTTCAAAATAGACCCTTGAAAGATTGAAATTGACGATACTCGTGCGCTCTTTTTCGTCGAGGTGGTGTTGAAAATCTGTGATGAATTTTTCAGCCCACTCATATTCACGGTTTCTGAGTGCCGCACCCACGGCGTTTCCGAATGTATATCTGGAAACGATATTATTTTCCAGCAGAATCTGTTCTTCGAGACCCTGACGATAGAGCAGAAAGGCCCGTCGTGCAAAATCCTGCCGCCCCTGATTGATTTTTGAGACGCAATAGTTCAGAGCGGCGAGGTACAGTGTTCGTACCTCGGAGGGCAGAAAACGGTTGCTTTCATGTTGAATCAGGTGTTCCAGTTTATCGAAATACGACTCCTCTGCCGGATCTGTCAGTGCCCTGTAGGTGAAATAATAAACAGCAATGGAGGGTTCCGAAATCAACTGCTTGTCTTCCACATAGGAGAGCGCCTGATCTATCAGCCCGTGGTCGTACCTGATTTTCTGGTAGATTCGATGGTGTGCGAGCATATCCTTGCTGATACGGAGTCTTTCTTCCAGAAACCACTTCTCCAGAGCATCTGCTGCCTCCTGCAGATTGACGGGTGCATTCTGGGTAATGCTCATCAGATACTCATATTCCTCCTGAGCCAGAAAAAAACGGTTTAACAGGTACCAGTCATTGCGCAGAGGCTGAGCTTCGAGCGTACCCCTGCCCAGTCGGTGAGCCTGTCTGCAGGCTTTATCCAGTTTCTTTTTTCGGTAGGTTCTCGCAAGCGAAAGCTGAAATTTTACCCGGTCGTTCATAAAATCTGTAAAAACCAGATATTCTTCAATAGCTTTGAGCAGAAAATACATGACCTGACGCATATACGCGTCGTCGTAAGCCTGATTTGGGTAAATAGCCTTCCACGCACGCTCCTTTTGATATACCTCTGAAAAATCAGCTGTATATTTAATCATGTAATCGAACAGATCAACCACATCTTTACGTTGATTGTGTGCGGGAGATCTCAGCCACTTGGAGACCTCCCTGATTTCTTTTTTCTGCAGAGAGGTGACAATTTCCACCAAAACGCTTTTTTGCATACAGTTTAAAGTCTTTTCTTTCAACAAAATCGGAAAAACAGCCCTTATTCGAACGCTTTATCGGGCTTAAAATTACCTTTAATCCGAATTAATCCACAATTTAACCTGAAATTTTTTTCATCATGGACGGAAAATTTATTCAACAAATCGGAAATTTTGTCTTTCCTCCGAAAGGCCGGTGTCTGCACTTTTGTATCATCAAATGGTTTAAACGCCCCGGCAAAACTTTCACACAGATGGCAATACGCTTATTCACACTGTTCGCAATGATTCTCTCGCTGGCCCGTCTGCAGGCACAGGGATGGGAAGCCATATATGGTGGCAGTGGTCAGGATGTAGCGAGGGGAATTGCCCGCACTGCTGATGGCGGCTACGTCGTCACCGGTTATTATAACGCTAACTCCCGGTTATTCCTGTTCAAGATTGATGCCGACGGCAATCTTCAGTGGAGCCGTACCTATACAGGAGGAGCTCCTTCTGCGCGTATTGAGGGGGCCGGTGTAGCGGTCGATGGTCAAGGTGATATTCTTGTAGCAGGTTATGTTGATGCCGACGGCACTTCAGGTCCGCTTCAGCGCGACATATACCTGATGAAAACGGATCCGTTCGGCACCAAAATTTGGGAAAAAACATACGGCGACAATCTGATTGAGGAAGCTCTTTCAATAATAAGACTTGAAGACGGCAATCTGATTCTTACAGGCATTCAGCATAAACCAGCCAACAAGCAGAATGTTTTCGTGATGAAAACTGATGCTGAAGGTACACTTCAGTGGCTGAATAACTATGGTAACGATGAATATCGCAAACAGGGAAATGGTATTGCCATATCGCCCGACGGAGATATTCTCGTAGCCGGCGAATCCCAGTCAACCGCCATTGCCAACCGGCAGGCTTATGTGCTTCACATCAAGTCAGACGGCTCTCTGGTGGGAGAACAGACATACGGTACCGCAGAAGATGAAATAGCCAGTACCATTGAGTTTTCACCAGACGGAAATCTTGTAGTTGGCGGCTTTTCCAATTCTGTACCCGGTGGAGCAGGTTATCTCCTTAAAATTACCCCCGGACTCAATGCCAGTCCGATATGGGAGCGCTTCTTCAATGGAACGGATATCAATGATCTGGCCATAGAGACGGGTGGAAATATGTTGCTCACAGGACATCGCGTCACCGGGGTGCTGGAAGATCTCAGTATCATTAAAACGGATGCCCAGGGTAATATAATCTGGGAGGCGCGCAATTCGCATGGCGGATTTTCTGGAGGCAACGCTGTCATCGCTCATCGCGGAGGGGCTGTTGCTGCAGGCTACAGTGAGCTCACTATCGGAGCAATTGGTCAGTCTTATGCGTGTGTTATAAAGGCCGATGCGAACGGAAAGGTGCTTACCAGTTATATTGAGGCCAATGTGTTCCGCGATTTCAACGGCAACTGCCAGAAAGAGGCAGACGAGACCGGACTCAGAAACTGGGTGGTGCGCTTTGAAGGTACCAACGATACCATTTATACTGTTGCCAATGCGAATGGTGATATCCGCTTGCCGGTTGACACAGGATCATACAATCTGGTGCTTTTTCCGCCCAATACTTACTGGAAACCATGCGATCAGGTGATTACGGTAGATGTACCCGATTACTTTGATACCGTATATGCCAGTATCCCCGTTCGTACGCAGTTTGACTGCGCCAGAAATGAGATAGATATAGCGGCACCTATTCTGCGTCGCTGTACGGATAATACATACAGAGTTCGCTATTGCAACTCCGGTACGGTTCCGTCCTTCAATACGCTTGTATCTGTTATTCTCGACCCCGGTTTGCAATTTGTAAGCAGTTCGGTTGCACCACAGAGTATTTCCGGTGACACCGTGTTTTTCAATATTGGCACCCTCAACAATGCTGATTGCGGAGAGTTGTCGTTCACAGCTTTCCTCGATTGCAACACAATTACCGGGCAAACGCACTGCGTAACGGCCTTCATTGCCCCCAACAGTTTTTGTGATACAAATCCGGCGTGGGACGGATCAATCATCTCTGCGCAGGCACTCTGCGAGAATGATTCTGTCAAAATGATGCTCACCAATGTGGGAGCTGATATGAACGGACCCCTCGGTTATGTGATTGCCGAGGACGTGATTATGCTGACTCAGCCCAATGATCCTGATTTCCGCTTTCAACTGAATGCCGGGAAGGACTCAGTGGTATGGTCTCGTCCTGCTAACGGAAGCACCTTTCGCATCATTGCCCAGCAAAGCCCCGGTTATCCGGGATACAGTTATCCGACAGCGGCGGTGGAAGGTTGTATCAGCGATACAAGCAACGCTGATATTTCACTTGGCTTCTACACCATGTTTCCCGAAGACGACGGGGATGTGTTCAAGGAAACCGACTGCCAGGAAAGTTACAATGCCGATTACAACCCAACATACCTTAAAAGAGGCCATCCCAAGGGCTATGATGTGGCCCATAATTACATCAGTCCAAAAACCGATTTGGACTACTTAATCCAGTTCAGAAATACCGGGGCTGATACAGTGCGGCAGGTTATCATTCGTGATACACTCTCTGCTGCACTGGATCCTGCTACGGTTTACCCGGGCGTTTGCAGCCATCCTTTCGACTTTGTCGTATATGGTGGCGGTATCGTCCAGTTTACCCTCCAAAACATCAATCTCCCCCCTGGCGGCGGTGCTGAAAGTGAAGGATTTGTAAAATTCCGTGTATCACAGAAGCAGAATCTTCCTTGTGAGACACAGATACTGAACAGTGCCGCCGTTTATTTTGATTTCAACCAGCCGGGCTTCACCGACACAACGCTGCATACAGTTTGTGAATTCGACAGCTTCGTGGTTGTAACCAGTATCAGGGAAACCTTCATGCCCGGCGTGGAAGTCAAAACCTTCCCGAACCCTATGGTAGCAAGTATTACTTTTGAAGTGTCTGGTACAGATGCAGACAAGTATGAACTGCAACTGTTCGATGCGCTCGGTAAAAATGTACATTCTCAATCTTTCTCTGTTCCCACATTCCAATTGTTCAGGCGTCAGCTTCCAACCGGCGCCTTTCACTACCGGGTTTCCGCCGACGGGTTACCGGTAGCCACGGGAACTATAATCGTCAGGTGACTGAAAAGAGGCCATTCCAATCCGATTGTTTAATCCGCAAGCAACTAACTAAAAGGGCCATCTCCGTCTGTATCGGTGATGGCCCTTGTCCTTGTGAATCCGGAGACTATATTAATTCCTGATACCAAGGAATGAGTATTCGGTGCCGTACCGGAGCATTTGTGCAACAAAATCGAGTTCTCTTTCCACTTTCACATCAGTAATATTACCTGCAGCATCGCGTACAGGTACCAGTCTGGGCTGAACAAAACCCGAATAGGCTTTGGTAGGCAGAGCAGCATAGCGGGCTTTAACTTCTTTGCCCAGCTCGGCGCTTGTTTTTACACCATACCCTTCCACCAGATCCCGGATGGCATTATAGTCGCCCTCCGATTTTATACGCTGCATTTCAGAAAGTAACTGCCCGAAAAGCTGGCGAAGTTTCACATAATCGCGGATATCGTAGTATGTTTTGCCGTTTCGAACATTTTTGACAATCACTTTGTCCTTCTGACCTTTTTCAAAAGCCCGGGCCGCAATCAGCTGCCTGTTTCGCATGTGGTCTTCTTCAATGTCGTGGCCGGGTGGGAGCCTGCGCAGCTGCTGAAGGAGCCCGTTTCTGATATACTGGTCGTACTCAGCCTTGTATGCCTCTGCGTCGGGCATGAGTCCCCATTCTATGAGTTTTGGGTCGGGCATGAAATACAGTGCCACCAGATCCGCACGCGCTTCTTCCATGGTGCTGGAGTACTGTTTCAGCGTGATATTGGGCTCGGGCATATCTTTCCTGAGCTGACCACTGGCGTGACCGATCACCTCGTGCAGCGCCGTGTGCATCTTTCCACAAGCTTCTCCATACTTCCGGGCATAATCTACCTCGGTGGGGTCGTTGGCGAACTCCTGAACAGCCAGTGCTCCACCCGCTTTTCCGTAAGCATTTTCGATGTTATTAAGACTGACCGATTTGGAGCCGTACTGTTCGCGGATCCAGTTGGAGTTGGGCAGATTCACTCCAATCGGAGTTGTGGGGGCACAGTCGCCGCCTTCCATGGCAACGTTTACAACCCTGTAGGAAACACCCTGGACGTTTTTCTTCTTGTACGCGGCAGGAATGGTGGAGTTGTCTTCAAAGTACTGGGCATTCTTGCTAATGACAGCCATTTTTTCGGTAGCATCCGGATCGTTGTACTGTACCATAGCTTCGAAATCGGCCTTGTATCCCTTTGGATCGTGATATACCTCGATAAAGCCGTTGATGATGTCAATAGAACTCTCAGTATCCTTTACCCAAGCCTGATTAAATTCGTCGAAAGTTTTCAGATCTCCTGATCGGTAGAAATCCACCAACAGTCTGAGGGCCTTTTTTTGTTGCTCATTTTCGGCAAAAGGGATAGCCTTCTCCAGATTTTGAGCAATCTTTTCAATGGCCGGGCCGTACATACCGCCCGATTTCCAGACGATTTCCTTCAGTTTTCCGTTTTCTTTAACCAGTTTGGAGTTGAGTCCGAACATTGGCGAATTGGGACCCGCCTGATCAATCATGGATTTGTAGTAGGCATCCACTTCATCGGAGGTTACGCCTTCATAAAAATTCACTGCCGAACTTGTTACGACATCAACGCCAGCCTCCTTGTTACTGCGCTTGGCCAGAACATTCGGGTCAAAAATAACCGGAGTGAGGATTTTGATCAACTCTTCTGCGGGCATGGGCAGCATAGTTGCACTGCTTCCGCGCACCAGATCGGCAAAATAAAGCTGGGAAAACCCGGGCACTATCTTTCCTTCGTTATAATGGTGATGAATACCATTGCTGAACCAAACCCGTTTGGAATACACCTCGAACGCTTTCCATTCGCGGGTGGACCGGTCGCCCTTCCAGGAGTTGTGAACAGCTTCAAGTGTTTTCCGGACTGCAATATTGTATTTGCAGTGCTGATCATAAATGATATCCCTTCCAGCCAGTGTGGCCTCGCTGAGATGGTAAATGAATGTTTTTTGTTTCAGCGAAAGTTTATCCCAGCCCGGCAACTCGTAGTACAGAATCTGCAGATCTGCGAACGTATCGAGTACAACCTGCCCGGTTGATGGTACAGGTACAACGGGGGAGAGCTTTTGACCGGAGCAGGCTGCGAAGACCACTAGCGCCGGCAAAAGCGTACATTTAATCCATTTCATGATGGTGAATATGTTTGGTTGAACGTTTTGTACTCCCGGTAGAGGGGTTATCTGCTGTGTCCCATTTTCTTTTTCATATTTTTGGGGAAAAGGTCGGAATTGCTGCCCTTTTTCTTTTTGGTTTTAGACATGTCGGCTTTCAGGCTTTCATTGGCCGGACAGCCGGTTTTGGGTGCACAGGCCGGAGCAGTAACCGCCACGCCAGCGAAAATAACTGCGAAAAAGAGAAATTTTTTCATGAAATCCTGCATTGAAGATGAGCGTTAAGATCAGTATTACCTGAGGTAGTTTTCCTCATAGAAGTCGCGGTAGCCATCGAGAGTCTTGTTTTTCAGGATACGTCTGTAGTTCTCCTGAGTCACCGCGAAGTACTCCTTGTCGTAGGTTTTCTTGCCGGATTCGCCGAGGAAGTCCTTTCGGTTTTTCACCTCATCGTAGTATTTCATTGCCTGATCCTTGTTGTCAAATTTTCTTATCACAACGATGGGCAGGTTGGTATCAGTTCCCAGGAAAATATTGGAAATCCTGAGTTGTTCGAGTTTGTGGTTCTCCCGGTTATAGTCAGTGATAGCAGCTTTTATATCGTCGAGCCTTACGTTATCGCCCCGGAGTGCTATGATAAAGTAGTGCAGTTTATCGTGTTCAACGGTGAAGGCGTCGTCAATAGGGCCGTCACTTTTCTTCTTGTCATCAGTTTCAAATCCTTTACAGCTCAGTAATCGGGCGATTTCCTTGGCGCGGGTGGCTTCCGGACTGTCGGGGTACCGGCTGATTACTTCTCCGAGTGATGAGCAGTAGGCTTCACTGCCGCTGAGATTGCCCACACACAGAGCGCTCAGCAGGAAGAATTTTGGCATAAGCGGGTTCTGAGAGCCGAATCTTTTGGGGGCGTCCTGACAGCGGGTGTAGGCCTCTTTGTATGATCCTGACTGGAACATTCGGAATGTTTCCTCGTAGTACTTGTTCAGTTCCCGTTCCCGTTCCTTGGCCGCATTCTGGAAGTTGGGGTCGGTGAGTACGCGTGCGAACGCGCTGTTCGGGTATTTCCCCTTCAGTTTTTCGAGGTAGTAGGTGGCACGTTCGGTGTTAGTAAGGTCATTATGTGCCAGGAAGCAGTAGTACCATGTTTCCTTTTCATACCGCGCTGTATCCGGATATCGCACCTGCATTTCCTCCAGCGTACCTACACACCGGATGTTATTCTGAAGTTTATCGCGGAAGAGCGTGCCTAGCTGATACATTGCTTCGTATGTAGCCATGTGTACTACCGAGAGTTCCTCTTCTGTTTTGGGTATATTGGCAAACAGATCTTTAAGATCCGCTTCTCCGGCTGCATCGGTACTGGTTGAATCGGTTGCAGCTGCGGCATCCGTGCCGGCTGAAATCTTGTTACTCCTTCGCCAGTTATCCTCCAGTTTTCGTTCTCCCCAGATGCGGGTAAAATCTTTTTTCCCTTTTTTTACAAATGCATCGTTATAGAAATAAAATGAGGAAGGTTTCTGGCCGGCCTGCGGCGTGGGGGCTGCTGCTTTTGCTGCATCGGCAGCTGAAACAGGTTTTGCCTTTGCAGCCTTGGCCTCGGCTTCGGCCTCTTTTTGTTTCCTGAGTACTTTTGCCAGCTCCTTGCGCTCTTCGGGCCCCATTTTAAATACCCGTACGATACTGTCGTTGGCAGTTATTGTCTGTATCAGGCGTGCAATATCCTTGAGGTTTGAAGCGTAGTCCTGTGCGCGTTTGAAACGTTCATCGGTTGTGGGCAAAACCGTGAGTGTGCTGTCGTAGTAAAGTTTCGCAGATACGAAATCTTCTCCTTCAAAATACAAGTCTGCCAGTAGCAGATAGGTTTCGGCCCGTTGGGCATTATTCCCTTCAGCAAACGAGAGAGACTTCCGCAGATTGGCTATACCTTCCTGCTTGTTACCGTCTTTCAGAGAAATCATGGCAAGCGTATAGTATATCTGATCGCGGTATTCGAGGTTTTTGTCGTCCCTGAGCATACGATCAAGGGTTTTGACAGCGTCTTCACCGCTTATTTTACCATGTGCCCACCCTGCAAAAGTTTGCTGCAGGCGGGCGTTGAAGTCCATTTCATACTCAGGCAGGTTGGCAAGTACTTCGTTGTAGGTGTCGTATGACTGATCGTACTGACCTGACCGGTCGTACAGTTGTGCCAGAATGAATGCGAGTCGTGCTCGTCTGCGTTTGTTTTCGGTGAACTGGATCGCGTTTTTGAGCGGCTCAATAGCCTTGTCGTATCTTTTTTGCTTTATGTACAGGTGCGCTTCTGCGCTGGACAGATCGTCATAAAGGCTTTTGGGCAGGTATCCGTCTTCCCAGAGATTTCTGAACAGAAATTCTGCTTCGTCGTAATTCTCGCGTTCGGTCATGGTACGGCCATACCAGATCATTGCATTGGGATAGGCGTTTTTCCGCCCCCAGGGTTCGTCGTAAGGATTTACCGAGGCTGCTTTTGAGGATTCTGTATCTTTTTTGGCCGACTTTTGAGGCTCGGGCAGTGTCGGTTGTGTACTTTTGGAGTCAGACCCTGCCGGGGCGGGCTTGCTCTTTATGCCCTGTTTTTTCCTCTTTGCGGCTTCTTTTTTCTTTTTGGCTGCTGCTTTCTTTTTGGCTGCCGCCTTCTTTTTTGCGGCTTTTTTCTTTGCCGCAGCTTTCTTCTTGGCTTCCTTTTTCTTCTGAGCAGCCTTTTTCAGATTTTCCTTTTTCTTTTGAGCACTGCTTTTCTTGACGGTGCGTTTGTTTTTGGGGTCCTGCTCTTCCTGTATGTAGCTGAAGGTCTCTTCGGCGGTTTCGAAATCGCGTTTGAGAAATTGGGCCTGTCCGATGAGCAGATAATTGTCATCAACCCAGCGTCCGGGCCGGTGTTTTACAATACCTTTAGCCGCTTTGATGATTACATTGTCCATGTCTGCTTTTACAGACTTGTAATCAGCAGCTGCATAGGGGTATATTTCAAGAATCTGGTTGTAATTGTCTTTGTATTCCGATTCCAGCTTGATGATGGAAAGCCGATACAGTTCGTCGGCGTTGAACCAGTAGTTATATTTGTTGGTAAAACTGTGATAGCTTCGTTTGAAATTACTGGTTTCCTCGCCCTTACGCTTAGTTGTGACGCAACCGAGGAGGGGCAAAATGAACATGCCAGCGACGAGAGATAATCTCCAGATATTTTTCATGCCAGAATACGAGAGCTGAATTTTTAGCAAAAGTATTGATAGTCTGCTGAAAACAGACCTTCGCAGAAGAGCGATTTTATCATTTCAGTGGCCAAAATGGCGCTTCCACCGGTCAGATGGTTGCCTGACTTGTATCTATTTAACAACCGGGATCAGGTTTTTGCAGGTTATTTACCGATATTTGCGGTGGAATACTGTTCGCAGATATACTCCGGGCTACAATCAACTCCGAGCCAATTTTTTGAAAAAATGCAGAAATTTATTGTTTTCATCCGGCAATTCCTCGATTTCTTCCGTCGTCATGGTGACAGCGACAGGAAGCTCATGGAAAAACTACAGGACAAATACCGTCTTGTAGTCATCAATGATGACACATTCGAGGAGGTCACATCCATGAAACTCACTCCACTGTCGGTTTATATAGCAGTGAGTTCCCTGATTGTTGGTACGGCTATTCTGGTAGTCATGCTGATTGTCTGGACGCCCGTCAAGCGCTATATTCCCGGATATGGTGATTTTCAGCGCGACTCGGAGATAGCACTTCTGACATCGAAGGTGCGTGATCTGGAAGCAGAGGTGGAGGCCACTCGTACGTACACAGAGAGCTTCCGAAAATTACTGACGGGAGATATCTCCGGTCTTGCCAAAGAAGATTCCGAAAAAATTGGTCAGCCTGATAATCCGGCAGACACACTTCCCTCAGACGTTGATCGTATTCCCGAGGATGAAAAGATGCGTATTGAAGTGGAGAAGGGCACATTTACCAGTGATCCGGGGAGTACAGGTGCTGCGCGTGAAATACTTGCGGGTACGCGCGACATTCCGCTCGAGCACCAGTTCTTTATACCTCCCGTCAGCGGCGATATGACTGCCGGTTTTGATCTCGGCAAGTCTCATTTTGGCACAGACATAGCAGCGCCTAAAAATACTGCTATCAAATCAGCCGCTGATGGTGTTGTTATTTACGCCGGATATACGATGGAATCCGGCTATAGTATTGCCATACAGCATCCGAATAATGTAGTCACGATGTATAAGCATAACTCCGTATTGCTCCGTCAAACGGGGGCTGCAGTCAAGGCGGGTGAAGCAATCGCAATTATTGGCAACAGCGGGGAGAATACATCAGGCCCGCATCTGCACTTTGAACTGTGGTACAAGGGGCGGCCTGTTAATCCGGCGGCGCTTATCAATTTCAGGTGAAGAACCTGTCGGCCAAAACACCTAATTTTGCGCCATGGAACTGTACTTCCGCGAATTTGGCGCAGGTGAACCTGTAATTATACTACATGGGCTATTCGGTTTTTCCGATAACTGGCAAACTATAGCCAAAAGTCTGGCCAGCCAGTATCTGGTGATTACACCTGACCTGAGAAATCACGGGCGCTCCCCCCATCTACCCTCCCATACCTACGAAGAGATGGCAGAGGACCTCAGGCTGTTTATGGAGAATCACTGGATGCACTCTGCCGTACTGATCGGACACAGCATGGGAGGCAAGGTAGCTATGCAGATGGCACTCAATCACCCCGATATGGTGGAAAAACTGGTAGTGGTGGATATAGCTCCCGGCAAGGCCGCGGATAATCACACCGGGATATTTCAAGCCCTGCTTGGGATGGAATTGTCTGTCATGCAAACGCGCGCAGAAATAGAAAGCTATCTTGTTTCACGTATCCCCGACATGGGTACACGGCAGTTTTTACTTAAAAATATCACAAGAGACGATGACGGAAAATTCGCCTGGAAGATGAACCTTCCCGTCTTGTGGCGTCATTTCCCCGATATACTCGATGCCGTTACAGGAGAACCATTCGACAAACCTTCACTTTTTGTCAGAGGAGATCGCTCCGACTATATTAAAGACGCAGATACTGCGTTAATAATGAACTTGTTCCCGCAGGCAGAAATTACAGCTATCCAAAATGCGGGACATTGGGTACATGCTGATAAACCGAATGAACTGATTGCTGTTATATCCGAATTTCTTGACCGAAACTGAACTGTAAGCTCAATTCCATGAATCTGAAGCGAATATTATTAGTTGTTCTGGTGGCTGCAACCACCCTGCCTGTCGCCCTGCCTGCACAAAGCAAGTACTTCGATATTGCCAAAAATCTGGAAATTTTTGCCAATGCCTACAGGGAGGTGAATCATTCCTACGTGGACCAGCTCGATCCCAACCAATTGATGCGACGTGGCCTCGATGCCATGCTCACCGGTCTGGATCCTTTCACAAACTATATTTCCGAAACCGATGTGGAAGGCTGGCGAATACAGTCAGACGGACAGTACAACGGAGTCGGTGCATCCGGAAAACGTATGGGCGATTACGTTGTTGTCAGCGAAATTATCGAAAACAGTCCGGCTCACAAGTCGGGACTGAAAGTAGGTGACGTTTTGCTCAGTATCGAAGGGCAGAGTGCCAAAAACCGGACAGAGCAGGAGGTACAGCAGTTCCTGCGCGGTTTCCCGGGAACAAAGGCCAGCATTATGGTACAAAGGCCCGGAGAATCAAAGGAAGTTAAAATTACACTTGAGCGGGGAGAGGTCATTATACCGAATGTGCCTCATTCAGGCCTGGTAGCCGAGAATACAGGCTATATCAATCTGACTACCTTTACTCAAAATGCAGGAGGCAACGTGGCAGAAGCACTTATCAGGCTAAAAGAAAAAAATCCGGGATTGAAGGGAGTTATACTCGACCTGCGTGAAAATGGAGGAGGCCTGCTGAATGAAGCAATAGATCTGGTAAATGTGTTTGTCCCAAAGGGTGAACTCGTGGCAAGTACCAAAGGGAAAGTACCCGAGTGGGACATATCCCTGCGTACACAGGGCCCGCCTGTTGACAAGGATATTCCGGTAGTGGTGCTGGTAAATCGCCACAGCGCTTCTGCCAGTGAAGTTACCTCCGGCGCCCTGCAGGATCTCGATCGCGCGGTGGTAATGGGGCAACTAACCTACGGCAAAGGACTGGTGCAGAATACTAAAGATGTAGGTTACAATGCAAAAATCAAACTTACCACAGCAAAGTACTACATACCTTCCGGACGCTGTATTCAGGCTGTCAGGTACAAAGACGGAGTCCCGGTTGATATCCCTGAATCGGAAAGAGCCGTGTTTAAAACCAGAAACGGGCGGACTGTACTTGATGGCGGTGGTGTCAAACCTGATGTTGCCCTTCCGGTTGATACTGCAGAAGGAATCGTCAGGGCACTGCTTGAACAGGATGTTATTTTCGATTTCGCAACAGAATATACCCTGAAACACCCCCAAATTGACTCCATAGAGATTTTTGAATTCACTGAATTTGATGAATTCGTTCAGTACGTACCCAAGCACAAGTTTCAATACCGCACAAAATCCGAGATAAAACTGGAAGAGCTGAAGGCCCTGGCTGAAAAAGAACACCTGCCGCTTGATGCCGACCTGGAAGCACTCGAACGCAAAATTCAAACTGCCAAAAAGGAGGAGCTCACGCGTTACAAAGACAGGATTCTGCACGAAATTGAGCAGGAAATTGTAGGAAGATACTACTTCCAGCGTGGAAAGGTTCGAAAGAATCTGGTCAACGACCCCGAGGTAAAGGAGGCTGTCAGATTACTTAATGACCGCTCCCGGTATAATGCCATTCTGGCTGGCAGGTAATTTGTCGGATGCATTCAATACTATGTTAACGACCCGGTTCGGGCATGGTTTTTGTTTAAATCATTTTACCTTTGCAGAGTTACCGTGTTTGGTAGCTTCGCAAATATGTCTAACTGTTAAACCGTAAATTATTGTCACCCATGAAGAAGGCACTTCTTTTCTTTGTTTTTTCTTTCGTCCTCGGCGCTTTCGCCGCTAATGCCCAGTCATGCCATGGTGCTTCTGCCGCTGCAGGAAAGTCCTGCTGCGCAGACAAAGCCGCCAAAGCTGCTGCTGCTGATCCTTCCATCGAAAAACGTACAAATGATGACGGTTCTGTTGCTTTTGTTCGCAAAGAAGCTGATGCTCAGGGCAACTTTCAGTTTGTAAGCGTTAAGTATGATGAGGCTGCCAATGCATTCGTCAGCACTTCTGCTTCTGTAACTGACAAAACTACCATGACTAAAAAGACAGCCAGCTGCAGTGCTTCCGCATCTACAGGGAAGGCTTGCTGCGCAGGTAAAACTGCCGAAGCCGGCAAATCTTGCGCAGGTTCCACTGCATCTTCCGGCAAGGCATGCTGCGCTGGCAAAACAGCAGCCAGCTGCGAAAAGAAAGCGGAGCAGTAAGAATAAAAAATCATTTTCGCGGGAGCCGCTCTGAAATAGGGGTTGCTCCCGTTTTTTTTGCTATCTTCGCCCGTCCGCATTTAATCCACACCTTTCGTCAGACACCCAAGCGATTCTGTCAAGATAAATATGTACACGCTTGTACTTGCTTTTGTCACGGCATTTATGCTTACGTATTCAATCATACCTGTTATTATACGGGTAGCGAAAGAATTGCGCCTGTTCGACCATCCGAACGACAGAAGTTCGCATGTCACCCCGACGCCTTCACTTGGCGGAGTAGCCATATTCGCCGGAACTGTTTGCGGTATTGTACTCTGGACGCCCCTGCCGGCCTTTGGCCCGCTTCAGTATATTCTTGCTGCTTTTATTATCATTTTTCTTTTGGGGGTGCTGGACGACCTGACCCCTGTATCTCCGGTAAAAAAGTTTGTTGGACAACTGATGGTAGCGGTTATCCTCGCTTACAAGGCTGATGTACAGATTACAAGTTTTTACGGTGTACTGGGTGTACAGGAGTTGCCGATGATGGTCCGTTTTGCACTGTCTATAACCATTATTATAGGTATCATCAATGCATTCAACCTGATTGACGGAATTAATGGTCTGGCAGGCAGTATTGGTTTGCTGGCATGTATTTCGTTTGGTGTATGGTTTTTCTCCGTCGGAATGATATCACTGGCAGTTTCCGCCATTGCACTGGCGGGCTCGATTATTGCGTTCCTGAAGTATAATCTGGCTCCCTGCCGGATTTTTATGGGAGACACAGGTTCTCTTCTCATAGGAACGATGTGCTCTGTTCTCGCTATTGAATTTGTAGAGGCAAATTATCAGACGGCACTGTCCAACCCGTTCCGTCTTGCCAGTGCCCCTTCTATCGCACTGGCTATTCTTATTCTCCCTATTTTTGATACGTGCAGCGTTTTTGCCCGTCGTATGATGCGCGGGAACTCTCCCTTCACTGCCGACAAGACACATATACACCATCAGATGCTTGCCATAACGGGCTCGCACGCGCGTGCAACATCTTTATTGCTTCTCTTTAATATGCTGTTTGTTGTCCTTGCATTCTCAATTCGTGATCTGGGAACGCAGCAATCTCTGCCCATACTTTTGATAGTGGTATCGGTTTGCGGATTCATCCTTTATAAAATGTACAGCGCTAAAACAGCTTCAAAAGGTGGCTGAGTCAACAGAACGTGTGAAGATATGGCGTCGCTTCTGTAAGAATATACCAGCGCTGGCAAGTCTGGTTATCATATCTGTTTCGTTTCTGGTTTCTGTTCTGGCTTATGTTATAGCTCCCGATAACTCTCCTGACGCCAATGCGCAGTTTCCCGAATATGCATTGTGCCCGCCTGGAACAAAAGCCGGTTTCCTGGTATTCCCTTCAGATACGTATATGCCACAAAACTTCTTTGATAAACTTGCTCACGGAGTCAGCAAGAACCGGCGTACTGTACCTGTTTTTCCAGAAACCGTTACCCTCCGCGGAGACTCCATCTGCTGGATTTATCCTGGCAGCACACCTGTAGAGGGAGGTACGCATTTGGTTGATTTCTATTTCCCGGGGGCCGACAGTATCACGATCTCATCGGATTATTTTGTATTTACCACATACACAGGAGAACGGATGTCGGTAAGCAGGGAAGGTCTTTCATCAAAATTTCGCTCTGGTGTTTTTGTTGAGTCAAGGTTTTTTTTCCTCGGCGCCGATAAGTACGGCCGGTGTATTTACAGCCGGATATTGCTCGGATTCAGGGTTTCACTATTTGTCGGACTATTGGCAGTGTTTGTTTCACTAACTATCGGACTGACCCTGGGCCTTACCGGTGGATATTTTGGTGGCCGGGCGGATGATATGGTCATGCTCCTGGTGAACACCGTGTGGTCGGTTCCAACACTGTTGCTGGTTTTTGCAGTGGTATTGGCACTTGGACGAGGTATTTCAGTCATCTTTCTCGCAGTAGGTCTGACTATGTGGGTGGATGTGGCGAGAATTGTCCGCGGACAAACTATCGCAATCAGAGCACAACCCTTTGTGGAAGCCGCCCGAAGTATGGGTATGAGTCACGCCAGAATTATATTGTACCATATTTTGCCAAATCTGGTTGGGCCTGTAATGGTAGTGGCCGCAGGAAATTTTGCTACATCCATCCTCGTCGAATCGGGCCTCAGTTATCTCGGATTCGGGGTGCAGCCGCCCACGCCCTCCTGGGGTGGAATGTTGAGTGAAAATTATGGATACGCTATCGGAGGAAAACCATTGCTTGCCCTGGCGCCGGCACTGGCCATTGCTATCGCAGTACTGGCATTCAATTTGCTTGGAAACGGACTGAGGGATGCCCTGGATGTTAAAATCAGATAAACCAAACCAATACTGTATGTCAGCAGATACGCCAATAATTACGGATCCGTTCGGAGAGGCTCTCGCTCGTATCCTTGAAGTAATCAGAACCAGCCTGCCACCGGGTTTCGAAGAGACAACACTCAGCAGGATGCTGACATTCGTTGTACCCCTGAGCAAATACCCGGCTGGCTATCATTGTACACCGGGCAAGCCGCTGCCATTCATAAGTCTCGCCGCAAGGACAAGTGGCATATCATTGCATCACCTCGGACTGTATTCCATGCCCGAATTACTGGAGTGGTTTACATCCGAGTATCCGAAACACTCCAAACGCAAACCGGATATGGGCAAGGGTTGTGTCCGGTTCAAAAAACCGGATGACATACCTTTTCAGCTGATTCAGGAACTGGTTACCAGGGTATCTCCAGAAGACTGGATTGCACACTACGAAAAAGTACTTAAACGCTAGTTTTTCAGCAATTCCTCCGTCAGCGTCTGACTGGATGCAAGATCCGGACATCTTGCTGTGAGTGCCTTTACGAGCTCCGGCATCTCCTCCGGCTTGATTCTCAGCTCCTGAATACATCGTCTGGTTTGCTCAAACTGTACCTGAATACGGTCGAAATCCTCGTTTTGCTGACTTTTTGCGACTTCACTATTCAGTACGAGGAGTGGAGTCGCACAGTTACAGACTGCTTTGGCCTGTTTATCTGCTTTTGATTCATCAGGTGTGGAGTTGCAGGAAAAGAGGAGCAAAGTGGCCAGAATCGGGAGTAAACGCATATCTGTCAGACTGAAATGAAGAACAAAGGTATCGTTTCCGGAGACAGGGCGGCATGCTAAAATGAAATATACTACAAGGCAACCATCTGTCACTCACAAGCACCATACAAAGTGAAAATCTGTTCAATATGCGCATCGCGATTCTGTTGATTCTGAGTACTATCTGCCGTGTGAATCTGTCAGCACAGTCTGAATCGGCGCTGCCCTCCCTGGCCATCGGCGAATGGAGGCAGCACTTGCCCTGGCAGCGTTCTGTTTATGTAACCCAAAGTCCTGAAAGTATATATTATGCTACAGAGTGGGCCGTTGCCGAAATCAGCAAATCGGATCGAAGTGTAAGATTCATTACTAAAGTGGAGGGCCTGAGTGATGTAGGAATTAACCTGATCCGGTATTGTCCGGCTGCCGAAGCACTGGTAATTTCCTACACCAACAATAACCTGGATCTTTACTATCCCGCCGACGGATCGGTGCTGAACCTGCCATTCATTCAGAAAAACCCTAATGTCATTGGAGACAAAAAGATTTATGACATCTTCTTCGATGGTTTTGATGCTTATTTCGCCTGTGGTTTCGGAGTGCTGAAGTTTGACATGAAGGCTGCCGAAGCCAAATATACCGTATTTACCGGCATGGCTGTCAGATCGGTTGCTGTGGCAGGAAACAAGATATGGATGGGTACCGACGATGGTATGTTCAGCCTGCCCGGGGATGATGACAATCCCGCTGATTTTGGTCGCTGGGAGGCTATGGGCAGTGCACAGGGATTTCCGGCCGGTATCCCGGTAACGGCCACCTGTGTCTGGAATAATCAGCTTGTATTTGGTGCTGGAAATAAACTTTACCGCCTGACTGGCAGTGTGCCGGAAGAACTGGTATCTATTGCCGGCCGGGAAATCAGGTATCTCACAGCCGAGGGTGCCGGGCTGATGGCAGGGTGGTATAATCCGGCTAATTTTGGAATCGGAACGGTGGAATATCTGGAAACAGATGGTACCCGAAGTGAAATTCATGGTCCATGTAATGCCGAGTTTCCTCTGTACGGCATAGAAGTGGGTAACGGTCAGTTCTGGCTTTCTGACCAGAACGATGGATTCCGGGTTTTTAACAAAAATCAGGGCACCTGTGAACAGTTCACCTTCAACTCTCCGTACCGGCATATTGCATCCGATATTTCCATAGCAGGGAACAAGGTATATATCGCAACTCCGGGAGCCAAATCGAACCTCGAGCCGCTTTACGAATTCCGCTCCGGTATTTATATTTACGAGGATAATCAGTGGTCGAGGTTTAACGGCGAAACCAATCCGGAAATAAAACCTTTTGACTGCGACAAGGATATGTGGCGCGTAGCTGCTCATCCTGCTGAACCCGACAAATTCTATGTCGGCAGCTTTGTTGGCGGACTTACGGAGGCTACCGTACCGGGAGCTACAGCCCAGTGTTACAATAAAACAAACTCTATCCTCAGAGATGCCGGTGCTTCCGGGACGAACCGGACAGCCATTGGCGGACTTGCTTTCGATCAGGAAAACAACCTGTGGATAAGTAACTTTGGTGCAAGTGCTCCGATAGCCGTAAAAAAGGCGGACGGAACCTGGAAAAATTTCACGGGCGCGCCCGCAAGCAGTGTCCTGCAGGTAGCAGTTGACCAGAACGGGTACAAATGGTTTGTCCTTGCCTTCAATGCCGGTATTATGGTATATGACAGCGGTACCAGTCTGGATGACCCTTCCGATGACCGTTACAAGATTATATCAACGGCAAACAGCGTATTGCCCACCAACACCATCAATTGCATTACTGTTGATCTGGATGGAGACGTATGGGTAGGTACGCAACAGGGCGTGGTCAGTTTCGAATGTGGAAGCAATATCTTTTCCAACGAAGCCCCGTGTGCATCAGGCAGACGTCGTATTGTGAATGTGGAC
>JAJTFM010000178.1 GCA_021298575.1 Saprospiraceae bacterium | reverse complement strand
TGCCGGACTAGCCCCGTCGGATATTGACCTGCTCATCGTGGCCACCGATACACCCGAGTATGTATCTCCCTCCACCGCCTCCGTGGTGCAGGACAGAATGGGTATGACCAATGCAGGTACGTTCGACCTGAATACTGCGTGTGCAGGATTTGTTACCGCACTCGATGTAGCTGTTAAATACATCCGGTCCGACGAGCAATACAGGTATATTCTCGTTGTAGGTGCCTATGCCATGAGCAAATACCTGAATCAGGGCGATAAAAAGACAGTAACACTGTTTGCTGACGGAGCAGGTGCCGTGGTGGTGGGTGCCAGTCACCATGGGGAGGGCTTCCTGAGCAGTCGTCTGCTCACCCAGGGTCAGTACAACGGCTGGATGGGTATCTATGCGGGTGGCTCACATCAACCTGTTGATCAAGGAGTCATTGAAAGACACGAACACCAGTTGCAGTTTGTCCGCCGATTCCCCAAAGAACTGAATCCGGAAATCTGGACAGAGATGATTGTCGGGCTGTGTGCGAAAAACAATATCAAACCCGCCGATATTGATCATTTCTTCCTGACCCAGATCAATATTAACTCGATTCATGAAACGATGGACAGGCTCGGAGTACCCAGGGAACGGGCCGCCACTATCATGCACGACTTCGGATACACCGGCTCTGCCTGCATACCCATGGCATTTGATCAGTGGGTACAGGCAGGGAAGGTGAAGAAGGGCGATAAAGTTGTATTTGTAGGCTCGGGGGGCGGACTGGCCTTCGGTGCCGCATTGTTTGAAATGTAATGATGGAAGTCTGGCAACAAGATTGGGCTGCAAAGTGGGCTGTTTACAGTCCTGAAAAGGTCGCTGTCAGGGAACATGAGCGCGACAGGATACTCACGTACGGACAAATGAACCGTCTGGGAAACCGGCTAGTCCATTATCTGAGATCGGAACACAGTCTGCAAAAAGGCGACAGGGTGGCTGTACTTGCCGAATTTTCTGTTGAGTATATTGTTGCTTTTTCCGCCGCTCAAAAGGCCGGTTTTATACTGGTGCCGCTGAATTACCGGCTGGCACCGGCTGAAATCGAATATCTGTTGCAGGATTCATCGCCCGCGCTGATCATTGCGGAAGCCAAATTTACACACATACTGCCTGAAGTCTCCGTGCCTGTCACAAGTACGGAAGAACTTGAAGAATTACTCAATCCTGATGTGCAGCTTCCTGAAGACACCTCCGTCGCGCTCGCGCAGGTGCAGGAAGATGATCCGGTATTCATCCTGTATACCTCCGGAACCACCGGTTTCCCGAAAGGAGCCCTTTACACCCACAAAATGCTGTTCTGGAACAGTATTAATACGGCTATTTCACTGGTTGTCAATACAGAGAGCCGTACGATCAATGTCATGCCGCCTTTTCATACAGGTGGCTGGAATGTGCTCGTTACACCGTTTCTGCACCACGGCGCCTATGTTTGTCTGCTGAAGAAATTTGATCCGACCACGGCGCTCGAATTACTGCAAAGTGAACGCTGCACCATATTTATGGGGGTACCCACCATACTTCAGATGATAGCCCGCGATCCGGCTTTTGAAAAGGCAAGTTTCCCTGATATGATTTATCTGATTGTGGGCGGGGAGCCTATGCCCATTCCGCTGATTGAGCAATGGCATGGCAAAAAAGTGCCCGTTCGGCAGGGCTATGGCATGACAGAGGTGGGGCCTAATCTCACCTCACTTCATCAAAACGATGCAATACGAAAGAAAGGTTCCATCGGACGTCCCAATTTTTACGTACAGACAAGAATTGTTGACGAAAACGGAAATGATCAGTCGCCCGGAGGAGCACCGGGTGAGCTATGGCTCCGCGGACCCATGGTTATGCCGGGTTACTGGAATAACCCGAAGGCCAGTACCGCTGCATTCTCCGACGACGGACAGTGGTTCCGGACAGGTGATGAGTTGTATCAGGATGAGGAGGGATACCTGTTTGTAGTGGACAGAATCAAAAATATGTATAAAAGCGGGGGTGAGAACGTCTATCCCGCTGAAATAGAGCGGGTGCTGATTCAGTTCCCGGGTGTTGCCGAGGTGGCAGTAACAGGAGTGCCCGATGATAAATGGGGTGAAGTGGGCAAGGCTTTCGTGGTGATGCAGGAAGACTTTTCTTTCGATTCACAGGCGTTGTCCGATTACTGCCGGGAAAAACTTGCCAGATTCAAGGTTCCGAAATATTTCCAGCCCATGGAAAGCCTCCCAAAGACGGACTCAGGTAAAATTAACAGAAATCAACTAAAAAAATCATGAGCACCTCTGCACAAACAATCCTGACCCCCCGACTGAACGTGCACGTCAGTTTCAGCGGCCCCGAAAATGGCACTCCCGTATTGTTCATTCACGGTAATGCCTCGTCGTCCATTTTCTGGAAAGAAATCATGGAGAAACTCCCCTCCGGATATCGGGGAATTGCGCCTGATCTGCGCGGTTACGGAGATACAGAGGACGTCCTGATTGATGCCACCCGCGGACTGGGCGATTTTACCGATGATCTGCTCGGGCTGCTCGATACCCTCGGTATCCGCGAATATCATGTGGTGGGACATTCTTTGGGTGGCTCCATCGCCATGCATCTCACGGCTGCCGACAACAGACGTATCAAATCGGTGACACTTGTGAATCCGGGCTCTCCATTCGGGTTTGGAGGAACCAAAACAGCGGACGGGCAGCCTTGCTGGCCCGATTTTGCCGGCTCGGGTGGCGGCATCGTCAATCCCGTCTTTGCCCGACTGATCGGAGAGAAATACCGCGGAACGGAGGACCCGCAGGCCTCGCCCCGCGTGGTAATGAACAGTTTCTACTGGAAACCGCCCTTTGTGCCACACTGGGAAGAGGAGCTGCTCGACGGACTCCTGAGCGAAAAAATCGGTCCGGACAAATACCCGGGAGATATGGAAGCCTCGCCGAATTATCCGTTCGCAGCCCCCGGCAAACTTGGCCCGGTGAATGCCATGTCGCCCAAATACGTTCATGACTCGGTGGAAAGACTGGTACAGAGTGCAGTGAAGCCTCCTGTCCTGTGGATCAGGGGCTCCGACGACCAGATTGTATCCGACAATTCACTGTTCTGTTTCGGAACGCTGGGCAAGCTTGGCTTCATACCCAACTATCCGGGTGAGGATGTTTATCCGCCGCAGCCCATGGTCAGTCAGACTCGGCATGTACTGGACCGCTACACACAGGCAGGCGGACAGTACCGGGAGGTGGTTATGGAGGATACCGGTCACAGTCCGTTCATTGAAAAGCCCGGGGAATTCATGGAGTACTTCAGCGCGCACCTGAGCGCGTGATACATATCAAACAGTTTTCACCAACCAAACATCAATTCAATGAACATGAAATTACTGAAATTCTTTCTGATGGGCCTTATTGTGGCCGGTGTAACCTTCCAGTCTTGCAAAGATGAAGAGAGCAAGGGCACTTGCAGCGACGGTATCCAGAACCAGGATGAAACCGGCGTTGACTGCGGTGGTGTATGCAATGAGTGCCGCGAAGGAATACAGGGCAACTGGAAATCATACCCGGTAGCTCCGATTCTTGCCAACTTCGCCGACTCTATCGTTGCTACCTTTAACACCAACAGTACCTACAACATTGATCAGTGGAAAGGCGGTTCAAAAACCGTTTTGACTGGTACTTACGTACAGACACCTTCCGGAACAGGTGCTATCTACACGATCACGGTAAATCAAACCAGCCCTACGGCAATTACCGCCGAGGGTATCTTTGAGGTAACCGATAACGACACCAAAATGAAGTACGAAATCGTACAGACCACCCCGTCCATTGGTGCCGGTGCGGCAACAGCGGCAGGCGGATTTGGCAGTTCCACGTTCGGCGGAGTTCCACTGGGTGCGGCAAATATCCAGCAATACACACGCGTGAAATAATCATTCAAAGCCGGGGTTTGCGGGTAAATAGTCCGCAAACCCCTTTTACCTGTTCTCTCATGCGTCTGTTTCTATCCATTCTGTCTTTTTTCCTGTTTTCCGGTATGCTCATGGCACAGACAACCGAAAACAATCCAGGCTTCAGGGCATTCGACAAAGCCATTCCAGCGAAGGCCAACAAGGAACTTCAGTTTTTTGCCTATTTCTACAATCAGGGAGTAGCAGCCAACTGGTTTCCGGCCAACGACTTTCTCAAGGGACAGATTGTTGGAAGACTGTTTGGCTCCAATACAACCGTCACATCCGACAGTATTCACGGATTCTACGCCGAACAGCGTTTTTTGCCGTTTTTCATCTATTCTCCCCGTATTTTCGACAACAAAGTGACCCTCAGAGCCTCATTTGAGATTGACTGGACCTGGGGTGATGTTGCTTACGGAGCGGGAGGCAACTTCGGTTCGGCCATCAGTGCCGATCAGGTAAACCTGCAGACGCAGAATGTGGAGATGGAGTATATACCGCGCAAGTACTGGACGATCAACCTTGGTCTGCAGCGGATGTACGATACACCACACGATCTTTATCGCACTATTTTTGACAAGTTCACCAATACCGGTTACCGGCTCGCCTACTGGGGTACCGACGGGGTGGGTATTTCTGTGCGCAGGGAGAAGGACTACTCCAAATTCAAGGGCGGTTTTTACAAGTTGTATGAAAACAACGTAGAACTCAACGATGATGTTACCCTGTTTGAGCTGAGTGGGCAGCAGACACTGACACAGAAATGGAATGCCGGTGCTTCACTCTATGCACTCCGCGACCGTTCAACAGGCAAGGGAGGCGTTAGTATCCTTGGCCAGGGTCTGACAAGCACCCTGACACTGTACAACGGAGCATTTCGCTTCCCGCTGGGTGCCGATCCGTACAGGGCTAATATTGTCTGGCTCGGCGGCTTTTTCTCCCGGAATGAAGACTTCATGATGGATCGCTGGCTGCTATCAGGCTGGGTGAACTACAATCTCGGCACCGTTACCCAGCGAAAGGAAACAGGCGAATCGGCCTGGCGCCAGACAGCCACCGTTGGAGGCCTGGGTGCCAACCTGCGCGGAGGTTATCGTTACGGCCAGACAACCGGCGATGCTGTCACAATGGACGTGCTGTTTACCAGCGGCGATGCGAACGGCGTTACTGACGGAAGATACAGCGGCGTCATGACCGGGAATAC
>JAJTFM010000177.1 GCA_021298575.1 Saprospiraceae bacterium | reverse complement strand
CAGGCTGTCAATCAGCTCCTGGCCCGACAAACCAGGAAAGACTGTCTGGAAACCCTGAGCTGTTGTCAGGGTGGCACCAAGGAGGGCGGGAATAAGTACTGCGAGTTTTTTCATGCCAAAAGGGGGCGCAAGTTTCACAAAATAATTGAAAAGTGAAATTTGTTTCAGGTAAAACTTTAAACGGACTGATGTGTTACACTTGACTCCAACAAATTCTGAATCAGTCTGTCATGCTCAGCGTCTCCAATCTGACCCGTCACTATCGCTCGCCCGCGGGAGAGCAACTCACCGTACTTGAAAATGTCACGTTCGATATTCCTGCCGGAGAAACTTTCTCTATTGTAGGGCCTTCCGGCTCTGGCAAAACAACTTTGCTCGGACTTTGCGCCGGACTGGATCGCGCCAGCGGCGGTTCTGTCGTACTGAATGAAATCAGGCTCGACAGTTTGAGCGAAGATGAACGTGCCGAGGTGCGAAACCGCCATGTCGGATTCGTTTTTCAGAGTTTTCAGCTTATTCCAACGCTCACAGCACTGGAAAATGTTATGGTACCCATGGAGTTACGCGGCGACTCACTGGCCGAAACGGTGGCCCGCGAGTGGCTGGAAAAGGTCGGACTGGGCAAGCGACTGGACCACTATCCGGCACAGCTGTCGGGCGGAGAACAGCAGCGCGTATGTATCGCGCGCGCCTTTTCCACCAGTCCCCAGATATTGTTTGCCGACGAACCCACGGGCAATCTCGATGCGGAGAATGCCACGGGTATCGTTGATCTGATATTCGACCTGAACAGAAACGCGGGTACCACCCTGGTACTGGTAACGCACGATCTTGAACTGGCGGCGCGTACTCAGCGCATCCTCCGTCTGAAAGGCGGCAGGGTAGAAGCCCTTACACAACCAGGTTAATCATCCTTCCCGGTACAAACACTACCTTTTTGGGTTGCTTGCCCTCCAGCCAGCGCTGAACTTGCTCCATTGCCAGTGCTGCCGCTTCGGCATCCGCAGGCGTTATGTCCGACGAGAGTTCAATGGTGGCCCTCAGCTTGCCGTTTATCTGTATCGGATACTCTTTGGTGTCTGACTTCAGGTACTCCTCATTCCATTCCGGCCAGGTTGTATCACATACTGACCCGCTGTGACCCATACGGCTCCATAACTCCTCGGCAATATGCGGTCCGAACGGGGCGAGCAGGACAGTGAGTGGCTCCAGCACAGCCCGCTTGTTGCAGTTGAGCTTCCTCAAATCGTTGGTGGCAATCATGAAGTGACTCACACAGGTGTTCATGGAGAATCGCTCGATGTCCTCGGTTACTTTTTTTACGCAGTTGTGCAGTACGCGCAGTTCGTCTTTGGTAGGCGGCTCATCAGATACACTGAACTGATCTCCGCTAAAGAACAGTTGCCAGAATTTCTTGAGAAACCCGCTCACGCCGGTGATTCCCTTTGTATCCCAAGGCTTGCTCACCTCGATCGGACCGAGGAACATCTCGTACATCCTGAAACAGTCGGCGCCATATAAAGCTACCATATCGTCCGGATTCACCACATTGGCGTATCGTTTCGACATCTTCTCCAGTTCGGTAGAGCACAGATAAATGCTGCCATTCTCCTTGTCAATCTTGAAATTGGCATTTCTGAACTGAGATCTGGACAGTGCCTTTTCCAGGTCGAGCACCTCATTGTCCACCAGATTTACATCAACATGCAGCTTGGTAAACACTTCCGGACTGTATTTTCCGGTCAGGCTGCACGACACGAAAAGCTGTTCGCTGCGCGGCGTTTCGCTGGTGGCGATGAAACTGTCGCGGCTGACGAGTGCCTTGCGTATTTTGTCTGCAATGAGTTCCGGCTCGTTGATATTGTCCGACAACTCCTCATTATACAGCAACAGCAGGCGCTTGTTGTCGGCAGCAGCGGTTTTCCTGACGCGTTCAATCTTGTCCACCTGTTTGATAGAGGTCACTTCAATCACCAGGTCGTTGGCACCGAAGGCAAAGTCATACGTGGAGTCTTCTTCAAGTTCAGTACGGGCTATTTTGATAGGTCCTTCCTCGGAAAAGAACGGCTGAAGCACCTTGATCATCAGGTATTCCTCAAAAAAGCGCTCATTGGCACGGAAAACAAAACTGGATTTTCCTCCGATCATTCCCTGATTCACCACTTTTCTGAATGGCTCCTCGGTGATGACCAGGCCTTTGTCATATAAAAACTTGTGCCACATACGCGAGTAGAGCAGGTGCCCTACGGCGTGTTCGGCGCCGCCTATGTAAAAATCCACGTCCTGCCAGTATCCGATGGCTTCCCCGGAGACGAACTCCTGGTCGTTTTTCGGATCCATGTAACGCAGGAAATACCAGGAAGAGCCGGCAAACCCCGGCATTGTATCCGTGTCGCGCTCCATTCCGCCGGGCAGACTGGCCCAGTGGTTCAGTTGGGCGAGCGGCCCTTTGCCGCCTCCCGGCTTGAACTCGGTTGTATGCGGGAGTTCCAGCGGCAGTTCGTTCTCGGGGAGTGCGTGGGCAACGCCCTCGCTGTCATAAACAATCGGGAAGGGCTCGCCCCAGTAACGCTGGCGTGAGTAGTTGGCGTCGCGGAGCTTGTACTGCACGCGGCGTTTGCCAATTCCTTTTTCCGACAGGCGGTTGATGACTTCCCGGATAGCTTCCAGCACTTCCATGCCGTTGAGGAAGTCCGAGTTGATCATCTTGCCAACCTTGTCTTCCATACCGGCACCGGGGTGCATTGACTTGTCAACGATGTGCACCACAGGCAGCCTGAACTTGTCGGCAAAGCGCAGATCGCGCTCGTCGTCGGCCGGAACGCCCATAATTGCGCCGGTTCCGTAACCTTTCAGTACATATTCCGAAATAAATACCGGAATCTTCGCGCCCGTGAACGGGTGTATAGCGTGCGCGCCCGTGAACGCGCCCGATACTACCTTTTCGATTTGCCGCTCGCGTTCGGTGCGGCTTTTCACCCAGTCGAGGTAGTTTTTTATGTCTCCTCGCTGGGCAGCGGTGGTGATTTCGTCCACCAGATCGTGCTCGGGGGCCAGCACCATGAATGTGGCGCCGAAGATGGTATCAGGGCGGGTAGTGTATATTTCGAGCTTTTTGTCGGTATTTTCCAGGTCAAAGAATACCTGGGCACCTTCAGAGCGACCGATCCAGTTGCTCTGAAGCATACGTAGGCCGTCGGGGTAATCCACCGTGTCCAGACCGCGCAGCAGACGGTCGGCGTACGCGGTAATCCGCATACTCCATTGCAGCATGGGCTTGATCTCCACCGGATGCCCTCCGCGCTCGCTCACGCCGTTGATAACCTCGTCGTTGGCCAGTACCGTTCCGAGGGCCTCGCACCAGTTTACATAGCCCACCTTTCGGTACATAAGCCTGAAGTTCATCAGGACATCCTGCTGTTCGCGCATCGGCATGGAATTCCATTCGGCGGCGGTGAAGGAGCCTTCAAAAGTGGTGGCGGCCTGTAAGCCCGCTGATCCGTGTGTTTTGAAATGCTCAACCAGTTCGCTTACCGGCCTGGCCTTGTCGGCAGCCGTGTCGTACCAGTGATTGAACATCTGAAGGAATATCCACTGAGTCCAGCGATAATACTTCGGGTCGCAGGTCTGTACCTCCCGGTCCCAGTCGTACGACAGACCCAGATTATCCAGCTGCTGCTTGTAGCGGGCAATATTCTCGCGGGTAGAGTCGGCAGGATGGATGCCGTTATCTATGGCATACTGTTCGGCAGGCAGTCCGAAAGCATCGAAGCCCATCGGGTGCAGCACATTGAAACCGCGCAGTCGCTTGTATCTGGACAGGATATCGCTGGCGATATAGCCTAGTGGGTGCCCCACGTGCAGTCCTGCGCCGGAGGGATACGGGAACATATCCAGCACATAGTACTTGGGTTTGCTGTGATCGGTATGCACTGCATAAGTCTTGTGCTCCTTCCAAAAGGAGCGCCACTTGGGCTCAATTTCTGACGGGCGATAATCCATTTTTGCCTTTAATGTTCAAAGAGGGCGCAAAGTTACTCAAAATACCTGTTTTAAAACGGTATCTTCGCTCTTTCATTCAAGTAATCAGCAAGTCTCAATGAACGCCGCAAATACTGTAGATGATTATATTGCCTCTTTTCCTGATGAAGTAGCTGCGCTGCTCGTGCGGCTGCGCGCGCTCGTACGCGAGCAGGCTCCCGGTGCCGTGGAGAGTATGTCGTACGGCATGCCTGCCTACAAACTCAACGGGAAGCCCCTGATTTACTTCGCCGCTTTTAAAAAGCATATCGGTTTGTATGCCACGCCATCTGGCCACGCCGCGTTTGCCAGCGAGCTTTCAAAGTATAAACAGGGGAAGGGCTCCGTTCAGTTCCCTCTGAACGAGCCCCTGCCTTATGACCTGATTGTCAGGATTGTAAAATTCAGGATGGAAAATCCCTGACCACCTGCCGTTTCAGCGCATGATGAACAGCCGGTAAACGGATACCGGCAGTATTCCCCGCAGATCCCTGATTTCAAGAAAATAGCAGCCGGATGGCAGATGGGCCGTGTCGAGCCTGCCTGTTTTTGTATCCAGCAACTGCTTCAGCAGCAGATTGCCCTGTATGGTGTACACCGTAACTTCAGCCGGTGTTAGGGTAGCTGGTCGGGAAGTCGTTGCAGCAGTAGAACAGCTCAAAGTCGGCGAGTTGCGGATACAGACTGAGTTTGTTGCCTGAAAAGTACAGACTGTTCTGACTAAAGTGGAGCAGGTCGTGGTGGAACATGCCATTGCCGTATGACGGTCGTGCTAATGAGAGATTATTCACGGCATTCATGCGCAGGTAGAAGTTGCTGTTGAATCCGGTGACACCCTCATACCACAGTTCAATCTGCGGGTCCCAGAACAGGTTGTTAGACAGTTCGAGTTGAATGATTTTCCCGGCACAATAAGGCGTTTCACAGCTGATTTCGGGCATTCTGCCCCCGATTCTGTTCCATATATTATGGTGTATACTCAGACTGTCGAGGCGGGAGGCGGCGTCGGAGTAATTGATGAGCATGCCTCCCAGATAGGCATGACCGCCCAGCGTTTCGGCCAGCAGGCAGTTTTGAATGGTGAGCCGGCTGGAACGGGAAATGTCCACCGCCTCATCTCCCGCGTGCGCGAAGGAGCAGTGATCAA
>JAJTFM010000176.1 GCA_021298575.1 Saprospiraceae bacterium | reverse complement strand
GTCGGGTTTTGTATCTGTAGCAGAGAATACACCGGGTACACTGCTTGATCCAAAGAAAATATCTCTCCGGGAGTTGATTGTATTTGAGTTGATGCTGGAGCTTGACGCGCTGGAGTTTCACTTCGGCGCCGGCTGGCAACCGCTGGGCAGCAGGGTATCCCCGCCGTCTTCCGGTCTGTTTGCCGATTCCGTACGGAGTGAGTTGCAGGAGGTGCTCAGTTTATGGCAGGATGCTTTTGAATGGAGTTACTACGATAGTGTGCTGGCAGGTATTTCGCAGGCGCGCATACCCGAAAGAGCCCCGGAGAAGCCATTTCAGGCGCTGTTCTGCATAGATGAGCGCGAATGTTCGCTCCGGAGATACGTGGAACAGGTAGTGCCCGGCAGTGAGACGCTGGGTGCGCCAGGATTTTTCGGTGTGGAGTTCTACTTCCAGCCGGAGGGCGGGCAGTTTTATGAAAAACTTTGTCCGGCACCGGTTACACCTGTCTATCTGATCAAAGAGACGGGCGCAAAATCCAGTCATCAAACCGATTTATTGTATCACAAACGGTCGCACACCGTGTTGGGTGGCGCCTTGTCGGCCCTGACGCTTGGCTATTATGCGGTGGTACGCACCTGTCAGAACCTGTTCATGCCCCGCATGAGTCCTGCGATATCCGATGCATATTCCCACATGGATTTCCACAGTACACTTGGTATTGAAAACGTTGCTGAGGAGTATCGGTGCCGTATGCGATTTTGCACCGGTGTTTTACATCATCGCGCACGGTTCGAGCAGTGCCAACAATCCGCATCACGGGGCGCACGATTGTGGAGCCTGCAGCGGCAGGCCGGGTGCGGTGAATGCACGGGTATTTGCCTTTATGGCCAATCACGCCGGGGTACGCGCCGTTTTGAAAAACCGCGGACTTGAAATACCCGATACCACGCAGTTCGTGGGCGCCATGCACGATACAGCTGCCGATGTAATCAGGTATTATGACGAACAGGTACTCAGTCAGGAGAACAGAGACAGGCACGATGCATACAGGCAGTCCTTCGAGAGGGCACTGGATATGAATGCGCGGGAGCGATCGCGCAGATTTTCCTCCATAGATACCCGGCAGTCGCTGAAAAAAGTACGCCGGGCAATCCTTGAGCGTTCGGTATCACTGTTTGAGCCCCGGCCAGAACTGGGGCACGGTACGAACAGCCTGTGTATTGTGGGTCGTCGCGACATGACCAGATCGCTATTCCTGGATCGTCGTGCCTTCCTGAACTCTTACGATTACCGCACTGATCCGGAGGGCGTCCTGCTCAAGGGAATTATGCGGCCGCTGGGTCCGGTATGCGGGGGTATTAACCTCGAATACTATTTCTCCAGAGTGGATAATTACAAGTTCGGGGCGGGTACCAAGCTACCCCACAATGTAGTGGGATTATTTGCCGTAGCGAACAGTAGCGACGGGGATCTGCGCCCCGGTTTACCTCTTCAGATGATAGAAGTGCACGACCCGGTCAGGCTGCTGCTTGTTGTAGAGCAGCGGCCCGATATTGTGTTGCGTACCGTTCAGAGCGAACCATCCATGTACGAGTGGTTTATTAACGAGTGGGTTCATCTGATTGCGGTAGATCCCGACAGCCGGGAGATATACAGGTTCCGGTATGGCGCATTTGAGCGTTATCAGCCGGTTTCGGCAGTTCAGCAGACAGAGAATCTTGCTGCCGTTATAGAAAATGCGAGGGAAATGGAAACCAGCCATATTACAGATGCCACCAGAGAGAACCTGCCTGTTTACACATTAAATCAGTGACCGGATGAGCAACCTTTTACCCTTGCTGGCAGGATTACCCCTGCTCATATTTTTCATCAGTTTGTTTGTTCCGCCCAAACAGGAGAGGGCGCTAACGGGAATCGTTACAGGCGGGCTCGGTATAAATCTCCTTCTCACCCTGCTGATGTGTTTTTATGCCGATTGGCAGTTTCTGGATCAGAAATTGTTGGTTCTATATCATACGGAGCACTTTGAGTTTAGTATCAGGGTACTGTTCGACAAGTTCTCTGCTGTTTTTACCATGCTTGGTGCAGTCATTATACTGTTGGTCTCTGTGTTCAGCCGGTATTATATGCACCGTGATCCGGGGTTCAGGCGTTTCTTTTCCATGCTGCTGCTGTTCTATTCGGCCTACAACCTGCTGATAATCTCCGGTAACTTTGAAACCCTGTTTATCGGGTGGGAGATACTGGGAATCACCTCGTTTCTGCTGATTGCCTTTTACCGTGACCGGTACCTGCCTGTTAGAAATGCACTCAAAGTGCTTTCATACTACCGGCTTGGCGATATTTGTCTGATACTTGCCATGTGGATGAGTCATCATCTATGGCATCGGAATATTTCGTTTTCGGAACTCGGAAATGCAGGAGAAGTGAGCAACTTGTTCAGTCAGCATTACGCCGGAGCCATGTTTGTGGCTGTGATGATACTGATATCGGCGGCTGTCAAGTCGGCGCAGTTCCCGTTTTCCACGTGGCTGCCGAGAGCGATGGAAGGACCGACGAGTTCAAGTGCCATCTTTTACGGCTCGCTGGCCTCGCATCTTGGGGTGTTTCTGTTATTGCGAACATATGATTACTGGAGCCATGAAATACTGATAAAAGCCGGAGTCTTTGTCACCGGGCTATTTACAGTGATTGTGGCCGGCGGCACCGGTCGGGTACAGTCAACAGTGAAGACGCAAATTGCCTATTCGTCTATTGCACAGATCGGATTGATTTTCATAGAGATATCGCAGGGGTGGCACACTCTGGCACTCGTTCATACCTGTGGCAACGCTTTTTTGCGTACCTGGCAGTTGCTCGTCTCCCCGTCGGTACTGAACTACCTCATACACGACATGTTTTTCCGCTTCAAGCCGGGCCCCCGGCTTCGGACAGCCACGCTGACCGACAGGCTGCGCAATGCCCTGTACATACTGAATCTCAGGGAATGGAACCTTGACAGGCTGCATTACCGGTTTTTGTGGACTCCGTTCAAGGCTGTCGGTCACCGGCTGAATTTTCTGCGAGGCCGTACAGGATTTCTGCTGAGCGGTCTTTGTTTGCTGGCCGGTATATGGCTGTTGCAAAGCAAGACAGTATTGCCGGAGGTGGTACTTCGATTATCTGTGTTATTCTATGCCTTGTCGGGAGCACTGATGGTACTATATGCCCTCGCAGAGCGGGAGTCGCCGGTGAGTGTATGGATTCATGCGGTAGCGAGCCAGTTGTTCATCACCCTGTCTGTCATGCTGAACAGCGAGGTGCCAGCCAGTCAGCTGATATGGTACCTGAGTGGTTCGGGGGTAGCTTCTGTGGCTGGATATTTCGCGTTGCGCTGGCTGATCGTACGTGAGAGTTATGTGCATTTGCAGCGATTTCACGGGCATGCATACGAGTACCCGCGTGTGGCTGCCGTATTTCTGGTATGCTGTCTGGGTGTATCCGGATTTCCTGTTTCCCCCACATTCGTGGGAATAGACCTGATGTTTACGCACGTTGACAGTGGTCAGATCGTGTTGTTGCTATTGCTGGCGGTAAACTTTCTGTTCCTGGAACTGTGCCTGCTCCGGATGTACGTCCGGTTGTTTCTGGGGCCCCACCAAAAGGAATATCACGAGGTGGCGTTCAGGGCATCCTGATATTTATACAAAAAAAATCGGAAACCGGAATTTTATCCGTATTTCCGATTTTTTTTTGAACATTGCCCTGAAATTAACGAAAAATTCTCTTTCCCATATCTATGAACGCTGTTATCCGACTGCTTTTTGTTCTCTGTCTGCTGGCAACTGTTTCCCTCCACAGCCAGTCGCGCCTCTCATTTGACGGCTATAACGATTATGTAGAAATTTCCGGAGGGGTTGATTTCGCGCCGCCCTGGACATTCGAGTGTCAGGTGCAGCGCAGCGGCGTTCAGCCCTACTCTCACCTGATGACGGGTACTGACGGCACCTCTGGAATCAGGTTGGAGCAGTACATCAACAGCGGGAAGGTGGGTATCACCAAGGGTGGAGTAGCCGACTGGCAGTACAATTACTCCACACCCGTGGGTGCATGGCAGCATCTGGCTGTGGTGAACAACGGAACCACCATGACGCTGTACATCAACGGCGTGCAGAAGGGGGTTATCACCGGCTCCATCAATATGCCCATGGGCAAAATTGGCGTGGATCTCTTCGGCGCGGGAGCGCTGCTCGCCAAAGTGGACGAGGTGCGTATCTGGGGTGCTGCACTGAGTGCACCGGTTCTTGCCCAGTATATGAATACGTCGGTCACTGCTTCACACCCGTTTTATTCCTCTCTGAAGCACTACTTTCCGCTGGATGAAGGATCCGGCGATGTAACCATGGACGTGAAGGGTGGTCTCACCGGACTGATCAAGGGTGCCACCTGGCTGCCTGTTTTCGCCAAAGATATGGAGGTTACGGCCTTGATGAAACCCACCCGGTTTGTGACGGCATTTACCGCCAATGACTCGGTGAACGTGCGCATTGCCAATGTGGGTTCTGCAGCCATTTCCGAGAACTTCGACGTGACCTACATACTTGATGGCGGCGCACCGGTGACGGTTACCGTGCCTGCCTCCACGCAGCCCATCGCACCCAACGGTGTATTCGATGTACGTTTCCCGCCGCGCAACCTGAGCGGATCGGATATACACTCCTTCAAAGTATGGACCAATTTGCCCGGAGAGCAATACGCTGGCAATGATACCCTGACAGCCGTCTCGGGCAAACAGCAAATTTCACTGGGCGCTGCGCAAGGCTACCAGATTTCGGGTAACGATATCGAGTTTTCACTGGGCGTGAGTCGGGTGAAGCTGCAATTTTACCGTCCCGATTTGTTCAGAATGCGCCTGGCCTCCACGGGTGCTTACAGCGATCCTACCGGCGGACTGTTGCTGGAACAGACTGCTCCGGCCGGTACGGTGGCTATTGCAGCCGACGACAGCCATCCTGATTACTGGCAGTTTAAAACGGAAGCACTTGCTGTGCGTGTTTACCGGAATGCGTTCAGACTGAGCGTATGGAAGGCAGATCTCAGCGAAATGATCTGGGAGGAAATGCAGCCCGTTTCGTACGGACAAAATGCGAATCAGCAGGTATCGGCCCTGCCCGGGGAATATTTCTACGGGGGAGGAATGCAGAATGGCTATTTCGCCTTCCGCGACCAGCAGGTACGCATAGAAAACGATTATTCCAACAGCTGGGGTATCGGTTCCATTCCCAATCCGGCGCCCTTCCTGATGTCGGAGCGCGGGTACGGATTTTTCCGCAATACCTTCGAAACCGGATTGTATGACCTGAGCACCGGACAGGCCCATTTTTCCCATAAAGGCAGCGACTTTGATGTGTTCTGCTTCTTTGGAGGCAGCCTGAAATCGGTACTGGAGGGATATACCTGGATTACCGGCCGGCCTTTCCTGATTCCCCGCTGGGGACTGGAGTTTGGCGATGCCGATTGTTACAACGATACGGGCACCACGCTCGACGGTTTTACCAGTATTGCCAAAAAATACCGCCAGTTTAACATGCCCGGCGGCTGGATGCTTCCCAACGACGGTTACTCCTGCGGGTATGAAAATCTGGAAACCGTACGGGATTCACTGGAGTCCATCGGCTTCCGGCTGGGGTTATGGACAGAGGACGGCACCTCGAATGCACCCTACGAGGCAGGACAGGCCGGAGTAGGCGTTTATAAACTTGACGTGGCTCTGGTTGGCCCCGGCTACCGTTCGGCTTTTCAGTCGGGCCTCAATGCCTGGAACGGCATAGAGCAGAACAGCGACCTCCGGGGTTATATATGGACCGTTGCCGGCTGGGCGGGCACACAGAAATTTGCCACCGTTTGGTCGGGCGATCAGTCGGGCA
>JAJTFM010000175.1:7695-9895 GCA_021298575.1 Saprospiraceae bacterium | reverse complement strand
ATACAGTGGCTGAATTGTTTTCCGGCGTAAATGCACCGCCACTTCTGTTGGGCTGGGCCATCGCTACCACCCTGCGCATAGCCATCGGCTCCGCCACCATCGCCGGCATGACGGCCGCAGGTATTGCACTGCCCGTCATGCAATCAACGGGAGCCTCTCCCGAGCTGATGACCCTGGCTATCGGGGCCGGCAGTCTGATGTGCTCACACCTGAACGACACAGGATTCTGGATGTTCAGGGAATGGTTCGGATTAAGCCTGAAAGACACGTTCAGAAGCTGGACGCTGATGGAAACCCTGGTTGGCACACTTGGAATAATGGCAGTACTCGTCCTGGACTTGTTAATATGACGACCGGATATTTCGAACTCTGATACTATTGAATAGCTTTGCACCTGAAGCCTGTTTTTGCCACCGGCAGAGAATCCTGAACAAGCTCTTAAACACCTGACTCCCCGGTGTGAGTTAACACCTGCAACCTGACCATGATTATACTCGACGGAAAACTACTTTCCGAAAACATCAAATCCGAACTGGCCGCTGAAGTGGACATCATCAGATCCCGCGGTGGAAAAGTTCCTCATCTGGCTGCTGTACTGATAGGTGAAAATCCTGCCAGTCAGGTTTACGTTCAGAGCAAAATCCGCTCCTGCGAACAGGCAGGCTTCAAGAGCACGCTGATACAGAAAAGTGCCGACACGACCGAAGCCGAGCTGCTGGAAATCGTGAAACAACTGAATGAAGACCCCGATGTGGACGGCTTCATCGTACAACTTCCGCTGCCGAAACACATCAACGAGGAGCGTATCACGCTCGCTATTGATCACCGGAAGGATGTGGATGGCTTCCATCCGATCAACTTCGGCAGAATGGCGCAGGGATTACCCGCATTTCTCCCGGCTACTCCTTTCGGAATTATGGAGATTCTTCGCAGGTATAATATCGAAACAGCCGGCAAGCACTGTGTGGTAGTGGGCCGAAGCAATATCGTAGGCACTCCAATCAGTATTCTCCTCTCCAGAAAGGGTTACCCGGGCGATTGTACAGTCACGCTCACACACTCGCGCACGCACGACCTGCCGGGTGAAGTCAGGCGCGCCGATATTGTGGTGGCTGCCATCGGTATCCCCGAGTTCATCAAGGGCAACTGGGTCAAAGAAGGGGCTGTGGTGATAGATGTAGGCATTAACCGCGTTCCCGATGCCACGAAGAAATCGGGCACACGTCTCGTGGGTGATGTGGCATTCGACGAAGTAGCGCCCAGAAGCAGCCATATCACCCCTGTACCCGGTGGCGTGGGACTGATGACCGTTGCGGCCTTGATGGTGAATACCCTCAAGGCATGCAAAAAGGAGATTTACCAGTGATCACAGCCTGATCTCGCGCTGGAATATCCGTCCGCCTGCCTGTAACCTGTACTGATACCTG
The DNA here is from genome assembly GCA_021298575.1 of Saprospiraceae bacterium. GTDB lineage: Bacteria > Bacteroidota > Bacteroidia > Chitinophagales > Saprospiraceae > M3007. The sequence continues at coordinate 8,468 of JAJTFM010000175.1, read as the reverse complement.
CCAGGACCAAGAAAAAGCTGGGGAGGATGCAACAAGAAAGTATAACTGCCTGCCGTTTTATATTCATTCACCAGTGTGCGGAGTACATGACCGGCCTCGTCGAGGATCTGAAGCCTCACGGGGCCGTTCTGTTGCATGGCATATTTGATTTCCACACTCCCGGGCGTACCCGCGTGCGGGTTGTGTCCGAGCAGCACATTTTTACCATTATCGCCGGAGGGAGGTGACACCGCCGGTACCAGTCCGGAGATGACCGGTTGGCCGCCCACCACATAATTGACCAGATCGGGCGAGTTGCCGAGCCAGTCCTGCAAAACAGTGGAATACACAGAGCGGAAATCAACGCTGAATACCGGGTCGCCGTAAGGGTCAGGACTGCTCAAATCCTGATACTGGCCAACGAAACCGTTGCCTGTGTTACCGCCGAACAACATCATGGGAGTACCCCAGCCGTGGTCGGTGCCGTGAGAGGCGTTCTCGTAAATAGTGCGGCCAAATTCGCTGAAAGTCATGCCAAGCACCTGTTTCTCCAGTCCGGAGCCCCCGTAACTGATATCGTCGTAGAACGTTTTAACCGCCGAAGCGAGCCTGCCCAGCAGAGCCTGGTGATAGTCGAGTTGTTCGGCGTGTGTATCGAAGCCCCCGATAGACACCATATACACACGTGTACCCAGATTACCCTTGATGAGGCGGGCCACGATGGCCAGTTGTTCGGCCAGATAGTTATCGGCGGGATAGTCCACCTGATTTTTGCCCTTGCCGTAAGCCGATTT
>JAJTFM010000175.1:0-7686 GCA_021298575.1 Saprospiraceae bacterium | reverse complement strand
GCATAGCGGAAAGCCGAATTGGCGGTCTGGCGTACGAAAGCCAGTTCCAGTTCGCGGGGAGAGTTCCCCAGATGATCCACATCGTACAACTGGCCTGACTGTGCAAGCTGGTAGAACTCCTGCGGACTGCTCACTGCCAGTGCCATATTGGCCATATCCGATCGGAAGACCAGATCAGCCTGCACACCTATTTGCAGCGCCGGGGGTACCGTTGGTGGAGCCTCCAGGAAAGCGGCGTATTCATTATCCAGAAAACGGCCCATCCACCCCGTATTTACCACTACCTCAGAGTCTGAAGAAGAGGCTACAATATCATAAGAACGGAAGTGACTGTAGTTAGGCTGAGGGTAACCCACATTAAAGATAACCTTCATCATACCGTCATCCCATAAAGATTGCAGGGGCTGCGTGGACAAAGGCATACCATACTCATTGCTGAGCGCCCACATATTCCCCTCCTGAATGCCGATATTGGGCCGCATGTTGTAATAGAAAGAATTTCCCCGCTCAATAATGGTATTCAGTCCGTCGTTACCTCCATCAAGCCGGATCAGCACAAGAATACGATCAGTGCCCCCGGTGTTGAGAGCGGCCATGAGCGGAGTTGGTTGGAAAGCACGCAGGGGCATTCCGCCGAGAAGCAGGCTGCCGGCACCGAGCAGACCGGATGCAGAGAGAAAATCGCGGCGCGACCACAGCTGGTGGTCCTTTTCGTGCGCTTCGCCGTGATCAGGAGACGCGCCATGTCGGCATTTATTCGGATTGTGAAGCATGGCAGACGATTAAGTGAGTTGAAATTCGGGGAGTTTCACGAGGTAGTAGAGATAATTGACAATCTGATTGGCCGCATAATCCCAGTAAAGGTTCCAGAGGCCATCCTCGTAGTAGTTCTCGGGGATGTAGGCTTTGAAATTGATTACAGCTGCCTCGTGGTGAACCGGATCGAGGGTCTGGCCGGTAAAGAACATCGTAAGCGCACGCACGATCAGATCCGGGTCACTGCTGTCGTTGGTCAGTGCCTGTGCCATAGCGCGCAGATTGTCGCGAATCGCATTGTCGGTAGTCAGGAAGTAGGCAAATGCACCGCTGTAGCTCCAGCGCAAGGTGAGCGTACTTTCATTCAGCCAGGCGTGGTGCTGCTTCCATCCAGCCACATTGGGCGGGTTGAAAATCTCCTGTCCGAGCAGATTGGACCAGTAAAAAAGGGCTGACCACCAGTTATCAGGTACCTGAGAGGAAGCGACACCGGCACTTTTCAGGATACACAGCATGGATTCCAGAGGATTCTTCAGACGGGCGTTGATGAAAGACTCTTCGAAAAAATGTTCACTCTTGATCAGTTGTTTGATCACCGGCATCAGTTCCCAGTTGTTATTCCTGAACGTCTGTGCGAGACCTGACACCACTTCATTATCGAGTTTGTTTGCCACGAAGTGTTTGTACAGTTTACCGGCGATGAAGTGCGACACCTGGGTAGCCCTGGCCGAAAAAATCAGGTTGTGCGCTGTGGTATAATTGAAATTGGCCGTCTGACCGAAAATAGTTTTGGGTCCACTGTCGTGCCTGGCCGGATCGAAATACGGTGGCGTGCAGAGGTAATCATTAGCCCGCCAGCCCGTGAGTGCACGCGACATTTCCACGATATCCTGCTGGGAGTAACCGTTTCCTTCTCCCATCGTGAACAACTCCATCAGTTCGCGGGCATAATTTTCATTGGGATTGCCCGCCACACTGTCGTTTCCGTTCAGGTAAGAAAGCATGGCACCCGACTTGCCCATCTCGCGGGTAAAAATCCTGAAATTGCCGAAAGCATGCTCGTGAATGAGGGAAAAGTAATCCCACAGATAGGCGTTACAGCCGAACACATCCAGTTCAGTTACAAAATGGTTGTGCCAGAACAATGCCATTTTGGCCCTGATACCCTCGTCGTCGCTGCTGGCTGCATACTCGTTCATCGTCCAGCCGCCCCAGTAAGGGGGATCAGGAGAACCAAGATCAGCAGCGCCGTCCAGAAGCTGATCAATCAATTCGGAGGGAGACAACTGCAGTCCGGCTTCGATTTGCTGAAGCGAGGCTCCAAACCCCAGCCGCCGGTACAGGTGCGCTACCCGGTGTGCATCCCAGGGCTTGGAAGCAGACGGCACATAAGGCGCCAGCGGATCGCTCAGAACAGGGGCAGAACTGCCTGCGGAAACGTGTAAATCAAATGAAGACATAAATTGATTATTCCAATTTAAGTGCAATATTAGCAAATTTTATATCTTTAGCGCCGAAATTTACTTAGAGCTTGTTCAGGATTCTCTCACCGAGTCAAAAACGGCTCACTTTTCGCCATTTTTCACCTTTTTTCAGTTACGTAGCTCCGGCTATGCGCCTTCAAAAATGCAAAAACTGACAAAAAATTAGCCTGTTTTTGCCAACGGCAGAGAATCCTGAACAAGCTCTTATTTTAATTTCATCCGAGTGTCATGCAGCTTCGTTTTTTCTTCAACCCTGTTTTTTGGACGCACAGGAGGTCATTTTTTCGGAAAACTTCGACAGTGGGTGCTCTCTGCCACCGGGATGGTCGGTGCAGATTGCCGGCAACCAAAATGCTGTATGGTATGTTGACGACGGGCTGCGAAACAACGATCAGAATGGCCTGAGCATGAATGGCTCCTGCTTTTTGATAATTGACGATGATGCGGTGGGCAATAACACCCCATCCTACTCCTGTGATGTCATGACAGCGCCGTTTGACATTTCACAGTATCCAACCATCTCGCTTTCAGCCGATGTGCATTACCGGGATCACGGCCCCTCCAACGAATCATTTCAGATACTGCTGTCGGATGAGAACGGAGAGCATCTGTTGCGCACTTTCGCTCAGGGCAATTCCACCGGCGACAGTCTGTTCGAATTTGTTACGGCCAAATTTGACCTGTCATTTATTTCTGCTTCAGCGAATGCGCGACTTGTATTTCGTTACAGCGATGGGGGCGGATTTGCCTGGTGGGCAGCCATTGACAACATAAAAGTGACGGGTGGCGGTACCGGTGTCAATGTATTGAAGGAAAATTTCAACGACTGTGCCAAACCGGCGGGCTGGGAAACACAAATACTCACCGGCGACCACGACTGGCAGTTTGGCAGCACACCTAACCCCAAGGCCGCAGGAAAAAACCTCGACGGTACCTGTATGGCCTATTTTGACGACGATCTGCTGGGCGATTCGGTGCCCTACTCTGCTGTCAGACTGATATCGCCGTGGTTCGACGGCACGCAGTTCGGCCGTTTTGAACTGAATTTTGACGTGACATACCGGTATTATCAGGATCGCTTCGCCGTTTATGTGCAAAAAAGCGACGGCTCGGAGTATCCGCTGACGGAGGTTGAAACGGACCTCGGCGGACCGAATTTCCCGGCATATACTCATTTGTCGCTGGACCTGTCGGCGCACCGCGACCAGCAGATGCGGATTATATTCGAGTACGAGGACGGGCAAACGTGGGCATGGTGGATTGGTATAGACAACGTGAAAGTAACCGGAAACGGAGCAGCCAACGATATATGCAGCAGCGCCCGGGAGCTTTATGACGGAGTGAACTGTCAGGAGGAAAACACCTTTACGGCACTCTTCGATGGTCCGGCGCCCGAATGCATAAACAAACCCGGACCGGCACTCTGGTACACCTGGAAGGCCGGATTCACGGGGAAAGCCGCTTTCAATTCCGGCGCCGACTTCAATGATGTGGTCAATATTTACCGCGGCGATTGTGTACAGCTGGAATCTGTAGCCTGCCAGGATCGCGACGAACACGGATTTACCGGCGAAACTGCCCGTTTTCAGGTAATCGAGGGTGAACAGTACCGCATCCGCGTTTGTGGAAAGGAAGGTGAATTCGGGGTATCAAGAGGTAAAATGTGCGTCAGCATCAATCAGGAGCTGAATGTCCAGACCGTACCTGTCAACGATGACTGCGCCGGCGCCATTCCGCTGCTGCTGAACGAACCCTGCAATGAAGCTCTCAATATCCACGGCAATACGGACAGGATACCCTCTCTGAACGAGCTGGCCAGAGCAGATATATGGTACCAGATTACAGCACCGGACCTGCAGCCCGGTGAAATACTCAAAATAAAGAGTAACGCTGATTTCTCCGATATTATCACACTGTACAGCGGCCTTTGTAATTCCCTCTCCGAAGTGGCCGGAAACCACAAGGGCGGCAGTCTGAGCGTGCAGCAGCTGAACGCAGGTGAAACATATCTGCTTCAGATCGCAGGTACTTTCGCCACTATTGAAGGACGTGTTTGCCCCGAAATACAGACAGTACAGCGTGATGCACCCGTCAACGACCTGTGTCAGAATGCCGTGGAAATTGCCGTCGGAGGAGATTGCACACAGGGAACGAATATCGGAGCGACGTTTGACGGACAACTGCCCGGTTGCGTCCCGGCCTTGTCGGGCGATGTCTGGTTCAGTTTCACAGCCCCCGCATCCGGTATTATCCGAATCAATACCGGGGCAGAATTTCAGCACATTATGGGTGTTTGGAAAGGCGTCTGCGGCAGCATGAATCCACTGGCATGCCATGAAAATCCGCTACGCTGCAACGGGTATGTGACAGTTGGCGGACTCACTGCGGGTGAAACATATTACCTGCAGATAGCAGGACAGCACAGTGCAGCCGGCATTTCCACGGGTGAATTCTGTGTCAGGATAGCCGACGGAGCTACCCAGCCCGACTACACACCAATTGAAATGCTGGTGGAAGAGCGTTGCATGGATGTTGATGTAGCCAGACTGGATATCAACATTTCGGGAGGATCCCCTCCATACATGATATACGGAAATCAGGATGGTGAAATGCTGCCAGCCGGAACAGCGTATGTCACAGTTGTGGAAGATACCGGTGGCTGCCAGACCAGCTTCACGGCAGTGATTGATGCCTGTTCGGGAAGTATATGTAATCTGGCCGCTACCCTGGCAAGCACCGACCCGAGTTGCCACAATTCCGGTGATGGAAGTATTATTCCGACTGTGGCCAGTGGAACCGGACCATACCTCTACCTGTGGTCGGACGGAACAACAGATTCTGCCCTCGCGGGCGCAAGCGCGGGTGTACACAGCGTGACCATCACAGATGCCCTGGAGTGCGAACTGGTGTTGTCTGACACCCTGCACAACCCGGATCCCGTGATGATTGCACCACTGAACGTGGTACAGCCCTCTCAAAACCAGCAAAATGGCGTTGTGGAGATAGAAACAAGCGGAACACAGGGAAGTATTCAGGCATTGTGGATACGTAACGGCATCCCCCTTCCTATATCGGGAACAACGAACCTGTACAATGCAGCAGCCGGCAATTATACGCTGATTATTACCGACGAGAAAGGCTGTACAGCACAGTTTGAAATTACACTGACCGAAACCGTTTCAGCCTCCGAGGCAGCCGACGAAGCATACGCCGAGGTATTTCCCAATCCCGCCCATGAAAAAGCCACGCTGGCGGTATCATTCACTCAACCCCGGGATTTATACATCTCCCTGACCGATGAAAGTGGAAAACTGATCAGTTACCGGACCGAAAAGCAGGTACAGGAACAAAATATTCCCATAGATATCAATCAGTTGCCCGCCGGTAACTATCAACTTCGCATTGTGAGCAAAGAAGGACACATAACAAGGCAGATAGTCAAGCAATAAGAGCTTGTTCAGGATTCTCTCGCCGAGTCAAAAACAAACTCTAAGAAACCTGATGGAGCAACCTGCCCGGTTCCGGGACGTGTATGAGATGTACTCGGATATGGTCTATAACCTTTGTCTGAACTATTTGCAAAACAGAGAGGATGCTGAAGAAGCCACCCAGGATGTGTTTGTCAAAGTACACAGCAAGCTGTCCACATTCAGAAGTGATTCGTCGCTGAAAACCTGGGTTTACCGTATTGCTGTCAATCACTGTCTCGACATGGTAAAATCAGGACGGCGATTGTGGTGGAGAACACTCCTTTCTCTTGGCACTGGCGTAGACCGAGCAGAATTTGCCCGCTTCGATCATCCCGGTGTACAACTGGAGGACAGAGAAGCACTAGAGTTATTGTACCGTCGAATAAATAACCTGCCGGAACAGCAGAAAACTGCCATCATACTTCGATATCTGGAAGACCTTTCGCCACCTGAAATTGCGGAGATTATGTCGCTGTCGGTAAAAGCCGTTGAGTCGCTGCTTCAAAGGGGGAAGATGAAATTGCAAGGGTAGAAAAAGCCGTAACTTTACCGCAACTTTTGTTGCCTGATTTGTGTTCGACATCAGTCAACTCACCCGAATGTGACCATATACTCCCGGAGCGTGTGGTTACCCAAATACTGTAATATGCATTCATCCCTCAGAGCAGCCGTAAACGACCTGGAACGCCACAAGCGGTTAATAAGAATCAGGGAAGAGGTGAATCCCGACCTTGAGATGGCCGAAATTCACCGCCAGATTTTTGAGAAACAGGGTCCTGCCATCCTTTTTGAACGTGTTAAGGGAAGCCCTTTTCAGGCAGTAAGCAATATTTATGGCACGTTTGAGCAGACAGCCTTTCTTTTCAGGCATACCCTCGAGAAAGTAAAGCGGGTAATTGAGCTCAAGAAAGATCCTTTGCAGGCATTAAAAAATCCTTTACGCTTTACCGGCGCCCCGCTCACTGCCTTGTCGGCCCTACCGATGAAGAGCCGTTTTGGTGCACCGGTTACCTGGAGTACCACTACAATAGACCAGCTTCCGATGGTGAAGGGGTGGCCCATGGACGGCGGCGCTTTTGTCACTATGCCACAAGTATATACAGAGGACCCCGACAAGCGCGGTCCGATGAATGCCAACCTCGGCATGTACAGGGTGCAGCTGAGTGGCAACAACTACGAGATGAACCGGGAGATCGGTATGCACTACCAGCTTCACAGAGGAATTGGCGTGCATCACGAGAAATACAATCGCCTCGACGAACCGTTTCTGTGTTCGGTTTTTGTAGGTGGGCCTCCGAGCCACGCCTTTTCGGCCATCATGCCGCTGCCGGAGGGACTCAGCGAACTGACATTTGCCGGCATGCTGGCCGGTCGCCGCTTCAGATATACTTACCGCGACGGACATATGTTGAGCAGCGACGCCGATTTTGTGATAACCGGAGAGATTGTGAAGGGTGTCAAAAAACCTGAAGGTCCGTTTGGCGATCATCTGGGCTATTACTCGCTCACCCACGATTTTCCGGTGATGAATGTACACAAGGTATGGCACAGGAAGGATCCGCTGTGGCATTTTTCAGTCGTCGGCCGTCCGCCTATGGAAGACAGCAGTTTCGGGTGGCTCATACACGAGCTGGTGGCCCCGCTTACGCCGCAGGAGTTTCCCGGTCTGAAGGAGCTGCATGCCGTTGACGCAGCGGGCGTACACCCGTTGCTGCTGGCCATCGGGCACGAGCGCTACATGCCCTTCCGCGAGCGCGCACCCGAAGAAATACTCACCATTGCCAACCGGATACTTGGTACCGGGCAAACATCGCTGGCCAAGTATCTGTTCATCGCCGCATCCGACGACAACCCGAAGCTGGACACACACAATATGCCCGTCTTTTTCAGGCACTTCATGGAGCGTGTTGACTGGCGCCGCGATTTGCACTTCTATACACGCACAACTATTGACACACTTGACTACTCGGGTTCAG
>JAJTFM010000174.1 GCA_021298575.1 Saprospiraceae bacterium | reverse complement strand
TCAAGGAGCTTTCAACACTTTACCCGAAGATCATGGCTGAAATCCGGAATTTGGACATAAAGCCCGAACGAACGGTGCAGGTGACGAACCACTACACGGAGAACGAAAAACACATCACCACGCTTGTGCGCGACACGATTATCCGCGATACCGTGCGGGTGCGCCTGTTTGACTACGAAGACGGCTATTACTCGGTGAAAGGCATTGCAGAGGCAGACACCCAGCGGGTCAGTATCACCAGCCGCGATACGCTCATGCAGGTGGTGTTCCGGGGTAAACGGGAAAAGCCGAAGCGCTGGATATTCTCTCCCCGGCAACTGGAGCAGCGTGTGGCGCTCAAAAATCCGAATGCCGTGGTGGAATACAGTCAGATCATTCAGTTGATGGACAAATGAAAAACCTGCTTTTACCAGCCGCGATTATTGCGGCCATTGCAGCCCTGCTGATGAGCGGCAGCGACGATGAAAAGCCCGTCAACGCCGCACAAAAACAGAATCGAAAAATCAATTTCGTCCGGGCGTGACAACGGCCCGACCCCGATTAACCCATTTCAGTTAAACAAAGACCCGACCCCATGTCAGACCTGCAAGTACCTGTACCAATGACGCAGCGGCTGTTTTACCCATCCAGCGCTGTTCCGCAGAACCGGACGAAGATCGGCGAGATCGCCTCGCGCTGGTATCAGGAGATACGGCAGGCAGAGCAACTGACCAACGTACCGGGGAGCATTATAGTGGCGGTAATCTTCACGGAGAGTGCAGGAAACCCTTCCATTGTAAGCTCCGCCGGTGCGGTGGGGCTTATGCAGCTTAAACCGCAAACGGGCAACGACGTCATTCACCTGGAAAAGAAAGCAGGCAGACTGACGGAAGCGGAAACGGCTGTCCTGCGAAAGCACCTCGGTGCGAGGCTTGATGGCCCCCTCAAACAGAAATATCTCTCCCACAAAATCCGGGAGAACAGCTATACAGGCAATGTAATGACCAGGGCAGACCTGCAGAAACCGGAGCTGAATATCCTGCTTGGTGCCATGTACCTCGGCATTCTCATTGACCAGCATTATGAAAACGGGATCCTGCGTCTTGACAAGGTGGTCATGCGCTACAATCAGGGTTATTTCTTCAAAATACCCGCAGGGAACGTGGAAGCAACGCTCGACTTCGCCAAAGGAAAAAGCAAGGAAGCCTACACCTACGCCCTCAAGGTAATCGGCAAAAACGGCCTGATTGAAACGCAGGCGTAACCCCGCCATCAACCACCCCATGAACCAGTACGAACTCAACAAAGCCATCGAAGCCTTTATCGCCGAACGGGATGCCCGATCTGGCGGGTATTCGCCCGATGAAAAGGCGTACATACGCCGCTATGAGGGTGCTGGCGGACAAGGAAGTCGCGGAGCCAGTGGCGAAGGGGTGCTGTATGAGTTCTACACCCCCGACTATGTGGTGAACCTGATGTGGGAACTGGCAAAACAGTACGGATTTGACGGCAAAGGCACCATCCTGGAGCCGGGACTGGGCACGGGCAGGCTACTTGACCCCGCACCCGACAAGTCGCGATGCTATGGATTTGAAATCAATCCTGTAACGCGCAGGATTGCACAGATAATACACCCGGGGGCGCGCATCTACGAAGGCTACTTTGAGACGGCCTTCCTGGAGCCGCCCCGCTTCACCCGCAGACTCACCGACCGCCTTACCTGGCTGGAAGGATACCCCTTTTCGCTGGTGATTGGCAATCCGCCCTACGGCAAGTACCGAAACCGGTACAGTGCCTACTTCCCCAAACCCAAAATGCACCAGATTGAGCTGTTTTTCATGTACTACGGACTGCGACTGCTCCGCTCCGGCGGACTGCTCGTGTACCTGACTTCCAGCAATTTTATGCGCAATGGCTGGAGCTATCAGGGTGAGAAGTTCGATATGGAAGCACTGGCCGACCTGATGGATGCCTACCGGCTGCCACCTGTGTTCAAATCCAGTCAGGTACCCACCGACATTCTGGTCTTTCGCAAAAAGTAAACGCCATGAAACACTTCACCTATCATATACCGGAGGAAAAACCCCGGCTGGTTCTCAGCGATGACGGTTACTCTGATCTTGAGCAACAGCTCAATAACCTGAACGCCCGCTTCCAGCTTCGGGAGGTGGAACTGACCTACAAAAAGGACATGTACTTTTTCGGGGAGATCACCAACACAGCCGATGTGAGCGCATTTATCCGGCAGAATATCCTCCAGGGCATCGAGATTCAGGAGCATTTTATCGCTCTCTTTCTCAATAACGCCAACAAGGTGATCGGCTATTACCACCACTCGCGGGGCACACAGACCTCCACGCCCGTGGATATCAAACTGCTGACGGCCACAGCCGTGCGGGTGCTGTCGCGTGCGGTGATCGTCGCACACAACCACCCGAGCGGTAACACCAAGCCCAGCGACGCCGACCGGGCAGTGACCAAACGCATTAAAACTGCGCTGGGGCACTTTGATATTCAACTGCTCGACCACCTGATCATTACCGCTAACGGGTATTACTCCTTTGCGGAGGCGGCTGAACCGTCGCTCTCCGGAATGGAATATGGGCAGGAATCCGGAATGGAAGGTGACGGCAGTCCCGACCCGATAGAAAAGCCGCTGCGGGAAGAGATCATGCGGCAATTCAAACGGATTACCCGTGCCAACGCACCCAACCTGTACGCGATGCTGTCCACCCGCGAGGGTTACTGCGATGCGGAAGAACAGGTGATTCGCCGGGTGCTGCACGACGGACTGGTGCCGGAAGCAGTGATTCCGTTGATAGAACAGGAAATGGAGATGGTCTAATGAATAACCGTACTCCCGCATATTACCGCGCCCGGATTGACGTGTTCCGGCAACTTCAGACCAGGCTGAGCAAATCAGCTGAGGATAACATGAATCTGGTGCTGGTGCGAAGTGGAGTGTTCCCGCCAGATCAGGATGAGCAGGAATCAATTAAGGAGTACCTGCGGCAGAATCAGTACCCCGATACGCCGCTGTCATTTACCGAGCTGTGTACCTATAATACCTGGTTTCAGATGCACCCCGACAAGGTGTGCGGTACCGAGAAAATCACCAGCAGCCGCGAGTTTCCCGTCACCATTCGGGGCGACCGGCAGACCATTGAAGATACCATCGGGCGGTTTTTGCCAGCTCAAAAGCCCGAAAGTGTCGCGTCACTGGAGCTGGAAGCACTCGCCCTCGAACTGGAGCTTCAATTACTTGAATTGTAAAAAACCACAAAAAAACCCAAATGAGCTACCTGCACGGAATACAATCCATCGGAAGCCTGCCACCCCTGCCTTCGGGCCTGTCCGCCGAAATACGGCAGCGGTCAGCCCCGGTCAGGAAAATACTGGAAGAAGCACGCTCAGCCCCCTTGCGCGGACTGGGCCGCACGGAAAACAAGACGCTCACCTTTGATCAGGTAGTGGAGCGCTACAACAAGGGCATCACCTTTGATGAAATTCAGGCGTGGGTGTGGTACAAACGCCGTCAGGGCGTGCCCATGACGGGTTGGAACCGGTACTACATAGAAGAAAAGGGAAAACAGTACGACGAGAGACTAATCCGGCTCGTACAGGCCGGCGCACTGTTCTATATGGAAGGAGAGCTGCTCCCGTATCCGGTTTATACCTACGGGAATATGTACGATCGTATGCTGCAGCTTGAAAAAGACCGCGCTCACATCGAGGAGACCTACGGCACGGAAGTATATGAACAGCACCGGCAGGCGATTGAGAAAGCCCGTCCGGAGATACTCACCGTGACCAATCCCGACGAAAAGGAGCGGCCCGTCATTACGGCTATCTCCGATTTTGCCCAGAACCCCGATCTGTTCGCGCTCACGCAGGTGCGCGAGGAGTTTATGGACCTGGAACGCTCCGAGGAACTGCGCAAGGTGAATGGCAAAGTGGAGCGCAAAAAAGACCGCGAGAAGATCAATATCCGTTTTGACGGGGAAACGCGCTACACCCTCCAAAATGTGTTCGTGAAGTGGCTATTTACCCTCAACACCGACACTGAGTTTGACAAAAGCTCGGCCATTGATATTGCCGATTACTACATCGCCAACCGGCCGCTGCGCGACGACAAGCTCTCCAAAGAGGAAAAAGCAGAACTCAAGGCCAATGCCCGCATCGAGGGGGAAAAGCTGTTCTCCCGCTTCCTGCACGAGGTTATCACTTTTGAAGACCAGCAGCGGCTGGACTACGCCTGGAACCGCACCTACAACGGCCAGTCGGATATTTCCTATTCCAAAGTGCCCATCGGCTTTGAGTGTTCGGCCCGCTTCAAGTCGGGACTGCTGCAGATCACCGACATACAGCGAGAAGGTGTGGCGTTCATGGAAGCGATGGGTAGCGGCATCAACGCCTTTGATGTAGGCGTGGGTAAAACCATGACGGCTATCGTCAATCTGGCGCACAACCTGTACTCAGGCAAGTGCAAGCGCCCGCTGATTGTGGTACCCAAACCCACCTACAAAAAGTGGATGAACGAGATTATCGGATTTACCGACCGCAAAACCGGCGAGTTCGTGCCGGGCGTTCTCTCGCACACGGGTATTACGGTCAATGACTGGTACAACCTCGGTACCGACGTGGTATCAAAGGTGAACCTCAACAAGCCCGTTCCTGAAAAGTCAATTACCATACTCACTTACGAGGGCTTTAAAAGGCTGGGCTTCGGCGACAGCGTATCCGACGAGCTGTTCACCGAACTGGTCAATATCCTCGGACAGAGCCGCGAGAAAACGCAGCGCGACAAGGAAATCGAATACCAGAAATACCGGGAAATGATCGGCGTGGGGCTTCGCAATTCCATCGCCGATGTGGATGCCCTGGGCTTTGACTATGCCGTTATTGACGAAGCGCACCGCTGCAAAAACGTATTCAGTCAGGTGAGAAGCGACGAGGATGGCAACAAAAGATACAACATACAGTCGGCCACCTCGGAGACAGGACACCGCTGGAGATTTACTCCATGCTCTCGCTGGTGGCCTACGATTCCCTGCGCGGACATTCTATCGCCAGTCTGGATGCCTTTTTTGATCTGTTCGTACTACCCACCGTGGAATGGACGGCCAATTACAAGGAAGAAATCGTGGAAAAGGAGGTCATCAAGAGCTTCACCAACCGCCGTATTCTTCAGAAACTGATCTACAACCACATTCTCTACAAAACCGGCGAGGAAGCGGGAGTAGTTAGACCCCGCAAGATCAATCTGCCGCTGCTGTACGACCTCGACAACAGCAAAGTCCGGCTACCGCCCGATCAGCAGGTACTGACCTACATCAATATGACACCCCGGCAGCGGGAAAACCAGAACGGCATTGTGGCGATGGCGAAAAACGCCACTGGCGGAAAGCTTGATATGGGTAACCTCTTTCGCGCACTGGCATACAGCCTGGACAATGCCCTGTCGCCCTTCATCCTGAGCGGAACGCCGGAAAACTACCGCGATTTTGTGGAGCAGAGCCCCAAGATCGCCTACGTGATGAACTGCATCCGCTCGGTCAAGCAGTGGCACGAAAGCAACGGCGAAAGCGCCAGCGGACAGGTCATTTACATGAACCGGGGTAAGCAGTTCTTCCCCCTCATCAAGGAATACCTCGAAGCCGTGACAGGCTACAAAAAGGGGGTGATCTACGATAAAACACGTGTGGATGAGGTGGAAATCATCTCTTCAGAGATCAACGATACACGCAAGGAACTCATCAAGGAGGCATTCCTTGACGGCGTGGTGAAGATCATCATCGGTACCGCCACCATCCGAGAGGGCATTGATCTGCAAAAGCGCGGAACGGTGATTTACAACTGCTATCCCGAATGGAACCCCACCGATATACGGCAGCTCGAGGGCAGAATCTGGCGGCAGGGCAATCAGTTCAAGTACGTGCGCATCGTGATGCCCCTGATTCAGGACTCGATGGACGTGTTTGTATTCCAGAAGCTGGAGGAGAAAACCTCGCGCATCAACGATATATGGTTCCGGGGAGATCGCGGTAATGTGCTTGATCTGGAGAGCCTCAACCCGGAGGAGATCAAGCTGGCCCTGATTACGGACGTGGACCGCCTCGTGCGTATGTTCTTCGATCAGGAGCGCGAGCAGTTATTCCGCGAGAACAAGCGCGCACAACTGGCGCTGGATGCCATCCGGGCCGTACAGCGAGATATTCAGGACTACCGAAGCTATCGGGAGCGGAGCCTCGAGGCCATCCGGGGGTTTAAAACCCAGCTACTCTCGCAGAACTTCATGCAGCAGATGCCCAAAGCTGCCGAGGATGGCGATGTGAACGACAAGCGATACAAAAAGGGGAAGGAACTAAAGGAAGACATAGAAGACCTGCTCAACGGCACCGACATACAGGATCGCGACATACTCGCGATGGGCCGAAAGATTGAGAACAGCTACGGGCTGCTGGGGGTGTACTTCTCCAACCGCTACTACCTGAACTACTTCAAGGAGTATGTGAGCAAGGTGCGAAAGACGGAGCGGGCGGTCTTAAAACCCAAAGGCTTCTCCCTGAACAGCGATCTGGGGCCAGCCATTGCGCAGTACGAAGCCGAGCGACAGACCATCAACACCAAAATAGGCACTTACCGGGGCGATGCACAGTCGCCGCGCTGGGGAGAGCTGCGAAAAGAGATCGAGGATAAAAAGTCGGCGCTTCAGGTGGAGGGCCGCAGCGCAGAGAACCGGGCTGAAGAGTTCGGACGCCTCAATTACCTGCTTCAGTACCGCATGAACGCTCCTGAAGCTAATAAAGCTACTGAAACTACTACCGAAGCGTCGCGCTCCACCGCAGTGGAGGCGCTGGAGTTGGAAGCCCTCGCGCTGGAACTCGAACTGGAACTGCTTAACTTCTGAAAAACCCACAAAACCATAGAAACGCCATGATAACCACCAAAAATTACTTCGACCGCACAGCGGGCATTGACTTTGACAACCTGCCGGAAGCGCTGGCCAAAGGCCACGCGCTGGTGAGCGGAGCCGCACAGAACGACTGGGAACACTACCGCAAGGTGGAGAATATCAAACGAGTGGTGGATGCCTACTTCGAGAAGCTGGACAGCTACCTGCAGGCGCATCCGCAAAGCAGCAAGACAACGTTTGCACCGCAGCAGTCAGCGAAGCCTGTTCGCACCCGCACGCGGGTAGAACCCAAACAGACTGCCGAGAAGCCAAAAAAGGCAGTCAAAACGGCCAAACCTTCAAAAACCAAATCAGGAAAGGCTTCAAAAGCCCAAACACCGGAATACAAAACCACCCCGGTGGAATCGCTCGATACCGACGTGCAGTTCATTCGCCGCTATGCGCTGATGGACGGTAAAGTGAAAACCCAGGCACAGGTGCTTACCCTTATACACAGCCTCCAGAAAGCCATCCTCGAGCGGCGCATCAAGAAGACCTCTCCGTATGCCGCAGTGATCAAGCTCGTGCAAGAGCAGCTCATCAAACTGTACGAGAAAATGGGCGATGCTGCCGAAATCCGCATTGCACCCGCCAGTCTCAAGCGCTATCAGGAGATTGCGAGTGCCCAGACGCCCATGCTATCCATCGCCCTGCTAAAATCATACGTGAGCCTCAACGGCAAGCGCGGCGTGGACGACAAAATCGAAAAACTGCTCGCCCGTATGAAAAAGGCGGCAGACTCCGGCAAAGTGACCCGCGACGACAAGTACGTGAGGACCATCAGCGCCGCCTACAAAAGCATGGCCGAGCACATCAACAACAAATCAGAGGTGCTGACCATCCATCCGGCAGAGCTGAATGGTATCAAAGCACTCATCCGGGGGAAAGCAGGTGTCAGGAGGAATCAAAAAAAAAGTCCGTACTCAAACGGCGTCGGGTCAAGCGCGCATGAAACCAATGCTGGCAATACCCGTCATTACCCTGAAGTGATCCCCTCCGCGACCCTGATGGGGATGCAGTTTGAAACCATTGGTCTTCAGGGAAAATACCGGCAGCTCATCGGCGACCCTTCAGTGGGCTTCACGGCAATGGTGTACGGACTGCCCAAATCGGGGAAATCTACTCTGTGCCTCGATATGGCGCACTACCTGGCCGTTCATCATGGGAAAGTGCTGTATTGCGCCATCGAGGAGGGGTTTGGCTACACACTCCAGGAGAAAGTGGGTCGCCTGAAAGCCTCACACCCGCGCCTGTACGTGACCGACCGCGTGCCCGAAAACCCCGGGCAGTTTGATTTCGTATTCATAGACTCCGTCACCAAGGCCGGACTGGAGATCGAGGACATGGACGCCCTGCGCAAAGCGCACCCGCGTACATCATTCATTTTTATCTACCATACCACCAAAGAGGGGCGCTTCAAGGGCTCCAACACCCACGCCCACGAGGTGGATGTGATTATACAGGTCGAGAACGGCCGGGCCAGGGGGAATG
>JAJTFM010000173.1 GCA_021298575.1 Saprospiraceae bacterium | reverse complement strand
AAAACCATAGGCTCCTCCCACCAGAAAAATCATTTTTTTGCCGTAACCGGCGAGTTTTTTTTCCATCCAGCCGGCAAACTCAACGGATGAATGCTGTTTGCCGTTCTCGTCGAGCAGAATCAGCAGGTCGTCATCCGATATCTTGCCCAGAATTTTTTGTCCTTCCTCGTGCCGGAGCGCCACGCTGTCTTTTTGTTTCCTGACATCCGGAATTTCCGTCATACTGAAGGGGATGTAGTGGCTGAGTCTTTTTTCAAAAACAGCTATACCGGTTTCCAGATACTTCTCGTTTGTTTTTCCGATTACCCAGAGCTCAATCTTCATGGCAGCACAGTTTTCCGTTTACGGCCAGGCTGGAGTTCCTTGAGTTCCTCTGCCAGATACAAGCGATCTTTAAATGCCGCTACAAGCTGTCCGGAAATATTGACAGCCAACTCAGGTTTACCTTTTTGCCATAATTCATTGAGTTGCTGCCTGACGTATATCGCAGCCGGTGTGCCAAAGTGATCATCCAGGTAACCGCTCAGCAGCCTGATGTACTGCTGAACCACGAACCCGGGATTGGTATCGAAAAAATATTGCTCATAACGCTGCAGGAACTGAACAGAATGCTCTTTTTCAACCAGCAGAGCGAGTTCATCGAGTTGTCCTTCGGCTGCATGAAGAAACGCCAGCTGCTGTCCGGCCGCTTTGTCGGCAAGTATTTTTATCAGTTCCTGTCGGATTGTATCCCAACTGTCGCCTGCAGCCTCTCTGAGTTTGTAAAACACATCTGTTCTGCCTGTTTCCAGAAACCTGTCTTTGAGTAATTGTATTCTCAAATCGGATTTTCCCGATTTTTCGGCAATGATGAGCAGAATATCTTCTATTTCCTGGCGGTACCGACCCTCGAAAACACCCGCGCCGAGAAAATGCCGGCCCGTTTCAATAGTTGTTTCCCATTGATCCAGGTAATAAAGTTCGAGGATGGCAAGCCGTATTCTTTCGGGCATTCCCTTGTAGTCTTCGAGTACCCTGATGACGTAGGCGGGCAATTGTTGACGGGAAAGCGAAGCAATAAAAAGGTGTAAGAGGAATGGCTGTGCCGGATAGGGTGCAAGATCGAAGTGATCACGGATCTCAGCCTGTTTCGTCTTATAAGTCTCCGTGTTGCTCAGGAAGCGCAGTGCGGGACGAGTGAGCTCTGCCGCGAGCAGTCCTCCTTCGCCGAGTTCAAAAACAAACTCCCAGATAATTTCACGAAGCTCGGGTGAGAGTTCCGATACACTGGCACGAGTCAGTTTATCGAGTGCCAGGCGGGTAAAATAGGCAAGCGCCTCCTGGCGATTTCCCTCTGTTTTACCTTGCAAGGGCAAAATTCGCTTCAGAATAGCTATTGTAATCAGGAAGACACTTCGAAAATCTCTTTCATTTTCATATTTATCCAGCTGTGTCTCAAGGCCGTCGAGCGCCTTCCTGATCCTCCTGAAATCCGGATCCCGGTATCCTTTTGCGGGCATTGATTTGGGTATCACCGAGTCGAGTATCAGCAAAAACGGATTTTCAGATTCCGTTACCGAACCTGCAAACCAGGTCTTGAGCGCCAGTCCGAAATCGCGGTCGCGCCGGGCATAATCTCTTACAAATGCCTCCAGTGCCTTATGGGTGGCGTGCTCGAGTACCGATTGTACGGTTAGCCGGCTGATTTCATTACTTCTTGCTGCTTCGGCTTTTGCGCGTTTTTCTTCTGCGCGCTGTTCCAGAAATTGCCTCAGTTTGAGCAATGTAGCAGCTATGTGCGCGCACATTAGCCTGCGCCCGGGCGTGAAGCATTCGCATGCATAAGCCTTGATGCGTTGAGTGGTGATAATCACTTCTGTTTCAAAATCACCCTCAGCAGTACTCACGGTGGCTACCCAGAAATGAGATTCAATCTCCCGAAGGTTCCTCACACTGCCCGACTGGCACAACAGTTTTCAATATCTTCCAAGAGCCACTCCGGATCTTCCAGTCCGATGTAGAAACGAACGAAAGTGTAGGGCATAGGCGGATTGTCCCTGCCCGGGATGTTGTAAAACCCGATTGTCGGAATCATCAGGGATTCGTGACCACCCCAGCTTACAGCCATCAGGAACCTGCTGATACTATGTACAAAGGCTTCCATTTTTTCCATACTGTTTGTCCGGAACTGTACCGAGAACAGGCCGCCACAGCCGCGCATCTGCTGCATGGCCAGTTCGCGTTGCGGGAAAGTATGGTGGAAAGGATGCCATATTTTTTCTACTTTAGGATGATTTTCCAGTTTTCCCACGATGTACCGGGCGCTTTCATCGCTTCTTTTCACGCGCAGTGGCAATGTGCGGAGTCCGCGCAGTACCAGTGCTGCATCGTGTGGGGCTATCATGTTTCCCAACGTCATCAATTCGGATTCAAATATCTTTTTGACCATCTCGCGGCTTGCACACAGTACACCCGCCACCACATCGGAATGGCCATTGATGTACTTGGTGCCCGAATGAAGCACAATATCAATTCCGAAATCGGCAGGATTCTGGAAAACAGGAGAGCTGTACGAGTTGTCAATCATGGTCACCAGCCCGTACTCGCGCGCGATGTCTGCGCACGCACGCAGGTCCTGTATCTCAAAAGTCATTGTATTGGGGCTTTCGAGAAACAGAATTTTGGTATTGGGCCTGATAGCTGCCTTTACCTGGGCCAGGTCTGTTCCGTCAACAAAGGTATGTTCTACACCGAAGCGGCTCAGGAACTTTTTCAGGAGCGCGTTTGTCCATGAGTAAGGCGCCTGCTGGCATACAACGTGTTCGCCGGCCCTGACATTGGCTATAACGGCGGCCGAGATAGCGGCTGCGCCGCTTGCAAAAACAAGTGCGTCTTCGGTACCCTCCAGTGCAGCCAGTTTTTCGCGCAGGATCTGTACAGTCGGGTTGTTGCCTCTTGAATAGACATGATGGTGCAACTCATCCGAAAAAGCAGTGCGGAACTGTTCCAGATTATCAAAAGCGAAGTTGCTTGTTTGAATAACCGGAGGGGCAATAGCATTGAAGTACAGACCGCGGTCTTCTCCCAGATGCGTCAGAATGTGGCTTAAATCTTTGTCGGGCATATCGTTTCAGAATGAAAGCCCCAAAGGTCGGAAAAATTACCATTCAATAATGGTTCCTGCATACGCAAGTCCGCCGCCGAAACCTATCAGCATAATTTTATCGCCTTTTTTCACTTTTCCGTTCATGATACCCTGATAGAGGGCAATGGGGATGGATGCCGAGGATGTGTTCCCGAAGTCAACGACACTTTCCAGTACTTTACTGAAAGGGAATCCTGATTCGTTACAGATAGCCTCTATAATTCTCAGATTGGCGCTGTGTGGCACAAACCAGTCAACCTGATCCAGCGTCAGGTTATTCATGGCAGCCAGATTTTTCATTTCTGTGGCCACTGTTGTAACGGCCCATTTGAACACCTTGCGTCCGTTCTGGACGATACAGCGGTTCATTTTGAGTTCATGCCCGTCAATCTCGTGAGCGAAACCGGAGATGTAGAGGTCAGCTCCGCCCTCTCCGCTGGCACCTGTGACACAGTGTCCGACATTCCCGGTTTCATCAGCTTCGATGAGCACGGCGCCGGCGCCATCGCCAAACAGCACGCAGGAGGTACGATCGGTAAAGTCAGTCACGCGGGAGAGTGTTTCGGCTCCAAACACGAGTATTTTTTTGTGCAATCCGCCGGCGATAAGTCCTTTTGCCACTACAATTCCGTATGAAAAGCCTGCACATGCGGCATAGAGGTCGAGGGCGCCCGATTTTTTGATATCAAGTCTGTGCTGCACCCTGCAAGCCATACTTGGCATGGGTTGGTCGGGAGTCACAGTGGAAACAAGAATCATATCCACGTCGGACAGATCCACACCAAATTTTTCAGACAAATCCTGTGCGGCGCGTACACACAAATCGCTGGTGAATTCATTTTCAGATGCGTGATACCGGGTTCTGATACCCGTTCTGGAGAGAATCCATTCATCTGATGTTTCCAGGAAAGATTCAAACCATGAATTTGGCACCGCTTTATGCGGCACTGCCATTCCGATTGCAGTCAGGCGTGCATTTGACATTATTAGTGCAATTGAGGCGACTTATAGTGGTGATGCAGGCGCCCAATTAAATGAAACTGGTAGGAATCGCAAAGTTAACACGACAGTTTGAAATTTCAGATTGTTAAAGAATGTTAAAATTATTTAGAATAATTCTACCATTCTTCCTTTCCAAAGATATTGCTGGAAAACAATTTGTACATTTTTTGCAAATCCGGATATGCTTCAAGCAGGAGAAGATGCCTGCGCATCGTCTCCACATCTCCCCGGGCGGCCGGCCCGGTTTGCATACGGGCGGGCGATTCCTGCAGTGCTTTGGCTACTGTTTCTTCCATCAGCGGGTGCAGCATTTCGAATGGAAGATCCTGGTCATCGAGTATTCTCTCTGCTACAGCAAAGCAGTGATTGGCGAAATTATTGGCAAAAACTGCTGCTACATGGAGACGGGCCCGCTGTTCGTCGTTGACGTGATATACCAGATTACCGATACGTTTGGCCGTTTTTTTCAGAAAAAGCAGGTCTTCAGGAGAACTGGCATCCACACAAAACGGTATTTTGGACCATACGGGGGTATGCTCGAAGGAAAAAGACTGTAGCGGATAGAACACACCGTAACGCCCGAAGAAGGGAGAAAGCACACTACCTGCCGTTCCGCCAGACGTGTGTGTTACAAGCGCGTCAGGTACGAATTGCTGCAGTGTTTCCGCCACACCGGCTATTGCGTCATCCTTCACGGCCAAAAGCACCCAGTCCGATTCCGGATTAATATGCGACAAATTCGTTTTGGCGCTGGCTCCGACTGAACGGGCCAGTTCTACTGCCCGTTCTTCGGTGCGATTTATGATCTGGTGCACAGGTATTCCCTTGCCTCTCAGGCGTCTGCCAAGGTGCCAGGCTACTCTGCCGGCACCCACAATTACTACTATGGGTGATTTTTCCATGCGTAATGCAAAGTACGGCAATTTGCCGCAAAAAACCACCTCTGTAATTTACCTGCCCTTCTTTCTCTCTCTGTTTTCCTGCAGTCGTTTAACCAGGGCTTCCCTGAATTCGCGTTCTGCTGAGGGAATTCTGACAATTTTGCGGGCCGGGAGTACCTTCCTGAGTTTCTGGTAAAGGTCTTTTTCCAGATCCAGTTCGCGCTGCTTTTTCTCGAAGTGCTTTTTGATTTGTTCTTCCACTTCTGCGTCGGTCATCTGGTCTTCCTGTTTGCCGGAGCGTGTTGACTGTTGAATTTTCTCTTTCTGATCCTGAAATTCGTTGTAAACGGGCCAGAATCCCTGGGCTTCCTCCGGTGTAAGTCTGAGAACCCTGGTGAACACTTCGGCACGGAAAGCGGCTATTTTTTCCTCCTTGTGTCCGGGGTCGTGTTGTGCGATTGCGAAACCTGAAATGCTACACACAAGAGCGGTCAAGAGCAATAATTTTTTCATGGTGATTTATTGATTAAACAGTTTAAGAGCTTGTTCAGGATTCTCTGCCGGTGGCAAAACAGGCTGATTTTTTGTCAGTTTTTGCATTTTTGAAGGCGCATAGCCGGTTCAAAGCAATTCTGCCAATTCTTCGTCGGTCATTTCATCAATGATCTCCTCTACTGCCTCGGCCGGGATTTCATCTTTTCCCGGGGAAGTGGTTTCGTTTGGCGAAGTAACAGGAATTTTGTTTTCATTCGGGCCGTCTTCAAGAGTGGCCAATTGTTCGGGTTCGAAATCTGCTGCATTTTCCATCAGAAATGCAGTAATTTCCTCGGAGGTGAGGTCATTTGCAGCAAACTGCGTTGTATCACTGTCGGTCTTGAAATACCGGACAGCTCCCAGTACCAGTGCCAGCGAAGCGGCAGCGGCGAGTACACCCGGCCAGACACGGCGTTTTACCGGAACATGTATCTGCTGAAGTGCATGACGCCTGACACCCCGCTCTGTCATTCGCTGCCTGAGTTTGTCATCGAAGTTTTCAAAGTAGCCATAAGGCACCTCAAGTCCGTCGCCCTGCCCGCTGAGTTGCCGAAGCAGGGGCGACAGTTCTTCCAGCTCCTGATTGATTTTCTTGTTCATATTTGTTATCCGACACGGATTGATTGTTCAATTTTTCTGACGGCATGGTGAAACGACGCCTTCAGTGCGCCTACCGAGGTGCCGAGCATGACCGACATTTCCTCGTAAGGCATTTCATCGTAGTATCTGAGATTAAAAACCAGTCGCTGCTTTTCAGGCAACCCGGCAATGGCACTCAGCAGCATGAGCCGGGTTTCGTCACCTTCGAACCAGGGATCAGCCTTCAGAACAGCGATTGCGTCATTTTCTTCCAGTGAGCCGGCATGGTGTTTGCTTCGCTGCTGAACCAAATTGAGTGCCTCATTGGTGGCTATTCTGTACAACCAGGTGTACAACCTCGATTTTCCCTCGAAATGAGCAATTCCCTTGTAGACCTTGACAAATGTATTCTGCAGCGCGTCATCGGCATCCTCATGGGTGAGTACAATCCGGCGGATATGCCAGTACAGACGCTGTTTGTAGGCAGCCACCAGAAGACCGAATCCCCTTTCAAAGGTAAACTCGGAAGCCAGCAATTCAAGCAACTGTTCGTCTGTATCTGTTTTTTCGGGCATTCACTGAAGATGTTACGATTATTCTGACTGAGGAATTCACGTCTGGTTTAATGAACAGTTGAAATTTATTCTTCGGCAAGTTCGGGCGGCAGCGATTTGGTAGTTTTTGCACCCAGATCGCGGATTTTGTTCGCTTTCCCTATCAGCGTATCGCCCGGACGCGTGGCATCGGAAAGTTTGTTCATGGCTTCACCGTATGCACTTTTGGCACTGTCCAGCTGAGCCCCCACCCTTCTGAGGTCGTCGACAAAGGCGACAAATTTATCGTATAGCATACCACTTTGCCTGGCAATCTCCTGTACCGAGCGGGTCTGCTTGTCCTGGCGCCACAGATAGGCCACCATACGCAGCGTGGCGAGGAGTGTACTGGTACTTACAAGGACAATATTGCGTTCGAGTGCCTCGGTGTACAGTCGCGGATCGGCCTGTACAGCGGCAGTAAGCGCACCATCGAGGGGTATAAAAAGAATAAGGTAGTCGGGT
>JAJTFM010000172.1 GCA_021298575.1 Saprospiraceae bacterium | reverse complement strand
TTTATCAGAACCCGATTCCCGAAAGACACTCTCGACCTCATTGTGTTCGGCGACGATGCCTGGCCCATCGAACTGCAGGAAATACCCTATCTGGAAGTAGGCCCCTACCATACAAACACGGTAGCCGGACTCGAGCTGGCCATGGATATCCTGAAAAAACGGCGCAACCAGAACAGGCAGATCTTCATGATCACCGATGGCAAGCCCACCTGCCTTAAAATCGGTAAAAAGTACTACAAAAACTCCTTCGGACTCGACCGGAAGATCGTAAACAGGTGTCTGAACCTGTCCATGCAGTGTAAAAAACTCAATATTCCCATCACCACCTTTATGATTGCGCGCGACCCCTACCTGGTGCGTTTCGTGGAGGCATTCACCCAGACAAACGGCGGCAAGGCGTTTTACTCTTCGCTCTCCGGACTGGGTTCGTTCGTTCTGGAAAACTACAAGCGCCGCAAGAAGCGCTAAACAATACAAGATGTACACATTACTCATCACCATCGTTATCGGGCTGTTTGTGGCCATGCTCTTCGTCAACCTGTATTTCAGGGCCAAGGTATTCAAGGTGTACGGAATTCTGGTGCGCAACAAGGTCGAACGAGATTGAATCATTTATCAAACACATGCGCAATTCCATCCGCATGGCCTCGGTTCTGTTGCTGCTCATTACGCTCTTTGGGGGGATTCTGATGTATTTCAGGGATTAATCTGATCAAATAATGAAAATAGGAGTTTTGGGTGCCGGACACCTGGGAAAGATTCATATCCGGTGTATATTATCGGAAGACTGCAGCAGCGTGTGGGATTTCGCCGGTTTTTACGATCCTGATGATCAGAATGCTGCTTCCGCCATTGCCCAGTTCGGCGTCAGGCGTTTCGATACGTACGAGGAGCTGCTCGGCGAAGTAGATGCCGTGGATATAGTGACTCCAACACCTTTTCACTTCGCGCTGGCCGCCGGGGCGCTGCGCGCAGGCAAGCACGTGTTTATCGAAAAACCGGTTACGCACACCGTTGATGAAGCCGATGAACTGCTGAAACTGGCCGCCGATACCGGACTTAAAGTGCAGGTGGGTCATGTGGAACGATTCAATCCGGCTTTCACCGGACTGAGGGGCATGACACTCCAACCTATGTTTATCGAGGGGCACCGGCTGGCCGCCTTCCAGCCCCGGGGTACCGATGTATCAGTCATACTTGATCTGATGATTCACGATCTGGATCTGGTGCTGCATCTCGTAAAATCACCGGTAAAAAAAGTAAGTGCCAGTGGCGTGGCAGTTCTCAGCCATACGCCCGATATCGCCAATGCCCGCATCGAGTTTGAGAACGGATGTGTGGCTAACCTCACTGCGAGCCGGATTTCCATGAAAAGCATGCGAAAAATGCGCCTTTTTCAGGAAGATCACTATCTGAGCCTCGACTTCAGCGAGAAAAATGCCCAGATTATCAGGTTGTATGATCAGGCCGCCGACAATCTGCCGCCGGTGGACCAGCTCATGGAATTTGACACACCCCGCGGAAAAAAATGGCTGGAAATGAGAATGCCCGAAACCGCACCGGTTAATGCCATCGTGTAAGAACTGCGTACCTTCCACCACGCCATCGCCACCGATACCACCCCGGTTGTATCACTGCAGGACGGGGTGGATGCCCTCAGACTCGCACACTGGATACTGGATGAAATTGGCTGATGTGAATCATTTGTGTACAACAGCCTTGCCCCAGCTTGTCCTTCCCGCCACCATCCATCGGCACCAGTAGGTACCCGCGGGTATTGGAGGAAGTATTATCTCCTGCTGTGCAGCCTGAGTAACGACGGTGTGCACAACCCTTCCTTCTCCCGAAAATATCTCAATTCTTCCGGCACCTTCCATATCACCGGGTAATACGAGGGTAAAATTACCTGTGGACGGATTGGGATAAATACCTAAGGGTAAATCATGCCTTGCTGGTTCAAATACAGCTAAAACACCAATACTCGTCTTCACGGTATTGGTAACAACCGCTGGATTGAAATCGAAGTAAATATGTGCTGTATTGGTGATTTCATCACCTGTCTGCAAATTGGGTTTCAGGTTTATGGCAAACTGAATGAATCCCTGACTTCCCATGCTGTCCTGGGACGCCGGGGTCAGTTGTACCGGATTAAAGCGAAAAACCAGCACGCGGTTGTTTTCCAGCCGAAGTTCCCAGGGATGACTGGCCGCAAGTACGCGCACGCTGCTCACATCCAGTGCCTCTGAAAGGGTGTCGCGTACTGTGATGAAGTCTGTTGAAATATTGCCCAGATTCTGAAAACGCACAGTGTAAACGAGTTCACTTTCGCTCACCCGACTGACCGGTATCTCCTCGTCTGAAACCGATTTGTCATTCGGATCGTATGATGAACTGATTTGCTGATCAAGCACGGCGATATTGTCTGCCGTATTTGTATCGGGATTACTGACCGCTTCCGCGCTGATGTGTACGGGGGTACCGGGAGGAACAACCGCCGTAGCAACCACCACCTGAACCTGCAACTCTTGGAAAGGTTTCAGATTGCCATAGTTCCAGAAGAGTGTGTCGCCTGATATATAATCAGCCGCAGGTGTCGTTGCGGTAACATTCAGCAATGGATCCACCACCAGCCGGATGAGTCCGCTGGCAGTCAAAGATCCGTTGTTGCGTACATTTACGATGATTGTATTGTCATAACCGGCCCGGAAATAGGTTGTCGTGGCCAGTTTCACCCGTGTATCTGTAACAAGGCTCTGAGGCTTCACCGCGAAAGTAGCGAATGGTATGGTAGCGCCCCCGGTTGGTATAATTTGAGAGGAAGGAGATATGGTGAAATAAGGCGGCAAACCGGTCACACTGGCCTGTTCGCCCTGCTGACCGAGGAGCACGGAGAAATAACCGCCGAGGTAAGTGGTACTCAGTATGTTGCTCTGGCTTGTTTGCACCACTACATTGTCAATTCCATCCTCACCATTGTCCGGTTGACCGTTCCCGTTGTTGTCAAAGAAAACTCTGCCCGAGAATCGGCGCTGGTTATCGAGCCGCAAACGCCTGTTATCCGGCATAAAAAGGGTGTTGTCTCCGTAACTCCAGGCATCACCCGAAATACTTGCCGCCATTTGAGCCTGGGTTATGCCGGGAGGCGCTCCCACCGTAGTCCAGGTGCTACCCATATCACGTGAAATATAAAAAGAGGGTTCATCCAGGTGAAGCAACAGCAGTCCCGGGCGTACGCGAAGTCTGTAAGTCGTGGTGTTAATATTCTGTGGCGTATGCAGGGTATCGAAGTTAAGTCCACTGTCCGCAGAATAAAAAAGCAGATCCAAAGGAGGGTGCGAAATCAATATGGTGTCATTTACGACATAAAACCGGCCGACAGACTCATCAACGGTGTTCGGAAAGGTATAAACCGGCTGCCAGCTCACTCCCTGATCTTCTGAACGGTAAACCGTCTTGTCCTTTACAACAACAAGGTTTTTCCCGCTTAATCTGACACTGGCATTTTCGAATATGGTCGGCAATGTGACCGTATTCGTCCAGGTAGCTCCCTTGTCAAAAGATTTGAAAAGGCGGTAAGGTTCGTATGACGACTGACCAATAAGGGTATCGCCCAATTCCAGTATTCCCCTGACATAATCAGGGAAGCGGGAGTAGATCTCCCATTCAAACCGGCCATTTTGCGGACATCTCAACAGGACTGATGTACCCAGATCGGTAGCAATTGCCAGATTATAGTCTCCCTTTACCCGGTAATCGGGAAAAATTTCCATAAGGCTTTGTTGCCATGTGTCTCCATTGTCCGCGGAGAATGTCTGCAACTGATCATCCAGAAACAACCAGCCAGCCTGATATCTGAGCGATCCGCCACCTGTATTGAACGTACCATTTCTGATCTCCCAGCGCGGAAAATCAGGTCGCTTGCGCGAGACACCCGCGCGCGAGGAGCCGATCCAGACCGTTTCTCCGATTTCTCCAACGCCTCCGATCTGTAAATCACCATTGACCTCTGTCTGCATATCTATCCAGACGGCCGGGTTGGCTTCATCGAAACGCATCAGGGAAATTCCAGCAGAATCAGTACAGAAAAGATGCTTTCCTGTATTGTAAAGCCCTTTACCCATCCATAGATATTCCTGCCAGTTTTCACCCTGATCCTGACTAAGATACAGTTTGTTTGCCTTTTCATTGGCAACCACCAGATTCCCGTTCAGTTCCTCGATAAAAAGCCTGTAGATAAATACCGGATCATTGAATATGGGCTGGTTGGATAACGGCCTGAGATATTCCCAGGTCAAGCCGGAATCAGAAGAACGGTATATTCCCTTTGCTGCAACTGCCCACAAGTGATGTTCCCTGGCGCATATATCCTGAATATATCCGGCAGTATCGCTGGGCCATCCGGGCAATACAGACCAGGCTCCGTTTCCCGGCCGGAAAGCCATGTCCATACCGGATCCGAGATATGCTGGTCCGAAAATAGTATCTCCCACAAAAGCGGATATATCTGCCTGCACATTACCCGCCTGCTGCCAGGTGTCCCCCAGATCCGGACTCACCAGCAACCGGTAAAAACTCATTGAATCGAGCCCTTCCGACCAGTACAATTTTTGTGTATTCCGGTTGAACACGAGCACCTGCGAAACATTGTCAGAGGTGTAGGAACGAATTTGAGTCCAGTGCGCTCCCTCATCGGTGCTGCGATAGAGGCCATTCCAGCCAAAAATGAACAATCTACCCCCTGCTTCAACCAACTTGTTGTTGCTGAAAGGAAGCGGTGGCGAAAGAAAGGACTCCCATTGCTGCGCAGCGGTATTTCTGGCAAACAAAACAAGGACAGTAGCCAGCAGGATGATCGGGTTAATTTTCATAAGTGATTGCATATTTTCATATTTCAAAGTGTTTTCTCATAGCGGCCGGTTACCAGCATTTTCCCGTCCCTCAACTCAAATCCGCCCGAAGACAGATCTTCAGCCAGGTCAAAACTGCCATCCAGATCGAGGTAGCGGGTATTCGGACAACTGTATGCCGCGTGCAGGGCAGCAGTTATACTCAGCGAACTCTCGTCGTTACAGCCCCAGAACAGACTGATGCCGGCTTGTTCGGCAATACCGGCAATCTCCCGGGCTGCCAGAATGC
Organism: Saprospiraceae bacterium; assembly: GCA_021298575.1. Classification (GTDB taxonomy): domain Bacteria; phylum Bacteroidota; class Bacteroidia; order Chitinophagales; family Saprospiraceae; genus M3007. The sequence continues at coordinate 7,651 of JAJTFM010000172.1, read as the reverse complement.
CGCCGCATTTCATCAGTTTAATGTTGAAAATTCCAAATGGCCGCGGATACTGTGTGAGGGGCAATGCCGTTTCAGGACCTGTAAGCGATTCGTCGGCAACGAGTATGTCGCGGAGCAGCGGGGGCAGCTTAATAAGTAAATGCTCACTTCCAACCGGCAAGGGCTGTTCGATAAGCTCAACATCGCAATTTTCGTATATCTGTACCAGCTGCTGTGCGTTGTAGCCCTGATTGGGGTCAATACGCAGCCTGATGTCCTTGCCAACGGTTTCGCGAAGGCGTAGCAGCAGTTCGACATCCTGCGCTGTTTCACCTCCGCCGGTCTTGATCTTCAACGCCCTGAAACCCATACTGACAAATTCCACCGCCTCTTTCAGTGCTTCTTCGACGGGCATGATTCCAATGGTGACAGAGGTGGGCAGCGGCTCCATGCACTGCCCGTAAAAGGAGACAATGGGAACTCCCAGATACTGGCAGAATGCATCGTGCAGCGCCAGATCAAGGGCTGCCTGTGTGCCGGGCATCCCGGGAAAGCCCGACCCGTGGCCGATTATTCCGTTTTCCAGTTCCAGTTCCACAAATACAAGCTCCACGTCAGAAAATGTCTCGGAGGAAATGGTGTACGGCTTTTTAAGGGGTATTTTTCTGTAATATGGCCTTATTTCGCGTATTTTCATCCCTTCAATGATTTCAGTACGGGCAATATTTTCTCCACACCTTCTTCCAGCGGCAAGAGTACGGGTATTTTGAAACGCGCCTCATACGCATCCCTGTACCCGACCGCCTCTTCAGGGGTACAGCCCTCTGTGTTGAGGGCCAGCGCAATCACCTTTGAGCCAAAACATTCAATGAGATGCATCTCGGTGCCCACATCGGGAATACGCCCCCAGTGCGCATCGTTGTCGTAATAAACCCTCGCGGGCGCGTGCACGAGCACGACCGACTTCGCGTTGCCGGAAATCAGGAATTCGGAACCACACGGTCCGCTCGGGTTCCTGAGCGACGCCTGTCCCTCCAGCAGTATGAAATCTGCCTGTGTTTCCTTCCAGCACGTGACAATGGCGTGTTCCAGTTCGCCGGAAACGAAATCGTTCAGCGTGGAGTCGAAGATAAACCCGTATTCCCCGCCCTGCAACCAGCCAGTCTGGCCGGTGTATATCATTTGGGTGTTTATCCCGGCCGCCTGACAACATTCCCTGATCAGACGGGCTGTGGTTCGCTTCCCAAGTGCACAATCAGTACCCATGATTGCAATCACCGGTGCGGTTACTTTCCATATTTCACCCGTCCAGAAATGCAGATCGGCGCGGTTCCGGGGCTTGCGGACGTCAATGAGTTCCACCCCGTATTCGGTTGCCAGGGCAGTCATTTCTTCATTGTCGGAAAGGTACTCGTGCAGTCCGTTGACCACCGACAAACCGCTTCTGATGGCAGTTCTGACCATCTCGCGCATATCGGGAGGCAGTACGCCGCCCACTGTGGCAATGCCGATTATCAGATAATGCGCGTCGGGAACTGCCTGTATAGCAGATTCCAGCGAACCGAAAAAGGGAATATTCCGGTGCTTACCGTCGAGCAGTTCTCCGGCATCGCTGCCGGCATTTTCCGGAGCATCAACCACGGCTGCTATCGTGAAGCGTTCGGTGCCTCGCACCAGTCCGTGCGCCGTTTTGGCGTCATTGATATGAAAAAGTCCGTTTGTGAGAACGATAGCCTTGTTATTCATTATTGCTTTCTTCTGATTAAAACTCCTGGCAATTCACCGGTTGATTTTTTGCTTTCATATACGGTTTGGCCATTCACCCACACTTTGTCTATACCGTCGGAAAGTGCCTTCCCGTCCTTTACACTGGCATTGTCTATGACTGTTTCAGGGTCGAACAGCACCAGATCGGCGTAATTGCCGGGCATTATAACACCCCTTTGCGGCAATCCGACCTGATCGGCGGTGAGCCCGGTCATTTTGTAAACGGCTGTTTCCAGCGGCATGAGTTTCTGTTCCCTGACGTACCTCCCGAGCACGCGCGTGAACGCGCCATGCCCGCGCGGGTGCCCGCCCGAGGCGCCATCGGAACAGAAACAGGTGTGTGGCCACAACATCATATTCGATACGTCGAAATCGTCCATGGACTTGCCCATAATCGCCTCGATACCATCGGGATAGTCCGGATTGTTTTTTCCGAACTCCTCTGCCAGTGCGATGAGGTCAATGAGCGTCTGCGCGGGTTTTTGCTGGCGCAAACGGGCAATATCCGACAATGTTTTGCCGGCATATTCGCGATTGGGAGCAAAGCGCACCACGATGGACTGCTCCGGATCGAAAAGCTGGTTCACGGCAAACTCTGCACTGCCCGGGCGGCCTGCAGTCGTTCGAGCAGGAGCAGGGATGTTTTCCACTGGTCGCGCTTGGCAATCTTGATGTGTGAAATTTGTACCGGAATCCCCGTTTTTCGGCCGATGTCGAGAATTTCTTCCACTGCATCGTTCATATTGATATCTTCACTGCGGATATGGCTCATATACCGGCCTCCCGATCTGGCGGCTACAGCGGCAAGTTCGAGCACCTCGCTCCGACTCGAATAGAATGCCTCCTCGTATTCCAGTCCGGTATTCAGTCCGAGCGATCCTTTTTCCATTTCAGCTTGCAATATGGATTTCATGCGTTCCACCTCGGTCGGAGTAGCCGTCCTGAACAGGTTTTCGGGGCCCATGACCTGTTCACGAAGCGTAGAATGGCCGGTATAAGACGCGATATTGACGGCCGCCTTGTGGTAGTCCATAAAGTGTTGCAGCGTATCCAGCGGATAACTGTTGCCATCCTGACCGATGACGATGGTGGTTACGCCCTGATTGAGGGATGGAATTGCTTCCGGATGCGCGTCCAGTCCGCCGAAATGGTGACTATGTGCGTCAATGAATCCGGGTGCCAATACCCTGCCGTTGCCCTCGGTGACCTGTTCGCCGGGGAAAGGCGTAAGCTGTCCAAGCTCCCTTATGCGGTCGTCTGTCAGGCGCACATCCTCCCGGCGGGGAGCCGTGCCGGTGCCGTCAATCAGTTGCACATTGCGTATCAGTTGCGAGTGCGGGATTTGGGGAGATTTCCCGTTCAACAGCGCCCTGACTGCGTCGCGGGCGGTACCATCAGTTGAGTTGCTGAGCAGGATGACAGTAGTTTTCGAGTCGGGATACCGTTCTATGAGATTTTTGAACCCCAGCCAGCTACCGGTGTGATACACTTTCCGGGAAGTGGAGTCAACAAACCAGCCGAAGCCGTAATTGACCGGCGTTCCGTCGTTGAGTTTCCCGGGACTGAAGAGCTCCCTGAGTGCAGCCGTGCTGGCCAGTTTACCAGTGTAAAGCGCCTGATCCCAGGCGAGCAGATCCTCTGCGCAGGAATAAATACCACCTACCCCGACCACCCCATCGAAACGGGTAAGGTCGTTAAGCACGTAATTCCCGTATTTGCGTTCAAAGCCGAGCGCGCGGCTCCGGGTTCGCGCGTGTGTGTAGCGCACGTCGAGCGCGCAGGCGAAGGTGTTTTTCAGGTCAAGCGGCCTGACTATCTGCTGCTCCAGCACATCACCGAAAGACATTCCGGTAATTTTCTCAATCAACGATACCAGCAGAACGTATCCCGTGGTGCCGTATTTCCATTTTTCACCAGGCGCAAAAAGTGGTTCGGGCCTGATATCTGCCAGCAAATCAAGGAAATCATCATTGCTCAGCGTATCGAGCGTATTGGTATGCTGCTGAACAATCACCTGATAATCTGGCAGTCCGGAAGTATGCGTGAGCAGGTGCCTGACAGTGATATCCGGGTAAGGAAAACCGGGAATAAACTTCCGGACCGGATCGTCGTAGCCGAGTTTGTTCTGCTCTTTCAGTTGTAAAATCAGGAGCGCGATGAACTGTTTGGAAACAGAAGCCAGGTTAAAAGCAGTGCTGCTGGTGATTGGCTCCGACATGTCGGGGGCGGTGGCGCCCATTGATTTGCTATATATAACCCTGCCCTCGCGCGCGAGCAATACCGTACCGTTAAACATGGACTGCCGGTGGAGCACATGCAGGGTGGAGTCGAGTGCCGGAATTGGCAGCGACTGGCCACTAACCGTCATGGACAAAAGGGCCGCGAAAGAAACAAGGAATGATTTTACTGTTTGGGAGGAGAAAAAACCTGTAGCCTGGCTAAAACTGCTCATACCAGCTGAATTGATTGTCAATAATATGCTTCTTTTGAGTTTTCACATGACTTGCAAAGGCCTGTGCAACCGGCGAAAGATTCTTCCCTTTCAGCCAGATAAGATACCAGCTGGACAGCAGCGGAAGCCCGTCATAAGGTATGATTGCCAGCTCGCCCTGCTGAAGCTCGTGCCTCAGGCCAATCAGCGGCATGACGGAATAGCCCAGTCCTGCGAGAATGGACTGTTTTACCGCTTCGTTGGAGGTAAGTTCGATACGCCTGGTAAAGGGCACATCGTGCTTTTCAATAAATTTTTCCATCATTTTACGGGTTCCGGAGCCATTTTCCCTGAAAATAAGCGGTATCCGACCTGCGGGGATTATCCCGTCGGAATCGGTTGTGCCGGCTTTCCCCACAAGGTACAGCTTATTGGGTAGCAGCTCAATTTTTTCCACTTTCAAATTTTCGGGCAGGATGGATACCAGCGCGAAATCCGTTTCATTGCGCTCCATGCTTTCCAGCACACTGAGCCGGTTTGTCACATCAATTTTAAGGTCAATACCGGGGTTTTCTCTCACAAAATCGGCCAGAAAATAGGGTATGATATACTTCCCGGTGGAAACAACCGAAATCTTGAGTAATCCGAAGAGCTGTCCCTGATATGCCCTGGTTTTGTTGTTGATCGCGTACACCTGATCCAGAATCGCTTCGGCAGATCGTGCTATCTCGTGGCCGAATTCAGTGATATAAATCTTGCGGCCAACCACCTCTGTCAGCGGGATTTCGAACTGATCCTGAAAGTTTTTCAGTTGAATAGAAACAGCGGGCTGAGTCAGATTCAGCTCTTCGGCTGCCTTCGTAACACTACTCAGCTGTACCACTTTCAGAAATACCTGAAGCTGATTTAACGTGTAATTCATAACAAACGCTTATTTATTTCATTGCAAATATAAATAGAAACAAATGATTCAAACAAGGGAAATTTGTGCCGCCAATCAAACATAATTGTCGGGTTAGTCGTCTGGAAGACAAAAACTGCCTGATAATGATACAAACATAAAACTATGACCAGAATTACTGTAGCAAAGGGCGACGGCATCGGCCCTGAAATCATGGATGCCACGCTCTCCATCATCAAAGCTGCCGGTGCGCGCATCGAAGTGGACGAGATTGAGGTGGGCGAAAAGGTTTACCTGTCGGGAAACACGTCGGGTATTGCCCCCGAATCCTGGGATACCATCCGCCGTAACAAGATTTTCCTGAAAGCGCCTATCACTACTCCGCAGGGTGGCGGCTACAAAAGCCTGAATGTTACCACACGCAAATTTCTGGGTCTGTACTCGAACGTGCGCCCGTGCATGAGTCTTTTCCCGTTTGTGAACACCAAACACCCGGTGATGGATGTGATCATTGTGCGTGAAAATGAAGAAGACCTGTACGCAGGTATCGAGCATCAGCAGACCGACGAGGTGGTTCAGTGCCTGAAACTCATCAGTCGCCCGGGCTGTGAGCGCATCGTCCGGTATGCCTTTGAATACGCCCGGCAGCAGAACAGGAAAAAAGTGACCTGTTTCACCAAGGACAATATCATGAAACAGACGGATGGTCTTTTCCATGCTGTTTTCGATGAAATTGCACGCGAATACCCCGAAATTGAAAATGAGCACTGGATTATTGACATCGGCGCCGCCAAACTGGCTGACACCCCCGAAGCCTTCGACGTCATCGTGATGCCCAATCTGTATGGCGATGTGCTGTCAGATGTGGCTGCGCAAATAGCCGGTTCGGTAGGCCTGGCGGGCTCTGCCAATATCGGCGAGGAGTGTGCCATGTTCGAGGCTATTCACGGCTCGGCACCGCGCAGGGCCGGCCAGAATGTAGCCAATCCGTCGGGGCTGCTGCAGGGGGCCATCATGATGCTCAACCATATCGGGCAAAGCGATGTGGCAGAGAAAGTACAGAACGCCTGGCTGAGTACGATTGAAGAAGGGGTGCACACCTATGATATTTACAAGGAAGGTGTGAGTTCCCGCAAAGTGAGCACCAGCGAGTTCGCAGAGGCGGTAATCTCCAACCTGGGGAAGAAACCGGAGAACCTGAAGGCCGTGGCCTACTCCGAAAGACCGAAGCTCAATCTGCCCAAATACCAACGCAAAAAACCGGCATTGAAAAGGCTGGAAGGAGTTGACCTCTTCGTACACTGGCCCGGCGAAAACCCGGACGACCTGGCAGCCATCATACAAAAGCTGGACACGAACGGCGTGAAACTCTCCATGATCACCAACCGAGGCATCAAGGTATGGCCCGACGGCTTCAGCGAGACATTCTGCACCGACCACTGGAGATGCAGGTTCAAACCCGTTTCAGCCGATGGAATCAATTCTGCCACTATTATTGAACTTCTTAACAGCGCGCTTGTTCACGGTGTTGATGTCATCAAAACCGAAAACCTGTACAGCTTCGACGGCAAACCGGCGTTCTCACTGGGACAGGGACAGTAAAAGCGCAAAATGATCACAAGGGATATACAGCTGGCAGTTGACTGCCTCGACAAAAATGATGTGGTGGGAATGCCTACCGAAACGGTTTACGGACTGGCCGGTAACGCATTCAGTGAACAGGCGGTGCGCAGAATCTTTGAAGTCAAAAAACGACCTTCCTGCAACCCGCTCATCGTTCATATAAATGGCACCGCTGATTTGAGTGCCGTGGCCGCGGATATTCCTGAAGCAGCTGTAATACTCACCCGGCACTTCTGGCCCGGTCCCCTGACAGTCGTTCTGAAAAAGAAAAGTTGTATTCCTGATCTGGTTACAGCAGGCAAGGCAACCGTGGCTGTCAGGGCACCGGATCACCCGGTAGCCCAGGAACTCCTGAGAAGAACCTCCTGGCAGACCCGTTATACTGCGCCTGGGCTCTATCACCCCCGAGGAAATAGAAGCCGTTATCGGAAACGTGACAATCAGAAACAAGGCAACGGCAACCCCGGATGCTCCGGGTATGCTGAGTCGCCATTATTCTCCAAAAACACCGCTTGTTATTTCCGACAATCCGGAAATAACACTGGAGATGTTCGCCGATAAAAATGTCGGACTGCTCACCTTCAGCGATCGGGTTCCCGACAGGCCCGGACTGGTTCAAAAAGTTCTTTCCGAAAATGGGGATATGAACGAGGCGGCCGCAGCACTGTACGCGGCACTTCACGAACTGGACCAGCTCTCTGCTGAAGTCATCATTACCAGCCTTCTGCCGGAAACAGGACTGGGAAGAGCACTGAACGACAAGCTGCTCAGGGCAGCGGAAAAGGAAGACAGCCTGACAGCAGACCCTTTCCAGTAAATAATCCTGAACAAGCTCCAAGAGCTTGTTCAGGATTCTCTGCCGTTGGCAAAAACAGGCTGATTTTTTGTCAGTTTTTGCGTTTTTGAAGGCGCATAGCCGGTGCTACGTAACTGAAAAAAGGTGAAAAATG
>JAJTFM010000171.1 GCA_021298575.1 Saprospiraceae bacterium | reverse complement strand
GAGGCGGTTTACAACAACCTTGTGAGCCTGCGCGCGGGTGCCGGCAACTTTCAGCGGTTAAAAGACGATTTCAATCCGGACAAGGAGCGGCTGATCGCACAGCCCAACTTTGGTATCGGACTGCGCCTGAACCGGGTATGGCTCGACTATGCCATGACGAATATAGGGAATGTGGCCACGGTACAGTATTCGCATGTGTTTTCGGTGCGGGTGGATATCACATCGAAAACGCGATGAACGTGCGTCTGCTGCATCTCGCCATGCCGTGCAACAGGGCCCGGCAACTCGTCATTATACTGCTTCTTCGAAAAGCCGTTATGTCATCTACTCCCGTTCGTTGAGTCCGGCTGGTCATACAATATTTGTACCGAATTTGTTTCCAATTGCGTCTTGCGTTACCTTTGTCATCTATGATTACGAAAATACGGATCAGAAATTTCAGGCAAATAAAGGATCAAACCATTGATCTGGGGCAGGCCGTTGTGATTATTGGTCCGAATAATGGAGGTAAGAGTTCCTTGCTCCAGGCTATTTCTTTATTTGCTGTTGCAACAAGAGCGTGGGGTACAGAAAGAATCAATAAAAAAAGCAAGGCGTCAAAGAGAACCGGTGTAGCCATCAATCTGGAAGAAGTCCTCAATATTCCTGTCAGCGATTTCAAGGAATTATGGACAGACCTGATTGTAAGGGAAGGATCAGCCAGTGAAGAAGGGAAACCGATCGTAAAAAATGTTCGAATAGAAATAATCGCCGAGGGTTATACAGATAAACAGCCCTGGAAAACAGGCTTCGAATTTGATTATGGCCGGGACAGTCTGATTTATGCAAGATTAACCCGGGATGAAGAAGGAAATCTGTATGAGTTCCCGGAGGTGCTGTTGAATGAAAAAATTGGCTTTTTACCCTCGGTCGCAGGGCTCAAGCCAACGGAAGACAAACTGGAAGTCGGTTCTATTTTGCGGTATATAGGCAGTGGTAATACGTCAGATGTACTGAGAAATATTTGTTACTTGCTCTATGCAAGGGACGAAAAAACGAGCTGGAAGCAATTTACGGCAGAAATAGAGGGTTTGTTCAATCTGCTCTTCGCTTATTTGCTCGCATTTCCCAATACTGTCAATATGCTGGATGAGCCTGATGCACACCTGGAAGTCATACGACAGTCAAATATTTATGATAAAATCAGTGACCTGGCAAAGAAGAATAACAGTCAGCTCATTGTGGCAAGCCATTCTGAAAGTGTCATGAGTCGGGCATTCGGGAAGGATCTGGTGATTTCAGGAATTTTTGGAGCCTTTGAGCAGGTAAATCAGGAGAAATATGTAAAATCTGTATTGCGCGATATAGGATATGAAGAGTTTTTGATTGCAAAACAACGTCCCTTTATGCTGTATTTTGAGGGGACAACGGACCTGGATTTCATCAAAGCTTTCTGTAAAAAATTGGGATTTTCAGACATTCATCAGTTTATTGAAGAAAATGTATTTCCCTATCCGGTCGGCAACGACGTAAACAGAGTCAGAAACCATTTTGATGCTTTAAGGAAGTTTATTCCGGACCTTAAAGGATATGCCATATTTGACAATCTGAAAAGAAATATTGAGAATAATCAACCCGGTTTGATGATCAAACAATGGCGCAGAAACGAAATCGAGAATTATTTACCCTTGCCGGAAACATTGTACAATTATGCTGATGCCCTGTATGCGGGCACTTTCTGGCAGAAAAGACTCAGAGAACTGGTTGACGGGCGTATTCCACCCGTCGCACTGGGTAATCTGTCTGATTCATTCTGGATTACTACCAAAATAAGCGATGATTTTTTAACGCCACTGTTTGAAAATTTTCTTGACGAGGCCGGGATACCGAGAGGTATTATGGATAAATCAAAGTTTTACCAGCTGGTTGATTACGTAAATCCTGATTTGATAGAAAGTGAGTTGACAGACGTGATCCGGGGATTCTACAACTATTTTGCCGGTGAAGTGTAAGAGCTTGTTCAGGATGCACTTCGCGCCCGTGTGCCGCCCTCACTTCGGAAATATCACCGTCCCCCCTTTAGCTGCTATGTCGTTCCGTGTAGCGAGCAGCTTCTGCTGTACCTTCATGTAGCGCATCATGCTCTCGTCGTCGCCGGCCAGCGATGCAGCCTTGATTCTGGCCAGATTCTGATCGCACATCTTGTTTACTTTCAGCAGTTTGAAACGCAGCAAAGCCTGCTTCATATCCAGATCGAAATTCAGATCGGGCATCTTCTGGTTCTGAAGCGGGTAGTTCCACATGCCCTCCCAGTTGGGCGAGTAATCCCAGGGCTCCGACAGGATGTTGATGGTCAGCTCGCTGACTTCGGCCGAAGGATGCTGTATGAAGTAATGATGATCGAATGATCTGCCGCTCAGAAGCATATTCTGGCACTCAATGGCGATTTTGGCGTAAAGTGGATCGTCAAAACTGTCCAGCGAGTCGCCTATATCGGATAAAATATATTCCGCAACAGTGACCTGCTCCTGTTCCAGGGTGCGGTTACCGTACTGTATGAGCATCCTGATGACATCGCGTTCCTGAACGGCGCCACCCCGGGTTTGCCGGCGGGGCTCTCCGGGCTCCACGGGGAAGGGTTGGTCGGGCGGAAAATCCGCATCAGAGGGCATGGGCGGCACCTCGGTGGGCCACTCGTCGCCGGGAATGAACGGTCCCGAATCGCTGGCTCTGCCGGGCTGCCGGGCCGCCTTGTCTTCCTTTTTCCGGATGCTTCCAGCAATAATCTTGTTCAGTTCCGCCGAAAGTGTCTGTTCCGCTACTTCCATCAGGGTGGCGCACTCCCTCAGATAGACGCTCCGCTTGATCGGATCCGGAATGCGCGCAATACTGCCCACAATATCCCTGATCAGTCCGGCTCTTTTGACCGGATCATGCCGGGTTTCCTCCAGCAGCAGTTCGGTTTTGAACAGGATGAAATCTTTTGCATTGGCTGCCATGAACTGGTTCATTGCCTCGCCGCCAAATTCCTGCACATAGGAATCGGGATCGTGCCCGTCGGGGAAGAGACAGATTTTGACGTTCAGATCCTGCTCGAGGGCCAGATCGAGACCGCGAAGGGCCGCCTTCACACCCGCGGCATCGCCGTCGTACAGTATTTTCAGGTTGTCGGTATGCCGCCTGATCAGTTGCAGCTGCCCCTCCGTGAGGGATGTGCCGGAGGAGGCCACCACGTTTTCAATGCCGGCCTGATACAGGGAAATAACATCCATGTAACCCTCAACCAGCAGGCATTCATCGTGTTGCCGGATAGCCTTTCTGGCCTGAAATAATCCGTATAATGTTTTGTTTTTTACATAAATTTCCGTTTCCGGACTATTTATATACTTCGGAACAGTCTTTTCCGACGACATGGTTCTGCCCGCGAAGGCAGCCACTTTCCCCGACAGGTTGTGGATGGCAAACATGACCCTGGCCCGGAAGAAGTCCCTGCTGCCGTCCTGACTGCATAACCCCACTTTTTTCAGCAGATCAAGGCTGTGACCCGTATTTTTAGCGTCCCGGATCAGCAGATCGCGCTGATCGGGCGCATAACCGAGTCCGAAGGTGCGGATGGTTTCCTCTCGCAGACCCCGTTTTCTGAAATAGGAAAGTGCTACGGATTTGCCCTCGTCGGTGTCAAACAGCTGCTGCTGGAAATGTTTAAGGCCGAATTCATTGACAATATACAGGGAGTCAGCCAACTGAATTTCCGCCAGTTGTTCGGGCGTGCGCTCGATTTCCTGGAGCTCGATCCCGTATTTTTTGGCCAGCCAGCGTATAGCTTCCACATACGTCATCTTCTCGTGCTCGCGCAGGAAGGTGACGGCATCCCCACCCTTTGCACAACCAAAGCATTTAAAAATGTTTCGGGCGGGATTTACATTGAAAGAAGGTGTTTTTTCACCGTGAAAAGGGCAGAGCCCGATCAGATTCACCCCCCGTCTCTTCAGTGTAACGAACTCGCCCACCACGTCTTCAATACGGGCGGCGTCGAGAACATCCTGAATCTGGCGGGGCGGTATCATGTTTCATCAGTTGTTGTTCGCCAGGAGGTACAGCACGGCCATTCTGACTGCCACGCCATTCTCCACCTGGTCGAGTATGATGTTGTGCGGACTGTCGGCGGCATCGGAACTGAGCTCTACCCCGCGATTGATGGGGCCGGGGTGCATGAGTACAATGGGCCGGTCGAGTTCATCGAGCATTTTCCGCGTGATACCGAAGTACTGGTGGTACTCCCGCAGACTGGGGAAGTACTTGATATCCTGGCGTTCGAGCTGGATACGCAGGACGTTCGCCACATCGCACCAGCGGAGGGTATCATGCACGTCATGACTCACCTCCACCCCGAGGTCGGCGTAGTATTTCGGAATCAGGGTGGGCGGACCACACACCCTGACCCTGGCGCCCAGTTTTATCAGACAAAAGACATTGCTGAGTGCCACCCGGCTGTGCAGTATATCGCCGATGATGGCAATTTTTTTACCCGTTACATCGCCGAGTTTCTCCCGGATGGAGAAGGCGTCGAGGAGAGCCTGCGTGGGGTGTTCATGTGTTCCGTCGCCGGCATTCACGATATTGGCAGGTATTCTGGAGGAGAGATATACGCAGGCGCCGGGGGCGGGGTGACGCATAACCACCATGTCCACCTTCATGGCGAGTATGTTATTCACTGTGTCGAGGAGGGTTTCTCCCTTGCTCACACTGCTGCTGGAAGCCGTGAAATTGACAATGTCGGCGCTCAGGCGGCGTTCGGCGAGCTCGAAAGACACCCGCGTGCGCGTACTGCTCTCGAAAAACAGATTGGCCACCGTCACATCGCGCAGTGAAGGCACTTTCTTGATAGGACGGTTGATCACCTCCTTGAAATTGTCGGCAGTTTCAAAAATCAGTCTGATATCCTCTTCCGTGATACCCTTGATTCCTGTCAGGTGGCGCGATGAAAATTTATTCACAGTGCAAAAAAGTTGTCTGTTTGATGTCAGATTACATGGGCTGGGCGGCAGTCCGGTAGATAACCGTGGCAACTACATGGCCCACCTTGCGCATTACCTCGCTGTCAATGATGCTGATATTGTCGAAATGGGTGTGGTGGTGATCCCCGAACATCGGAGGTTCCTTCGGCATGCCGATGATGTCAACCGTCGGAATCTGGGTGTATTTCATGACGTAGTAGTGGTCGTCGGTGATTCCGCCGGCCTGATTGGGCGTGAACAGATCCTGGTAACCCAGTTCTGCTGCCGTTCCCCAGATACGATTCACGACGTCGGGTGCGTTAGCCATGGAGTAGCCCTCGCGCGGGAAGCGCGCGCCCGCAGCGCCTACCATGTCGAGCAGGATACCGAATTTGGCTCTGTAACCGGGTTTATGCGGATTTTTACCCCAGTACTGCGATCCCAGACACCAGGTTTCAGCGGTATTGGCTGAATTTTGCTGCAGAACTGAACCACCAGCCGCATCGCGGTCGTCGCCCAGGTCTTCGGCGTCGAAACATATAAAGTCAATACCGTAATTCACCGGATTCTGCTGCACCATACGGGCCAGTTCCAGCATGACAGCCACGCCGCTGGCGCCGTCGTCGGCGCCGTCAATCGGCTTCTCCTTGTCTTTGTTATCCTTGTCGGCGATATGGCGACTGTCCCAGTGTGCACAAAGCAGGATACGGTTGGGCAGCTCGGGCTTGTACTGTGCAACAATATTTACCGCATCCAGTGTGCCAAAGTACGTTTTTGCCTTGAATGGCTGTCTGAGAACCGTCATACCCCGCTGTTCAAAAGCCTTCACCAGCCAGTCGGCGCAGGCCTTGTGGGCTGCAGAGCCGGGCACACGCGGACCGAAGTCCACCTGTTTTTTGACATACACAAACGCCGAGTCGCCACTGAAAGGCGGTGCCTGAATAGAAGGTTTTTGTGCCGTAGTGGTGACGGTGCCGGCCGATTTCCCGCCGGAGGGCATTAGTTTGGGCAAAACAAGCGCTACCACCGAGAGCAGCATAACGGCAATCAGCCCGTAGGCCATGATTCTCTGTCTGGATACTTTGGACATCTGCGTTTATTCAAAAGTGTTATTATTTCTGAGCGCGCAGTACCAGCCAGGCCGCCACTGCGATAAAAATCAGGTTGGGAATCCACATGCCGAGCATCACCGGAATAGAGCCGCTGGCCGCGAACGAGACTGCAAATTTGGACAAAAGTATGAATCCGGCGCCTATTCCAATACCCATGGCGAGGTGTAGACCCAATCCCCCGCGCACTTTGCGTTGTCATCTCCTCATTCTGGTTGTTGTAATAGACAAAATCCTGCGGACGAATGTTTAACGCAGTATCCAGCGGCGTCGTGCCCCGCTGCAGCGTTTCTTTCAGTCCATCGAACGTCCGGATCGTCCACTGGGTCAGTTCCCAGCGGTCGGGTTCCGACTTCCAGCGTGCATTTTCGGCAGACAGGATGCTCTTTATCTGACTGCCTTCGAAGCGCTCCACACGCAATCCGGACATGGATTTTCCGTTTTTATTATAACCGCGGATGAAAACCTTGACATCGGGTGCTGTGAGCAGGTGCACATTGGTCGTTTTGCCCTTGTCCTGCTGTTTCCACACATACGTACGTTCGAACCACAGTTTCCACTTGTTGAAACCGGGCGCGATGAAGTGGTTGATGGAAAGATGGAGCAGTCCGATAATGGCGCCTCCGATCAGGTAAGGCCGCAGCAGGCGGCCGAAACTCACGCCTGCGTTGAGGATAGACAGAATTTCGGAGTTGAAGGCCAGTCGCGACGTGAAAAACACCACTGCGATGAGCGTGTAAAGCGGCATCAGAAGCGAAGACATCTGGAATACAAAACCTGTATAGTAGGCCAGAATGTCCTTTCCGGTGCAGGGCTCTTCGATGATGGATTGTACCTTGTCGCTGAAATCAATCGCGCAGGAAATCATGGTACAGATCAGCAGGGAAAAACCTGCGGTGGACAGGAATTTCCGGATCAGATACCGGTCGAGCACTTTTAACCTGGGCAGATTCATCTTGAGTTTGAAAACCGCCGCAAGGTAAGGGAAATTCTCCGTCGCGGACAGGCCTTTTTGAAGACTGCCAGGACGATACCAGACCAGATCGGGGTGATATTGTCAAGTTTTAACAAACCTTTATCAAAACAGGAATAAACCCCGGAGGTCGTCTGAACGTCAAACCTGCAGCTGAAAATCAGCCGTAACCAAATCACAAACAGTCACTTTCACAAAACTATTCAACATGAAAAAGTCAATCCTGATTCTCCTGATTCTGGGCATTGGTTCATTCACCTTTCACGCCTGCCTGCAGAACGACCGCGGCAATGAAGACCTGCTGGTAACCACCGCCGACGACCTTTCGGCCAGCGAGGACTACTCCGACCAGACAGACATTGATGTGGACATGGCAATAGAGGAGCGCGGCGGCAGTTGTCCGACCGTCACTTTCGCCCAACCCGAAGGTACCTGGCCCAACACCATCACCATTGACTTCGGCGCTTCCTGCACGCGCGCCGACGGGCGCGTGCTGAGCGGCAGACTCATTGTGGACCAGACGGCTCCGCTCCGCCAGCCAGGTGCCGAGCGGGTAGTTAACCACGACAATTTCTTTGTGGACGGCAACCAGCTGGAGGGAACCCGCCAGTGGACCAACAACGGCCAGAACGCCGACGGACTGTGGTCGTACACCGTGGAGGCCACCAACATGAAGCTGACCTTCACGGATGGCACCTTCACCACCTGGAACAAACTACGCACCACCACCCTGACGGAAGGCGCAGGTACCGTCACCCCGCTCGACGACGTGTGGAGCAGCATCGGTTCAGCCAGCGGCATCAACCGAAACGGAATACCGTTTACGGCCACCATTATGGAGCCGCTCATCAAGAAAGCCAGCTGCCGCTGGATATCACAGGGAATAATTGAATTCACCGCCGGACTGCGCACCGGCACCCTGAACTTCGGCAACGGCAACTGTGACCGCCTCGGCACCCTCACCCTCGCCAACGGCGACTCATTCACTGTGCGCCTGCGGAGATAGATCAGTGGTACAGACCGGAGAGCGTGGCGCCGGTTCATTATTTGAAGGCACCAGGTAACTGAAAAATGCTCGTAGTTCTGTTTAACCGCAGAGTTGCGCAGAGTACGACGCAGAGTTACGCAGAGAAAGCTACTTTGCGCAACTCTGCGGTTACCTCTGCGTAACTCTGCGGTTAAAAAAACCAGGCCCCTGCAGGAGAGCGCTTCGGGGAGGAGCTGGAAAAATGAGGTGGTATTGGAGCGCGGAAAGGAGACCGTTCAAAATTCTGTGTCAGGATGCCGTCCTCGTCCCGGGCATCGCTTCCTTTTACAACCACGACCATTTTATCCACCGCTTGCTGCAATTTCAAAATAATGGAACTCACATCGGCGTCTTTGGTCTGCTGGTTCAACTGAC
>JAJTFM010000170.1 GCA_021298575.1 Saprospiraceae bacterium | reverse complement strand
TATATACTGTGGAATAAAAGCTCCCATTATCAGGTAAATCAGACCTGGAAACAGGAGCTGGAGATACTGGTATCCGGTATCAAAAGCCGGCAATGGCGCGGACTGCATCTACCCAACACCAGAAAATGGGCGATTGCAATTCTGCCCCTCTTTATAATGTGCTGGGAGGCTCTGGTTTTTCAAAAACTCAACAAGATTGAAACGGCTCCTTCACCTGCTCAGCCCGGAACCGCTACCGCCTCTCCCGATCACTGGCTGAACAAGGTGGACTACAGCGGGTTTCAGGCGCTGATGCCCCTGCCCTACTATCATGTAGGATCAGAAAATATCTGGCTCGACATTTATTACCCTCTTTTCAAAAAGACACAGTACACAGCCTATCATACAGGCGTTCCCGATATGGGGGTCTTCATGAGCCGTTCTTCCATCGGCCGCATGGTAAAATCGGTTCAATGGTCGCTGCCACCCTGTGAAACGCCTGCCATATTCGGCGACTTATCCGATTTCCGCCCGATAGCGCTAATGATCGAACCTGCCAAATGGGATGAGGTACAGAAAAAATACGCACACCTTGTGTCCAAAGCCAGTACGGTGTATGAGTCGCCGGAACTGAGGATCATGTCGCTTATGCCCGACAGCGTGCGCGTATATGCCCGCGAGCGAATGAAAAAAGTGGAATCTGAAGCGTCAAACCCGGATCTTCAGAAACTGGAAAACGGCTGGATGGCCCGAAATCTGAACGGCAGGTGGTTCAAACATCTCGATTTTGACAATCAAAAACAGGAAACCCACAATTTTTCGGGCTCCTCGGCTATGGGTATTTCAGCCGATACAACCTGGCTGGTGAAAGAGGCAATACCGAAAGGCGTATATCAACTGAGCCTCTGGATTAACGTGGCACAGGATATGGGTATGACGCAGGAATTGAAAATCGTTCAAAATAATACCGCCGACGGTCACCAGATCTACTTCCGACACGAAGGACTGAGGTTCTATATTGAAACCATCGTGGGCGACTGGGCCCTGTTTAACGTGGAATTCACTGTTTATGAAGATAATTCAATAACAGGCGCCTATTTGCACAAAAAGGGTGTTTTCACCCCTTTCTGGTACGATGAAGTTCTTGTCAAACCCAATGATGCCGACCTGTACCGGCAGGCACCGGGTTTTATCGTAAAAAATAACCACTGGTTCAGAAGATAAGACAACATGCAGCTCCTGATCAAAAACGTTCGTATCAACGACGGGTTAACAGAACAGAAACCTGTTGATATACTCATCAGCAATGGCATCATTACAGATATTGCAGTAAATATGGAACCTCCCGCAGGTACAGATGTGTGGGATACCGGAGGGGCACTTGCTTCACCCGGATGGTTCGATACCGGTGTACAGGTTTGCGATCCCGGACACGAACACAGGGAAGACATTCAAAGTGCGCTCAATGCCGCCGCCGCCGGAGGTTTCACCGGCATTGCCTGTTTCGCCAATACCAGCCCGGCTATTCACTCCAAGTCGGAGGTACTTTATGTCAGAAACAGGGCACAATCCTGCAATTCACCGGTTGAGTTGTATCCGGTAGGCGCCCTCTCGCAAAATTGCGACGGAAAAGACCTGGCTGAACTTATAGATATGCACCATGCAGGCGCCGTCGCTTTTGCCGACGGATATCGCGCTGTTCAGGATGCTGGACTGCTTCTGCGGGCTCTACAGTATGCCCGTGCTTTCGACGGACTCATCATGAACCGACCGAATCACAAAACGGTGGCAGCCGGCGGACAAATACACGAGGGCATTATGAGCACCTCACTCGGCCTCAAGGGTATTCCCGCACTCGCTGAAGAGCTGATGGTTCAACGCGATCTCAGTCTGCTGGAGTATTCCGGCGGGCGACTGCATATCCACCTGATTTCAACCGCCAAAAGTGTTGAAATGATCCGGAATGCCAAAGCCCGCGGACTCTCGGTAACCTGCTCGGCAGCAGCAGTCAATCTCTGTTTCAGCGACGAAATGATGGCAGAATTCGACAGTAACTGGAAAGTGATGCCTCCGCTAAGAAGCACTCCGGATGTGGAAGCACTCCAGTCGGCCGTTACCGACGGAACCATAGATTTCATTTGCTCCAACCATACCCCCTGGCATGAAGAGGCCAAAAACCTGGAGTTTACCTATGCCGAATTCGGTATGACCGCACTCGAAACAGCATTTTCCCTCTGCCTGACTCACACAGATATTCCTGTGAAGCTGCTTGTCAGAAAATTTGCGCAGGCACCCAGAAGTGTACTGGGCCTTCCATTGCCGGCTGTCAAAAAGGGAGAAAAAGCCAATCTGACAGTGTTCGATCCGGAGGCGATATGGAAATATACCAATCCGGAGTCACGCTCGGCCAACAGTCCGTTCATCGGAAAAGAATTGAAAGGCAGAGTGCTGGGAGTGGTAAATCAGCAATGCATCGTACGTAACTAAACGCATATACAAGAGAAAAGCCGCAGAGCTCTTTTGCGCTGCGGCTGTTTCCCTTGTATAATCTCATGAAAGATATTTCATTGTAGCCAATGAATGTGTTGCTCTCTTCGTTCATTGACAACACAAAGGTGCAGGCATTGAGAATGGCTGTGAATGACAATTCTAAAGCCTTTCTCCCCCACCAATTCTGGCTGAATCAGGCTTTGTTAAAATTACAAAAAATTGATTATAAAAATGTTATAACGAATAAAAACACCGGAATTATTTGCCTTTCAGGCATTTTGCCTGTATCTGAAACTGATTTAACTCAATTTTAATATTCTTGTAGACAAACCTTTCGCTGTTTTCAGCGTCATAGAAGTACAACCTGACAAAACAGGATGTATCTGTATATGAAATTACGTTCTTTGTTAAAATCTGTTTCGGCCCTGGCACTCGCAGTTTTCGCATCCGCCCAGTTGCACGCCCAGACAGAACCACAGAAACCCGCACGCCCTGTACAACCACAGAATGTTGAAGCCCGCCAGCAGACAGGTGAAGATGAAATGACTCGCGAGCTCAACCTGACAGAGGAGCAAAAGGCTGCTTTCAAGAAGGCCAATGATGAGTATCGCGCCAAATCAAAAGGTATCAAGGCAGACCAGCGCGAAGAAATGCAAAAACTGCGTGCAGAGCGCTCAAAAGCGCACAAAGCCGCCTTAACCGCCGAGCAGGCTAAAAAGTACGACGAGATTATGGCCAAGCGCGAAGCCCGCAAAGCCGAACAAGCCGGCAAGCAGGGTAATAAAAACAACGGTAAACCTGCGAAGAAACAGGGAGGCAAGGGCCGCAATGGTCAATAATACAGCCCGGAGCTGTATCTGTGCCGGAGTTGCAGCTCTAAAGCTGCAGCTCCGGCACGTTTTTTTCCGTCTCCCTGACCACGAACCACCAGGTAACAAGTGTCGTAACGGCAAACCAGACGCTCACGGCCACGGCCCCACCGGGAATAAAACTGTTCAGTCCGAACCAGTCACCGCTGCTCAATATTAGCGCAAGACCGTACGAGTTCTTCAGTAATTCCCACCAGATGGCATACCTGTTCCGATCCATCAGTTCTGTATAGGCATGTACAGAGAGAAAAATGAAGGCTCCGTAAAGAAAAATACCGGGCGATCCAATAACCGCGAGATTGCCGAACATGTACATGACAAATATAAAGACCGCAGCCATCTGTATGCCAGACCAGGCCTTCAGAGGTCCTGAAACAGGCGGGGCATATCGTTCAAAATTGTAAACGTCTTCGATCTTGTTCACAGGATAATGGATGTCCACATCCGCTGGCCGCCAGCCTGTTGGCATAAACCAGATTCTCAACTTGTCGCGCCAGCTGCCTGCTCTCCAGGCATCCCTGACAAGCAGCCACAGATGCATGAAATTGATCCTGATCGGGTTCCATGTACGCATCGGACGCGTAATACCATAAACAGGCGGCACATCTGGCAACTCTTCCTGAAAAGTGCCAAAAAGTTTGTCCCAGAATATGAAAATCTGCCCGTGGTTCTTGTCCAGATACTCCGGGTTAATGGCATGGTGTACGCGGTGGTGCGACGGGGTCACAATGATATGCTCCAGAAATCCCAATTTACCGATGTGACGGGTATGATACCAGAACTGGGCAAACAGGTGAAGCGGAGCTACAACGCCTATCACCTGTGGCGGAACACCCAGAAGCGCAGCCGGTAACAATAAAATGGTGAAAAGATTGACAAAGGAGGATATACTCTGCCGCAGTGCACAGGCCAGATTGAACTCCTCGCTGCTGTGGTGAATGGCGTGCTTGTTCCAGAAAAAATTGACCTCGTGCGCCAGACGGTGTGTCCAGTAACCCGAAAAATCGAGCGCCATGAAGGCCACAAAGTACGTCAGAAACGTATCTTCCACCTGATAAACAGCAACCCGGTCAACCAGCCAGCGGTATGAAAGAATGGAAATACTCAGGCCGAGCACGTCTTTAACCACATTGGTTATACCCGAACTCAGACTGGATATCATGTCCAGATGGCCGTAGGTATCTCGCCCGCGAAACCAGCCGTACCACTTTTCAAAAAGAACCAACACCAGAAAGGCTGGCATAGCAACGAGCAGAATTTTTCCGTAGACTTCCATTTAGCAACTTTGTTTGAACCCGGACAGTGAAACCGCCGGATACCCTGAATTGTTTTCCGACGCAAGTTTACTGCAAAAATTGCTTTCCCCGATTATCCGCTGCAATCCTATCTTTGCAAGAAATACACCCTCTCGGACACTTTGCTTTTCGATAACCACAACCGGCCACTTACTTACCTGCGACTTGCAGTTACTGATCGCTGCAACCTGCGGTGCTCCTACTGTATGCCCGAACATGGTCTGAACTGGTTGTCGAGATCCGATCTGCTCACGTATGAAGAGATGCTGCGACTGTGCCGGATTCTTGCCGCTCTGGGTATCGAAAAGGTGCGTATCACCGGCGGTGAGCCACTGGTCAGAAGGGACATGATGCTCTTTTTCAACAAACTGGTAAAAATCAGGGGTATAAAGGAAGTGGGGCTGACTACCAACGGCGTGGCAACAGCTCAATTCGTACCACAACTGAAGGAACTGGGTATCAGGTCAGTGAATCTGAGTCTCGATACGCTCGACCGGGAGCGCTTTTTCCAGATTACCCGCAGGGATGAACTCCCCCTGAAATATATCCGCTGGATATACGTTTTATCGAAGAAATGCCCTTTAATGGTGGCGATCATGGCACCGGAACTCCGGCATGGAATCATGTCAGAATCCTCGATACGCTCAGGGAACGCTGGCCGGAGCTGACACGCTGTGCAGATGCTCCCGAATCAACCTCCGCCAATTATCAGGCCACCGGAATGAAGGGCAGGATTGGTGTGATTGCCGCCTGGACACGCAGTTTCTGCGGAACCTGCAACCGGATACGGGTAACGCCACAGGGTATGCTCAAAACCTGTCTTTACGACGGCGGTGTGCTGAGTATCCGCGACCTCATGCGCGCAGGCGCCAACGACGCAGAACTGACAGATGTACTGCTGCAAGCTTTCCGTCAGCGTCCGAGAGACGGGTGGGAGGCCGAAAAAAATGCTGCAGAACACGGTGCTTCGATGGCAACCATCGGCGGCTGAGTTCCGGTATAAATCAGTAAACTATGAAGGTATCCCTTTTTATTTCCATACTGTTTCTGCCTGTGGCGATGCTCTCGCAAAGTGCCGTTTACAAGTGCGAAAACGGCAAGATAAACCTGAAGTCAATGGCCGTGCTGGAGGTAATTGAGGCCAGATGCAACAAGCTCCGCGGGGTGATTGATCCGTCCAGTCAGTCTTTCGCCTGGACTGTGGAGGTGCGCTACTTTGAAGGCTTCAATTCTCCGCTTCAGCAGGAACATTTCAATGAAAACTACCTGGAAAGCACTATTTACCCGAAGGCTACCTTCACCGGACGTATCATAGAACAGGTTAATTTTCAGCAACAGGGCATACAAACTGTGC
>JAJTFM010000169.1 GCA_021298575.1 Saprospiraceae bacterium | reverse complement strand
GGTGGAAACACCAACCCGGTTCTATATACTGGAATTCAAACTCGACAGATCGGCCGGCGAGGCGCTGGAGCAGATTATGCAGAAGAAATACTACCGCAGCGCGTGGGAGAGCAGCAAGCCCGTTACCTGCGTGGGGGTTAATTTTTCGAGCGAGACGAGGAATATTGAAGGGTACAGAGTGCAGGGTATGGGGTAAAGGGTGTTTTTTAAATATCGAATGTCGAATATCGAACACCGAATGTAGAAGTATTTTACCCGCTACCCGCTACCCGCTACCCGCTACCCGCTACCCGAGAAAATGGCTGATGCCGCCAACACCAGTACTTTTTATGATTTATTTTCTTTCACATATTGGGCAGCTGCGTCTAGTTCTTCGTAAAAATCCTCTCCAAAGCGCCTGACAATTGCTTCTTTCAAGAACTTGTAAACGGGTACCTGTTCTTTATTACCCAGTTCGCAGGCGGCTGAACAGATATCCCAACGGTCGTAGTTCAGGGCTTCCGTCCCGCTTTCAAATTTTTCTACACGAATGGGGTACAAATGGCAGGAGACGGGCTTTTTGAAATTAACAGCGCCGGCAGCCCAGGCTTTTTCAATGCCACAGTGTGCAACTCCCAGGTCATTATAAGTGAGATAGGCGCACGCTCCGCCGTCAATAAGAGGCGTTCCGTAGGAGTCCATGTCTTCAAACCAGACGTACTTGCCCTGTTCCTCGATGGCAGCAATGCCTGCCGGACTGAGGAATGGTTTAACCTGTTCGTAAACAGATTCCAGCACAGGCAACTCTGCTTCATCCAGCGGCGCCCCCCAGTCGCCCTCCCAGCAACAGGCACCTTTGCATGCCGACAGGTTACAAATAAATTTTTCTTCAACTACATCGTCACTGACGAGTTTATCCTGAATAATGAGCACGAAAAAGAGTTTTTGCCATTCACTGGCCTGAAATCCAGTCAGGCCAGTGAATGACGGGTTTTACATAATTCTTGTTCCTTCCGGGATGACTGCACCCTTTTTGATGACAACCACACCATCGCGGATGGCATAGCCCGGACCGTCGGAATCGGGCAGGTGTGCTCCGCCCTTGATTACAACGTTGTTGCCAATTCTGCAATCCTTGTCGAGGATAGCGTGTTCGATATGGCAGTAGTGACCCACACCCTGCGGAACCTCATCGGGGTTGGTAGCTATATCCTTGAGCGACTGGTAATAGTCGTTACCCATTACAATCGTATCCTTGATGACTGTATTTTCTCCTATTCGCGAACGAATACCTATTACAGATCCTTCGATCAGGCGCGCGTGTATGATAGAGCCCTCGGCAATAAGGGCCCGGTTGAGCTGAGTGCCGCCATAGAACTTGGCTGGTGGCAACATACGGCCGCGTGTATAGATAATATGCCGGTTGTCAAACAGATTGAAGGCAGGGATATGATCCGTTAACTCGATATTGGCTTCGAAAAACGAGTGAATAGTACCAATATCTGTCCAGTATCCATCATACTGATAGGCTGCCACTTTCTTGCCCTCTTTTACTGCCGCGGGGATGATCTCTTTGCCGAAGTCAGTGGAATCGGGATAGGCATCGAACAGATCACTGATGGTTTTTCTATTGAAAATGTAAATACCCATGGAGGCCAGATAGTTCTTGCCCTGCTTTTTGTTGGCGGCACTCACCTCGCTCGACCACTCCGGAAGCACATCCGGTTTGGGCTTCTCGATGAAACTGTTGATATATCCCTCCGAGCTGACCTTCATAATACCGAAGCCGGTGGCGTCTTTTGCACTAACCGGCAGGCTGGCCACGGTGATGTCGGCACCCTGAGCAATGTGAAATTTTGCCATGGCCTCGAAATCCATCTGATACAGCTGATCGCCCGACAGAATAAGCACGTAGTCAAAGTCGTGGCGCTCGTAGTGCTGTCTGCTTTGGCGCACTGCGTCGGCAGTGCCCTGAAA
Organism: Saprospiraceae bacterium; assembly: GCA_021298575.1. Taxonomy (GTDB): domain Bacteria; phylum Bacteroidota; class Bacteroidia; order Chitinophagales; family Saprospiraceae; genus M3007. Next base: position 3,448 of record JAJTFM010000169.1, on the reverse strand, counting down.
CCACTCTCTGTTTCCGGGGGTTTGCTCTGCGGCCAGAATATCCACAAATCCGCGGGTGAAATGGTCAAAGTTATACGAATTTTTGATGTGTGCATTCAGAGAAGCCGAGTTGTACTGTGTCAGTACAAACATCCGTTTTACCCCCGAGTTGATACAGTTGGAGATGGGAATATCTATCAGGCGGTACTTGCCACCAATCGGCACGGCCGGTTTTGAACGATGCTCTGTGAGCGGGTACAGGCGCGAGCCGGCACCGCCGCCGAGTATCAGACTGATCATTTTTATCATGTTGTCATAAATTAATGTATGAAAAATACGGACCGTCAAGCCCGCTGGATTGTTTTTTAACGAGTGGGCACAATTCGCGCTCCTGTACGCGTGTAAACCGAGAAGTATTCCCTGACGGCGTGTTCCCAGGAGAAATCAATGGACATGATGCGTTCTCTGAGCGCTTCCGTAATACCCGGTTCGTTATGCCACATGGCCGCTGCCCGGTGAATCGCATGGCCAATGTCGTCCAGTGAGAACTGATCGAAACGGATTCCGCGGCCACTGCCATCGGGCTCCGCAATATCCGGCACAGTATCCTTCAGTCCGCCCACACTGCGCACGACGGGTATTGTTCCGTAGCGCATGGCATACATCTGGTTCAGTCCGCAGGGTTCCACTCTCGATGGCATAATCAGAAAATCGGAGCCCGCATATATCTGGTGTGCCAGCCCTTCGTTATAATCAATCACGGCGTTCACGCGCCCCTGATACTGCCATGTCATTTCTCTGAACTGGTTTTGTGTCCAGACCTCCCCTGTGCCCAGAACGAGAAAAGATCCGGAACCTCCGGCGTGAATGTAGTTTCGATAGGCATCGGGCAACATGTCGCTCCCCTTTTCACCCACCATTCGGCCGATGAAGCTGATCAGGGGTTGATCTTCCGGCAGTTTGAACGAGTCGCACAAAATCTTTTTATTGGCTTTCTTGAAGTCGCGTATCCCCTGTCTGCCCGCTTGCCTGTTCAACCGGTATTGAATGGAGGAATCCGTTTCAGGATCCCATAGATGCGCATCAATGCCATTGATAATACCGTATTGCTTGTGCCATTCCGAGCGGAAAAGCGGCTCAAGCCCCATACTCGACTGGTACAGTTCATACAGATAACTTTTTGAAACCGTGGTAACTGCCCAGGCACAACGCACTGCGGAAGCCATCGGATTTACCGCCCCGTTCCAGTCCAGAAATCCCCTTGCTCCTTCATAATAAAAAGGCAGCAGGTGATTGTTCCGCCAGCTGAATGCTCCCTGATACTGACCGTTGTGAATGGTGAATATCGTGGGTATATGCTCCAGTGCCCGGTATTCCGGACAATACTTCACCATAAAAGGTATCAGACCTGTATGGTGATCATGGCAGTGCAGCACCCGTGGTCTGGTTTCTTCCGGGAATGAGCACAGCCAGCAGAGCACGGCCTGCTGGAACACCAGATAGCGCTCTGTTTCATCGCCGTATGACCATCCTCCCGGATCGTTATAAATGCCCGGCCGGTCGTATAGCCCCGGGATATCCACTACAAAGAGCGGGTAACCCAGGTCGTCGGACTGTTCCCGTTGTACCGAGAAAGGTATGGTGCGCCAGTCGGATCGAACAGCGCCCTGAAAGGTGGTTTCCCACTGTCTGCCGTTTATCCATTTCAGCCCGTATTTGGGAATGACAGCGGCAGACAACACCCCCGCCCTGGTCATGTATTTCGGCAGTGAGCCCACCACATCACCCAGTCCGCCAGTCTTGGCAGCCGGATAGCACTCTGCAGAAATATGAAGCGCCTGTATCATAATCCGGGGATATCCTGCTTTTCGATAGCACAGGATTCAAGGCCAAAATTAGAAAATTGTATGTTTATTTATCCAAAATGTATATAAGAACACATTATTGTAAAAAATATGAAGTTATGATGTGATTATTCGTGCAAATACCTGTTTTTTGTCCCAAAAATTATCTCAACATGAAAAATAACAATCGCCGCGACTTTCTCAAGGTGTCTTCCCTGGCGCTGGCAGGTGCAGCACTCGGAGCCTACGACCTTCCCTTCAACCAATATTCATACCCGACGAAGCGTCTGGGTCTGCAACTCTGGAGTGTCAGGGATGCCATGGTGCCCGATCCGGCAGGCACTGTAAAGGCACTCGGCAAAATGGGCTACCGCAATGTGGAGGGCTTCGGTTACAAGGACGGCAAGATATTTGGCCTGGGAATGAAGGATTTCAGCAAACTGCTGAAAGACAATGGCATCAAAATGCCTTCATGCCACCACATGATTACGCTGGCCGACTGTAATGCCGGAACGAAATCGGTTTCCGACAGTTTTAAGAAGGCGGTTGATGACATGGCTTCCACCGGACAGAAATACGTCATTGCTCCCTGGATGGCCGAAGAGGACCGTCCCAAAATTGCGGAACTGATCAACGCATACAATGCTGCGGGCGATTATTGCAAAAAAGCGGGTATGCGCTTTGGCTACCATAACCACAACTTTGAGTACGAACAAAAAGGACCTGATGGCCGCCTGCTCGCAGAGTGGCTCGCCAAAGAAACCGATCCTGCGCTCGTTGCACTGGAGATGGATGTTTACTGGGTGCATTATGCCAAACAGAATCCGGCGGAATGGATGAGCAAGTACCCGGGTCGCTGGGAGCTTCTTCACGTCAAGGATATGGCCAGTACAGAAAAAAGGGAGTCTGTTGAAGTGGGCGACGGAACCATCAACTTCTCTGAATTGTTTAAAAACAGTTCAAAGGCCGGTGTGAAATATTACATCATCGAGCTGGAGCACTATCGGACTACCTCCATGCAGGGCGTGGAAAAATCGTACAAGGGTTTCACTGCCATTAAATGAATGTAACCATACTGGGTAACGGATCGGGCGGACCATTCCACGGCCGGCACTACACCTCACAGGTGCTTCATGCCGGTAAAAATCAGTTTATTGTTGATTGTGGCGAAGGCGCTCAGATGCAGATCTACCGGCACAGGGTCAAAACAGATCATTGTCTCCAGATTTTTATCAGTCACCTGCATGGCGACCATGTTTTCGGGCTACTCGGACTGGTCACCAACTGGTCGCTCAAAAAAAGGGAGGCTCCGCTGACCATCTACTCCCCGCCCGGACTCCGGGAAATACTGGAAACGGTGATTCGGGTGTGCAGTGTGCGAATGACCTACGATTTGATCTTCGAAGAAGTGGATGCTACCGTTTCCTGTAAAGTTTTTGAAAACAAGCGGATGGCTGTGTGGAGTATTCCCCTCAGTCACCGAAATCCGACCTGTGGATGGATGTTCAGGGAGCAGCCTGCCCCCCTGAACATCCGCCCGGAGGTGCTCGATTTGTACGATATCAGGCATAACTTCGAAGCTATCCGGTCGGTAAAGGCCGGAAACGATCTGGCTTTGAACGATG
>JAJTFM010000168.1 GCA_021298575.1 Saprospiraceae bacterium | reverse complement strand
GGCGTATGCAGTGGACGGATTGGGAATAATCTGTACCTGGTAGAGACCTGCTTCATGTACAGCGCTTACCAGCATGAGATTTTTCCTGACAGTGTGGAAGGTTGTGTTCGTGATGACCGGTTCGTTGAAATCAAAGTAGATGGCAGCACGGTTGGTGATAACCGTTCCGTCCGGGTTGTCGGCCTGCTGGGAGATTCTGAATTTGACAAATCCGTTTGATTCAATCAGATTGACATTGCTGTCGGGCAGCATGATATCCGGGAAGGCAAATCGGATAATTCCGTTGTCGAGCGTAGCATATTCCATCGGATGGCTACTGGCGAGTACACGAACGCTGGACGGGTCAAGCCTATTGGACAATGTATCCATAATTACCACACTGAAAGCCGTATCTGTGCCTGTATTCTGAAAACGAATCAGGTATTCGATGTCAGTATTGGGCTTTATCTGGTGTTCCTGACCATAGCCTGTCGGAACTGCTTGTTTGTCGTTGGGGTCAAAAGATCCTGTGTTCTGGGTGCAGTCCAGCGAAACAAACGGGTCATTATTGCTCAGCGAGAACAGGTTGACAAGCCCGGGCTGATTGAGTCCGCCGCATCCCTCGGTTACCGCAGCCTGCAGCCCTCCGAAAGGATGGAATGGCTCCTCTTCCGCTTCGATACGCCATGTACTGCCGTTGGCAGGGTAGGAGAGTATCATTTCTTCGCCGGGGGCCAGTTGAAATCCGTTCGACTGGCGCATGATGATATCCTCAACCACAATATAGTTGAGTTCCTGCGACATGGGACCTGTCCCTGCATTGCTCACCCTGAGTTTTACGGAATCGCCATCACAGTTTGCCGTGACTTCCACATCGGCTCCGCTCCACAACTGAAGTTCTCCGCACTCGTCACGCGGGTACGCGCGCGCCTCCGAACAGTGTGTGGCGCCGAGTGGCGCATCGCAACTCAGTTTGAACAGGATACTGAACTCTCTGCAATCGCCAGGCAACAGATCCCCCAGATCGAAACGATATGTGTTTCCTGACACAAGTGTTCCCGGAATACTGCTGCCCAGATAGAGCTGGTAAGGATCAAGCTCAATTTCTGTATAGGAGGCAGGAACAGTTTGTCCGCTCAGGTTGCAAATTTGCGCCCGGTACGTATTGTTGAAACAACGGCGCATAATCGGTGCGGCAATTCCAGCGGTCAGCATGTTGCACTGCGTGTTCAGATGCACCGGAATATCTTGCTGCACATACTGGCTGCCGGTGGTGTTCACTGTGTAGAAAGTGGCGCAACCCTGTCCCAGATTTCCGGCATTTACCAGCGTGACAGTCAGTGCGGTGTCGGCTTCACCAAAAACAGCCGAATATCGGCCCTCGACATCGGTAGTGACTACTTTTTCAATTCCCGAGACAAGACCCGTTACTCTTACGGTCCAACCCTCCAGCAGAGTTTCACCAGCCTGAAGGGTGCAATCGGAGGTTGTGTCGGAAAATACCCGACCTTCAATTCCGGCGAATGAAGTATCTGTAATCCAGATTTTCTGAACGTACTGGTACATGTTCACATTCGGGCTCCAGAATGAGGAGTAATCGGTTGGGTTGGTCCCTGGTTGAACACTGACTACTGTAGGTGCCCACGGATCGGCACTTCCCGGCGCAGACACTACAGGCCCCGGGAAGTTGGCAGGAGCCAGCGTGGTCGCGTCAGGCCCGGGATTTGGTACGACCGTCACAGGGCCTGCCGGATTATATGAACACCAGTTAATAATTGACCAGGTGCGTTCAACGCGAATCTGGGCATTCGGATCAACCAGAAATACCTGATCGCTGTAGCTTGTTCCGAGCAGTTCACAGTCATCTCCGAAAAATATCGGTTCACCAGTCTGCAGGTTCTGCGATTGAGAAGTAGGGACAATCCGGTCGTCAGGGAATCTGACAAAGTAATTCTGGTTGTGCTGTACAGTAACTTGCTGACTGCACTGGCTGCTGTTGCCGCTGCAGTCGAATGCCTTGAAAATACGTAAAACAGTGCCTGTTCCGCATTGTGCATTGTAATTGCTGTACGACAGGCTGGTAACCACAGTGTCCAGACAGGCATTGTCCGTTACTACCGGTATTCCGAGGGTTGCCAGATTATCCGGATTAAAGATGTCACAATTGACGGTTACATTGGCCGGAGGCACACAAACAGGTTTGATTTTGTCTTCCACACTGACCTGAACCAGGCATTCGTTACTGATCGGACTGCCGTTGTGATAGGCAATACTGCCATCCTGATTGAGCTGATATACTCGGAGTATTACGAGCTGAATAGTGTTAAATTCCCCTGCGTAAAATTTGATTGTTTCTCCCTCCGAAATGGCCCGCTCGAATTCACTTGGAAAGTCGGGTGCCTGGTCGTTACACGGCAATTGTCCGTTCACATGGTTGAGGTTGTTTATAACAGTTGAATATGGCTCCATACGCCTTACCGTCAGACGGATATTACTGCACTCATCGTATGAACCGTCGTTAAATGAAGCGGCTGAAACAACTGCTACCGAGGAGCCCTGCAGTGCTGCAGGCTGCCCGTTCGGACCCACAGGGCCATAACAGTCGTTCGGGTCGTCGGGGGCCAAACTGACAATAACCCATTCATTACAAGCAGCTACGGGTGGGATGGTATCATTGGTGCAGTCCTGTGCAATGACTCCCGTTTGCACGGCAATGGTCAGGTAAAGGGTCATCAATACTCCTGCAAGTGAACTCGAAGTGAGAAAGCGATCTCTGTTCATCGGATTAATCATTGTTTTTGTTTATGGTACTGTACCGGCACAACCGAATAAGCAGGTACAATTTTGAGATGGTTGAATATCGAAAACACCTTCTGTACAACAAGGCGTTTTTTAACAGTACAAAAGAACGGTTAGCGTTTGTATCCGGGAAAATCATTTTTCATATATTGTAAAGCAGTATTTTTTGTTTATTTTATTTAATTATTTGATAATCAAGTAATTTTGCAATTATTTGTAGATTTGATTTTATGTCTGCTTTATCGGAACTCATTGATTCTTTGTCAGTTGTGGAGCGCCGCGACGATGTTCGCTTCCTGAAATCTCCGTTTTTCAATCAGCGGGAGGATTTGCAGCGTCTTTTTGATATTTCCTGTACAGACCCTTCTGCTGATCGGTTGAAATACTGGAGCTTTGTTTATGAAAATGAACCATTTGACGATCAGCGATTCAGGTTGCTGCAAAGTTATCTGTATAAACTCCTGGAGAAATTTCTGGTTGTAAGTCACCAGCTCGGCGATACTATCGGTCATTCGCTTGCTCTTTCAGTAATATACCGTACCCGGAATATGCAGGGTGCCTTTGAAAAAAACCGTAAATTACTCGAAAGTCAGCTTGAAAGCAGCCACTTGCGGAATGTGGCATACCATGAAAAACGCTATATGCTTGACTGGGAAAAGCACCAGCTTAAATACCGGCTTGATCCGACCGATGTGTCCACACTTCGTGACCTGTCTGCACGGGCTGATATAGCATTTTTATCGCGCAAACTTCGCCTGGCCTGTCTGCTCGTTTCACACAGCAAGGTGTATCAGTCCGGCGATTCTGACCAGGACCAGGCCTGGGTCATGACGCTGGCTGAAAAAGAGGAGTTTCGCAGGATACCTGCCGTTGAAACATACCGACTGTGTTACGTAATGCTTACGCGACCGGGCGATGAGTCAGCCTTTTTCGATTTTAAACAACAATTGCTTGCATATACTGATTGTTTCGCCGAAGAGGAGCTGCATGCATTGAATGTTATGGCACTCAATTTTTGCGTCCGCCGCATTAATGAGGGCCATGAAAAATACAACCGTGAAGCGCTCGAATTGTACAAGTCCGGACTGGAGAAGGGATTTATTTTTGACAATGGAGTTCTCAGTCGTTTCGCCTACTACAATATTGCTGCGGCCGGACTGCAGGCAGGTGAACTGGAATGGGTGCGTTTTTTTATTCAAGAATACCGTAACCGGCTGGAAAAAAAATACAGAGAGAGCCTTTTCAGTTTCAATCTGGCCCGACTGGAGTACGCCTGTCAGAACTACGGATATGTACTGGAATTGCTGCAGCACGCCAATTACAGAGATATTTTGCTCAATCTGTCGGCCAAAACCTTGTTGATAAAAACATACTATGAACTCGACGAATTTGATGCACTTACCTCGGCACTGGATGCCATGCGCAACTACATCAGAAGGAAGCGGGTAATAGGCTACCACCGCACCAATTACCTCAATTTCACAAGATACATGGAAAAGCTGGTCAGTCTCAATCTCTCCGATCGAACTTCGGTGGAACGATTCATCACGGCGCTTAATGCGGAGGCTGTACTTTCGGAAAAGGCATTTTTTCTGTCACAAACCGGATAGCACAAGAAAGGGGGCATCATCCGTACGACGATGCCCCCTGGTGGAAAAGCCTATTTACTGAAATGTCTTGCTTCGAGGTCCGGACGACTATGCATTCAAGTAAATGCAATTGAATTGTCCAGAGGTTTTTGATAGTGCAAAAGTATGCTACCTTTGCCTATCAATCAAAATGATATTTTTTATGAACAAATAGATTTTGTTTATGAATCTGCAACAAATGGAGTATATCATCGCCGTGGAGCAGCATCGGCACTTTGCCAACGCAGCAGCGGCCTGTTTTGTTACGCAGCCCACGCTCAGCATGATGATACAGAAGCTGGAAGAAGAGCTGGGAATCAAGGTGTTTGACCGGAGCAGGCAGCCGGTAGTTCCCACTCCTGCGGGTGAAATTGTGATCGGGCAGGCCCGGGTTATCCTGCAGGAGGTACATATTATGAAGGACCTGCTGAGGCAACAGAAGCAGAATCTGACCGGTGAGTTGCGCGTTGGAATTATTCCGACCCTGGCTCCTTATCTGATTCCTCGTTTTGTGAACAGTTTTCTGGAGAAATATCCCGAAGTCAACCTCTCTATCTCGGAGCGCATAACCGATCAGGTTGTCCGCGATCTGAAAAATAATGACCTGGATGTGGGTGTCCTTGTCGGTCCCCTGAACGATCCTTCTATCCGGGAAACTCCTCTGTTTTACGAGCCGCTGCTGGTCTATTCCTCACACGGCTTCGACAAAACTTATCTGTTGCCGGAGGATATTGATCCGCGGGAACTGCTGCTGCTGGAGGAAGGTCATTGTCTGCGGTCCCAGATCATGAATCTGTGCGAACTGAGGCATCGCTGGGTGAGTCGCCTGAGTTATGAAACGGGCAGTCTGGAAACGCTGGTCAGGCTTGTGGCATCGGGGAACGGGGTTACTATATTACCCGCACTGGCAGCAGAAATACTGCCTGAAGAGCAAAAGAAACGTGTATTTCCGTTTCTGGCCCCCGCACCTGTGCGCGAGGTAAGTCTGGCCATCCACCGCAATTTTCTGAAACGCGATCTGATTGAAGCGCTCGGTGCCGAGGTGC
>JAJTFM010000167.1 GCA_021298575.1 Saprospiraceae bacterium | reverse complement strand
ATATCTGGCGTTTCCGTTCACCACCGAACGGGTGTACTCACGGCAGGTGAAACTGCGGTAATTATTGCCGTTAGCGCTGCACACCGGCACGCGGCCATTGATGCCTGCCGCTATATCATTGACACACTCAAGGCAACCGTACCTATCTGGAAAAAAGAAGTGTTTGAGGACGGGGAGGTATGGGTGTCGGCATATCCATAAAAGATGAAAAAAAAGAAAGAACTGGTGCTGGGGACAGCACAATGGGGCTGGACAATCGGGCGCGACAAAGCATTTGAAATACTTGAACACTGGTTGAGTGCCGGGTTAAGTGCCATTGACTGTGCCACCAACTATCCGATTAACCGGCAGCCGGAGTGTTTCGGGGCAGCCGAGGACATCTTATCGGAATTTATTGAGGCGCATGGGCTGAAAAACCTGGATGTGACGATGAAAATCGGGAGTATGGATAACATGCGTACGCCCGACAACAACCTTTCGCCTTCGTTTATTCAGATGATCGGTCATGAGTACGGCAGGATACTGGGTGACAACCTGGGATGTCTGATGATTCACTGGGATAACCGGGATCGGGAGGAGGACATCGAGGCCACGCTGGCCGGTCTAGGGTGGGTGTGTGACGAATTAAACTGCAGAAAAGGTATCTCGGGCGTACGTATGCCCGAGGCGTATGCGCGCGTGACAGCTACCGATTCCTTTGACATACAAGTGAAGCACAACGTACTCTTTTCCGATCTTGGGAGATATACACCGTGGTTCCCGTCTGATGTACATCGGTATTATGCTTATGGTATCAATGCCGGCGGCATCAAATTACCGGGAGAGGCCTATTCCGGGGCAAGCACATATATAGTGCGCGGAGGTAATCCAGAGTTGAGTGCGGAGCAGATTAACCGGCTCAGTGCCCTGACAGAACAGTACAGTCGGGAGAAGGGCACAAAAATCAGTCGTATGTGGCAGCTGGGGCTTACACACGCGGAGTCGGAGCCGTTGTTACACGGAATAGTGGCCGGTATTTCATCTGTCGGTCAATTACGGGACCTGATCAGCTGGTAAAAAAATTGCCTGCCATTTCCGGAGAGTGGCAGGCAATTACAAGCTGCAAAGACTTGATCAGAGATGCAGTTTTTCCTTTTTAAGGAGAAGCACCTCTTTGGTTTCCACCACATCGGGGTCGGGGACACAGCAGTCGACCGGGCACACAGCGGCGCACTGGGGTTCTTCATGGAAGCCGGTACATTCAGTGCATTTGTCTGGTACGATGTAGTAATAATCGTCGGAGACAGGTTTGTGTTTATCTGATGCATCAGTGACGGCACCGTTTTCGAGGGTATATGAACCCTTCACGGTAGTACCATCGGAGATAGCCCATTCAACACCTCCCTCATAGATAGCGTTGTTGGGACATTCCGGCTCGCATGCACCACAGTTGATGCATTCATCCGTAATTATGATTGCCATAGCGAGTGTAACATTTTCTTGAACCCTAAACAACCGTTAGTCAACAAAGTTCTCCGGTTACCTGACGATTTTAATGAAAGCCGGCAAATCGCCCTTTGCGAGTTCATCCCTTGCTGCGTCGGCTTCCGCTCTGGTGTCGAACTGGTCGACAGCGACGGCGTAGAAACTTGAATCCGGGAATTTGAGAATCCGGGCTCTTTCGAATCCGAGGCGATGGAGTTGTTCGACGCGTATACGGGCGCCGTTCAGGAGTTTGAAGGATCCTGAAATGACATAAAACCCTCTTTCAGTGACGTTTTTTACATCTCCCGAGGCGCTGGCTGGTGCGGTATTTACATTAACCGGCGTTTCGGCGGCCACTTCGGCGGGTTTGGCAGTTGCAGCGGGTTTGCCGGCAGTTTGAGCGGGCGTTCCCGGGGCGGCGTTGGTTACCCTTATTTCGGTACGGCGGTTGCGTGCGTACTCCTGTTCGGAGCACTTTACTCCGTCTTTGCACCGATTTCTGGGTTCCGTTTCGCCATATCCGTGCGCTACAAGACGGGTCAAATTGATACCCTTCGACACCAGATAGTCCACGACACCGGCGGCTCGGCGCTGGCTGAGTTCGTCGTTATAGGCGAAGGTGCCGCGTGCATCGGTATGGCTGGCGATTTCGACCATCAGCCTGGGTTGCTGCTTCATGATAGCCGCCACCATATCGAGGTCTTTTCTGGCATCGGGGCGCAGTGTTGCATCATTGAAGTTGTAGTAAACATTCGGGAGGTCCAGTTTAATGCCGGCACCGATTGGCGAGACCGAAAGATTCTGCCTGACCGGATTTTCGGGTTTCCACCCGTTAGTATCCACGTCGGCGGTACCGATGAGCCTGCCGCCCTGATAAACTTCAACCGCATATTTTGTATTTGGGGTCATATAGTGTTCGATCACACCGTTGGCATCCGTGATGAGCGTATCCTTTTTACCTGTTTTTTCGTCGGTGAGTACCACCATACTGCCGGAAATACGGTCGTTGGTTTCCGCATTGAAGAGCGTGGCCGTCCACTGCACCTTGTTAGCGGCGGCTGAAGTACGCTCCAGCTGGGCGGTGAGTTCGTTTCCTGTTTTAGTAATCGGGATACGGTACTGCTTAGTCTGGAAATCCTTTTTATTGATAATCACGACATAATTTCCGGGTTTCATGTTAGTACCGAAGCGTCCTCTGGTATCGGTCTGGCCGGTAATTGCCTTCTCCGGGGGAGTGGAACTGATTACATCATCTCCATTCAATTTTTGAACCGTTATAGGATTTCCGTTTTCATCCTTTCCGATGACACTTCCTCCTTCGTAGTTAAGAATCTGAATATCGGCTCCGGGGATCGGACTGCCCGACACCTTGTCGAGTACCAGCATTTTGAAGTCCAGATCAATATCGGGTACGCGGGAGTTTTGGAGGAGGTAGTCGTCAACATTTCCATTTTCGACGTGGAAGCTGTAAATGTCATCCATACCCAGGCCACCACTTTGTCCGTTGGAACTGAAGTAGCCGTTAATCTTATTCAGGTCAACGATGAGGCCAAAGTCATCGGACGAAGTATTGAACGGATCGCCGAGGCTGACAGGTTTGGTCCATTTGTCGCCGTTGAGTACGGAAAAATACAGATCAAACCCGCCTTTACCGCCGGAGCGGTCGCTGGCGAAGTAGAGTGTATTATCGGCGTGCAGGAAAGGGAAAGCCTCGCGGCCGCTGGTATTGACCTCACTTCCGAGGTTTACCGGTTCGCTCCAGGAGCCCCCGACCTTGTAGGATACATAAATATCATAGCTACCGAAGCCACCGGGGCGGTTGGAGGCGAAGAACAGCTTGTCGCCATCAATACTGACAGACGGGTGGAAATCGTCGAATTCGTTATTGTTAAAAGGCAGCAGTTCGGGCTTGCTCCAGGCACCATTCACCTTTTTGGACATATACAGGCGGGTATGCTGGTACTTGTCTTTAGCGAACTGATCCTTCCCGTCCACTACGGCATTACTTGAGTAGAACATAGTTTCCACAGTTCTGTCGAAGCATACCGGGCCGTCGTGATTCATTGAAGTGATTTCTTTGGAGAATATTTCAGGTGTTTGGAGCTCACCGTTTGTGCCCCGGCGCGAGCGCAGGACAGACATCATCAGCGTCTGATTCGCATCTACTGTCTTCTTTTTGGTGACATCATTATTGGATGAGACAAAAATGATACCATCTTCATAGAATGTGGGGCTGAACTCCAGTTTGGCAGTGTTTACCAGCTTTTCATTCGAAATTTTGACAGCGACTTTTGGCGGTTCACTGGCATTCTGGGCATTCACCTCGAGGGCACCCAGGAACAGCAGTACTATAATAGTCTTGAGAATGGACTTCATTATTTCTTTGTTTATGATTGACATGAGGTTTTACATGAAAAACCTGGGGTTAGTCATTTTTTTCTTGCCAGCCAGCTTTTCGTCCTGTTTGAGATCGGCCTGAAGCAATACCTCGAAAGAACCTCCGTTATAATCCTTGAGGCGGCTCAGCGTGAAATCGTAAGCCACGCCGACACCCACCCTGGGTGTTGCCTGCCAGAATGCGAGCATATCAATGGAGTCGCCGGACCCGTCGCCACCCATCCGGTATGAAGTACCGACAGTGAACTTTTGTTTAATATCAAGATTCAGGTTGATATCTGCATCCAGCGGGGCATTTGCCACATATTTGATGAGGATTGCAGGCATCAGACTAATATCGTCACTCAGTGGCAGGATAGCCCCAGCCATACCGTAGAAGTGCTGGTATTCTTTTGCCAGCAACACTGCGTTATTGTTGGTGAAGCCGGTCACGTTGGAGTACAGTCGCGGAACAGAGAACCCAACGTAGAAGCGATTGAACAGCGTTGTATACAGGCCGGCACCCACATTCCCGAAGATATCATTTTCCTTTTGATTAGCGACAGAGTTATCGCCGATATCAATAACTGTAGCTTCGTTATAGGCGATTGACAGCGATCGGATACTTGCCGAGATACCAAACCTGACAGACACATTTTCCTGTGCCACCAGATCATAGGAGTATGAAAGTGCTCCGTATGTATCGCGGTTCAGACCGATTTTAATATTGGCTACCGTAAGGCCTACCCCCACGCGATTGGTGAGGAAGGGAGAATTAAAAGTAGCGAGCATAGATTGCGGGGCTCCTTCAAATCCGACCCACTGGCTTCGATAAACAGCAGTAACACTCGGAACCCCCCTTGAGCCTGCATAGGCCGGGTTGATCAGCAGCTTGTTGTACATAAACTGCGTGAACTGAGATTCCTGCTGGGCGTAAACGCCAGAGATTGCAACGAAAAAGAGCAGTATGAGCAGATTGCGTTTCATCTTAAATGGATTTGATGGTTTGCGTGAATAAAGCGAGTGCAAAATTATCGGCAAAACCTGGATTAATTACCTGTTTATTTGAACAAAACCTTTGATCGGGAGTGCGTCCGAAGCCGGTTTGAAGACGTAAAAGTAAACGCCATCCGGCAAATCCTTGCCCGGTTCGTTCTTGAAAGTTCCTTGCCATGCTGGATGGGCCGGATCATTGGGGTCATTGGTATATCCTTCATCCTCAAAAACGAGGTCGCCCCACTGGTTATAGATAACAATCGAGTTATCCATAAAGTCGGGAGAGTCCACACAAGGAATAACGAGCCAGTCATTCAGTCCGTCGCCGTTCGGTGTGAGCAGATTGGGAATGAATGAACAATCCGATTCAAAAACGCGGATTGTTACCGTTGACATATCGCCGGGTAACCCGCAGTAACAAATCTGGTATGCAAATGAGATATCTTCCCCGAGTTCATCGGAAAACTTGAACTTGCCCTTACCGAGGTACGTGAGTCCGTCGGGCAGGCTCGCGGGCAGGATATTGCAGATTTCATAATCAGCGGTATCAACCCCGTCATTCAGGAGCACGTTGAAGATGGTATCATTCACTCCGGTCGGGAAATCGTACATGTCGCTCTCCGGAACCGGGGGTGCTACGAATTGTACGTCCACCGTATCAACTGAAGAGGCGCATCCGTTCAGCGTATAGGATGCTGTGTATTTTCCTGCGTTTGAAGCT
>JAJTFM010000022.1 GCA_021298575.1 Saprospiraceae bacterium | reverse complement strand
GGGTAACACCGGAGCCGGCACCGCAGATTATCAGTCGTACAAAAGGGATTATATTATCTCGGCCCCCCAAAAAACAGACATTCCGGGTTCTTCCGATCCGGCTTTCCGGGGCGATCCGGGCCGGTATAATCCCGAAGACCTGCTGGTTTCCTCCCTGTCAGCCTGTCATATGCTCTGGTACCTGCACCTGTGCGCGCAGGCGGGAGTCGTGGTGGTGGATTACAGGGACCACGCCACCGGAATCATGCAGGAAACACCGGGCGGCTCCGGTAGTTTTGCGGAAGTCACACTTCATCCAGTGGTCGTCGTAACCGAGCCGGCTATGACCGAAATGGCTTTAGAACTTCATAAAAAGGCTAAAGAATACTGTTTTATTGCCAATTCAGTAAACTTTCCGGTCAGGCACGACCCCACGGTGGAGAGTATTTAAATACTTGCCAGACATCGGAGACCGGAAGACAAAATCATAAATCGTGCGTAAAATTGCCTTGAAATCCGGAGAAATGCCGTAACTTTACTATGCTAAAACCCGTTTTGTTCATGCGTTTCATAACTCTACTGACTGTTGTAGTGGTATTGCTCACAGCAATATCCTGTTCCTCCTCCAGAAATTCCGTTGCCCCGCACAAGGATTCTGAGCTTCTCGAGTTTGCCGGACTGCTTTCCGGCAACTTTTCCAGTAAAAAACAGTCTGAAACAGACAGCACCTATCTTGATATCAGTTTATCCATGACCCGGATATGGGAAGACCGTACAGATGCGGTATGGATGTATGTCGAGCAGGCGGTGTCGGCCAAAAAGGACAAGCCTTACCGGCAGCGGGTCTACAAGCTGGGGCATCCTTCCGGAAATATGTTTACCAGCGATATCTATACTATCAAAAATCAGCAGGAGTACGCCGGTCTGCAGCATGATCCTGCCAAAAGGAATCTGCTCACGCACGACAAGATTGAATTGAAAGAAGGTTGTACCGTCACGCTTCTGCGAAACGGAAAGGTATATGAAGGTGGTACCGAGGCAGATAAATGTCCTTCCGATTTGCGTGGGGCAAATTATGCGACTACCAGTATCAAGCTGAAAAAAGGGCTGCTCGTATCCTGGGATCAGGGTTTTGATGCATCCGGAAAACAGGTCTGGGGTGCAACTGCCGGAGGCTACAGGTTTGTCAGAGAGTGAAAACAAAATATATAAACCGAGTGCCGGCTGGCAACCGGTCACCAAAACACCAGCATCCATGAAAAGACTGAAATTTTCCAAAGACGAAGGCTCCGAATTCTACAAGGAACTCACCGAACGGGTGGACCGCTATTTCGAGGAAAAGGGTAATCCGAAAACGGGCGGGCGTATCATGATGTTCAAAATCTTTATGTACTTCAGTCTGGACGTACTCTTCTGCGCCCTGATGATTACGAGTACTTCCGGGATCGCCTTTTAGAGGTGCTGTTCTCACTCAGTTTCAACCTGCAGGGGAACAACGCCTATGTGTGGGGAAAAGCCACAATGAATCGCATCATCTGTACACCAATGTGGTGGGCAGTTCCAACGACATGCATGCGTCCAGCGCGGTTGCCAATTTCATTTTCGGCGGGACTAACAACCACATCGCTCACCACCTGTTCCCGAATTACCACCATATCTACTATCCGAAAAACAGCCGTATCGTGTACGGAATACTGGAGAAGCACCATATCCATCCCAACCATACAACATACCGGGGTGGGGTGGTGTCGCATCGAATGGCAGCGAAAACATACGATCTTAATCAGTACGTCATGGATAAATTTCTCGGGCTACCCCTCCAGATATTGGAGAAGAAAGGATATCAGGGTACTGATTCCGCGGAATATGCCACCGAGTATTTTATTTATACCCGTGAACTCGAGGGCCTGTCTGACTTTGCTGACTGGCTGGAAAAACTGTTACAATCAGAAGCATTTCTTGTATTCAGGGAAAAATACGATCAAACCAGATTAGACCTCGATAAGGAAACAAATACCGAAACCCGGAGATATCTGCTGAAATTTATACGACAACTATCAGATGAATTCTGAACAGATGCCATTATTCGCCGCAAAAATGCGGCGAATAAGCTTTATTTTTGCCGCAAAATTTCGCTCGCGATGGCAAAGTACATCTACGATTATCCCGCCCTCCGCGATATCCGCGACCTCGTGGAAAAGGGTATCCTGACACTCGGAAAGCCGGGAGGCCGCAGTACAGATTATTCACTGGTTTTTCCCTCCTGAACCTGACCGATTGCCGCTGTTGTCATTTTCCTGACAGGCAATGTAACTTTTTCTCTTTTTACCCGACTCATATGAATAACTGTCCTCCGGTTGACAGCTATTTTTTTGATGTTTGTCAATAAACGTCACAACTTTGGTCGGTTTTCAGCATACCATGAACCGATCAGTCCTGATATTGCACCACAATCAGCACTCAGAATAAAACTATGGAACTTCAGATCAGACACCTTTCCAAGACCTATTCCAACGGCGTGAAAGCGCTCGATGATGTATCACTCGATATTCCGAAGGGAATGTTCGGACTGCTCGGTCCAAACGGAGCAGGAAAATCTACCCTCATGCGCACGATCGCGACCTTGCAGGAGCCCGACAGCGGGAGTATCACGCTGGGAGATCTGGATGTACTGCGAAGCAAAACCGAGGTGCGCCGGCGTCTGGGTTACCTGCCGCAGGAATTCGGTGTGTATCCCAAAATCAGTGCGTACGACATGCTCGATCACATTGCCATACTAAAGGGCATCGGCAGTCATCGCAGGGAACTGGTGGAAGAACTACTGAAGCGTGTGAACCTGTGGGATGTGCGCAAAAAAGCCCTCGGAGGCTTCTCCGGCGGGATGAAGCAGCGCTTTGGTATTGCCCAGGCCCTCATCGGCGATCCGCAGCTGATTATTGTGGATGAACCTACAGCCGGCCTGGATCCCGGCGAACGCAACCGGTTTTATAATCTGCTGTCAGAAATAGGGGAGCAGGTGATTGTTATCCTCAGTACGCACATTGTGGAAGATGTGAAAGAACTGTGTCCGCAGATGGCTATTATTGACAAGGGCAGGGTATTGTTTTCGGGGAGTCCGGCCGATGCGCTGCAGGGAGTGCACAACAGGATCTGGACCAGCGCAGTTTCGCGCGAAAGCATGCCGTCGCTGGTGCAGGAACTCCCGGTGATATCCACACGCATGGTAGCCGGGCAACCGGTACTCCACGTTTACAGCGAACAACAGCCTGCCGATGGATTCAAAGTATCCGAGGCCGATCTGGAGGACGTATTCTTCACCTACATCAAAGGACACAAACCAGCCGAACAGGCATAATCTCCGGCAATATGTTTTTCCATATATTTCTGTTTGAGTTGCGCTACTGGCTGCGTCAACCCATCGCTTACATCTTCTTGCTCATCAACGCGCTGCTTGTTTTCGGGGCTACCTGTTCCGACGACATCACCATTGGCGGCAGTACAGGCAATGTGCACAAGAATGCACCTTACGTTGTAGAGTTCTTTTTCGCGAACCTGACCCTGATCTGTCTGCTGATGATCACCGCGTTTTTCAACAGCGCGGCGGCCCGCGATTTTTCGGAAAAAACCAGTCAGATATTCTTCACCACCCCGATGAAGAAGCGGGATTACCTGCTTGGCCGTTTCGCGGGCGCGCTCGTGATCAGTATAATCCCGTTTCTGGGCGTTTCACTGGGAAGTATTCTGGGCAGTATGATGCCCTGGCTCGATGCCGAACGGGTTGGACCAACGTACTGGACTGCCCATCTGGAGGGACTTTCCGTTTTTGTGTTGCCCAACATGCTTTTTGCCGGCTCGGTCATATTCTGTATCGCCGCACTTACGCGCAGTACCATGATGTCGTTCATCGGCACGCTCGGTCTGCTGGTCGGGTATATCGTTTCTCTCAGCCTCATCAAGGACGTTGAGAATGAATTCATGGGTGCCATGCTTGATCCGTTCGGTTTCAGGACCTTTATGGTTGCCACCAAATACTGGACCGTTGACGACCGGAATACCATGTCTATGGGACTGGAGGGATTGCTCCTGCTGAACAGGCTGGTATGGATGGCGGTTGGAGCGGCTGTTTTCGTGTTTACCTACTTCAGATTCAGCTTTGCCGATACAGCCCGTCCGGGCAAGCAGAAAACAGTTGAAGCCCCGCTGGTTGCTGCTGCATCCCCGAACGTATTAAAAACAGTAAAACCCGAATTCGGCGTATTCTGGAGCCTCAGGCAACTGATGAGTCAGTTGCGCATCGAGACCATCTCCATGGTGAAAAACGTGGCCTTTCTGGTGATTGTCATTTTCGGGATTTTAAACCTCTCCCTCTCCTTGTACTATGCCACATCAATCGGGTACGGACTGACCGTATTCCCGGTTACGTATAACATGGTGGATACTGTCAGAGGATCTTTTTTCCTGTTTATTGCAGCCATTATCACCTTCTACTCGGGTGCCATCGTGTGGAAAGAGCGGGAATCGAAAGTGAACGATATTTACGATGCCTTGCCTTATCCGGACTGGCTGCCGGTGGTATCCAAGACTCTGGCGCTGTCGCTGACCGTTTTGCTGCTGCTGCTCCTCGGCTGCGCTGTCGGAATTGTCAAACAGTTAACGAGCGGATTTACAGATATTCGTCCGGGCGTCTATTTCACCGAGCTTGTTTTGAATGACGGACTGTCTTTTCTGAATGTAATTATGCTGAGTGTGTTCATTCATTCGGTGGTGAACAACCGGTATCTGGGGTATTTCCTCTTCGTTGTTGTGCTGATTGCCAACGGTTTTGTGTGGCCAGCGCTCGACATTCAGAGCAATCTGGTTATTTTCAACTCCACGCCGTCACTGACCTACTCGGATATGAACGAGTTTGGCCCCTTTCTGCTACCCGTTTTGTCGTTCAGCTCATACTGGGTACTTGCCGGACTGATTATGCTGGTGGGAGCGCTTCTGTACTGGGTACGGGGCCGCGAGCAGGATTTCGGGATTCGCAGCCGGCTGGCCCTTCAGCGCCTGAAAAATGTCAGGCCCCTTCTGATTGTACTCTTTCTGCTTTGGTTCGTATGCGGAGCCTGGCTTTTCTACAACACAAAAGTTGTAAATACCTACCAGACGAGCGACGAGCAGGAGAAAATGCAGGTGAATTATGAGAAAATGTACAAACAGTACGAAGCACGTCCGCAGCCGCGCACCACATCGCTCGACTACAGTATAGAGCTGTATCCCGAACGGAGGGCGCTGGAGGTGTCTTGCAGACAAGTACTGACGAACAGGCATAAAGAAGCCATAGATACGCTCTTTTTCACACTTCCCCTTACATACAGTTCGGTAATTGACTTGCCTGGAGCGCAGCTTCTGCTCATGGATACGGTACATAAATTCGCCATGTACCAGCTCTTCAAGCCGTTATTACCGGGCGATTCGCTGGAAATGCACCTTTCCATGAAATATCATCCCCGGGGCGTGGAGAATGAAGTGTCGGTTACATCCATTATTGACAACGGCACCTTCTTCAACAACGCCGATATCCTGCCTCAGACAGGCTACCAGTCTGCTTACGAACTCTCCGACAAAAACAAACGAAAGAAATTCGACCTCCCGCAGCGAATCCGCATGCCGCTGTTGAGCGATGATCCTGAAAAGCGCATGAACACCTATCTGAGCAATAACTCCGACTGGGTGCGTGTGCGGAGTATTTTCGGAACTTCGGGTGATCAGACTGCCATTGCACCGGGCTCCCTCCGCCGTCAGTGGAGTGAAAATGGGAGGAATTACTTTGAATATGAGCTTGATCATCCATCCGTCAACTTCTATTCATTCATGTCGGCCCGCTATGAAGTGCGCAAAAAAATGCACAACGGCATCAGTCTGGAAGTGTATTACGATGTACGGCATCCGTACAATGTGGACAAGATGCTGATGTCTATGGAAAAATCCATTGACTACTATTCTGCCAACTTCGGGCCGTACAGACACAAACAGGCTCGTATCATTGAATTTCCGCGGTATGCCAGTTTCGCGCAGGCCTTCCCCGGTACCATGCCCTATTCAGAGGGAATCGGATTCGTTGCCAACCTCGAGGACCCGGAAGATATTGATATGGTTACCTACGTGGTAGCACATGAAATGGGGCACCAGTGGTGGGCACACCAGGTGGCGGGTGCCGATATGCAGGGAGCAACCCTGCTGAGCGAGTCGCTGTCGCAGTACTCGGCACTGATGGTTATGGAGCAGATGTACGGCAAAGAACAGATGCACAAGTTTCTGAAATATGAAATGGATGGATACCTGAGTTCGAGGGGCAGTGAGGCCGAAAAGGAGTGTCCACTGATGGAGGTGGAAAATCAGGGTTATATCCATTACCAGAAAGCCAGCGTAGTGCTTTACTACCTCCGGGAGATGATCGGCGAGTCTGGAGTGAACGCTTCCCTGAAAGGACTGGTGGACAGTTTTGCCTACCGGGAGCCGCCGTATCCGAACGCCCGGGAACTGGTGAACAGACTGGAGGCACAAACACCCGACAGTTTGCGCTACCTGGTTGATGACCTGTTCAGGAAAATTACCCTGTTCGACAACAGGGCTCTGGAAGCCACCACTACCGAAACTGACAGCGGGTATAAAACAACCCTGAAAGTGCAGGCAGCCAAAATGTATGCCGATTCGCTGGGACGGGAAACTCCGGCAGTGCTCGGTGACTGGATAGATGTGGGTGTCTTTGCCGAACCCGGGGAGGGTAAAAAATACGGCAGGACACTCGAAATGAAACGGGTAAAAATCACAGCCAAAGAGAATACCTTCACCTTCTTTACTGCTGAAAAACCGTATCAGGCAGGTATTGATCCGTATTATTACGTTGTGGACCGTGTGCCCGACGACAACCTGAAGAAGGTAACAGAAAAAACAGATGATGAGTGACAACGATATTCTGACCCACCTCGTCGTGCTGCCCGGCTGGCAGTACGACGGGGTTTTCATCTATAAATCGTTCGTGTTTGGCGATTTCAGCGAGGCATTCGCCTTTCTGGCCCGAGTGGCGCTGATTTCGGAAGTGCTGAACCACCACCCCGACTGGTCGGGCGTGTACAATAAAGTAACCCTGAAACTGCGCACCCACGATGCGGACGGAATAACAGACAAAGACATTAACTTTGCACGGAGGGTGGAGGCGCTGTTTCAATAAGTAACAGGCGACCTCTGCCGGTTGCCAATTCATGTCAAACTGTAATACCCGGATACAAGTTCAGCAAATACTTGAAACACTGGAAAAATCACCCAGTGTTGAATTGCTTCGCCTCAGGAACAGAGAAATGATCATCGCTTTCCTGGCCACCTCTTTTCCCGTTGGCGGGGCGAGGGCAGTATCGGCTGATACCCTGCATCGTCAGCTGGCAGATTTTATAGAGTTCAAGCAAATTGACAATGATGATGAAAGCGAAATCAGTGCCATTGATACCTATGAGATCAAATCAAAAAAATACATACAGAGCTGGACCAACAAAGGGTTTCTGACTAACTATCAGGATGAGTACGGAGAAATCTATTACGAACTTTCCGTCCATTCCAGTAAAACCATAGACTGGCTCATGAGCCTGAAAAAAGAAGAATATGTTGGTACAGAATCGAAATTCAGGAATATCTTTAACCAGTTGAAAGAGCTGGTAGAATTTACCAACGAAAATACGGAAAAAAGGATTGAAATACTGAAAGAACGCAAAGCAGAAATCGAGCTTCAGATCCGCAGAATCAAATCCGGTGAAGATGTAAAGGTATTTGAAGAGTACGAAATAGTGCCGCGTTTTAACCAGATCAGCCAGTCGGCCCGCGAACTGCTGTCGGATTTCAGGGAAGTGGAAGACAATTTCAAGGAAATTACAAGAAATATCTATCAGATACACGCAGACAAAAGCACCACCAAGGGCGATATACTGGAATTTACCTTTGAAGCCCTGGACATGCTGAAAGAAAGTCAGCAGGGGAAGAGCTTCTATGCTTTTTGGGCTTTTCTCATGAATTCCGGGCTCCAGCAGGAGTGGGACGACCTGACAAGGGAACTCTACCAGACGCTGGTCGACAGAGCCATTCCCGTAAGCGACCAGTTTCTGAGGGGAATGAAGGGGCATCTGTACCAGTCGGGACAAAAAGTGAACAAGGCCAACGATAAAATGGCCACCAAACTGAGCCGTATTATCCACGAAAATGAAGCGACCAGATCAGAAGTAACCAGAAATCTGATACAGGATATCAAGAAACTGCTCGTCGAAATCAGTAAAACGGGAACCAAACCGGATATTTCCTTTGAACTGGAAACGGATATCGAAATCAGAATTCCTTTTGAGAGAAAACTCACAACCGAGCAGAGCGAAGAGACTGTTTATGATGAAAAGCCCCGTGTCGCCGATGAAAACATCATACACTCAAACCAGCTGGCACGCCTTTTCTCGCAATCCGGCATAGACAAGGAACTGCTCAGAAAGCGGGTAAAAGATATGCTCAGAGTAAAGTCGCAGGTTTCACTACTGGAAGTGGTTGAAGGCTGTGGCGGGATAGAAAAAGGCCTGCCAGAACTGTTCGGATATATAGGTATCCTGAAAGAATTCAAACACACAGTCAGTCCCGACAGAACAGAAAGTGTACTTTTTGACCGTCAGAATGGAAAAATAATCAAAATACCTGAAATAATACTGGTCCGATGAGTCTGGAATCAAACATCAAGCCATACAGCAAGGCTATTATCAAGCTGTTGAAGTCGTCGCCCGTGGAGAAAGATTCACCCATATGGGATGCAGTCAAAACCTATCAGGGAGAAATTCAGGACTATCTGAGTCAGATCGGCCTGGAACTGATTGTCAAAAAAGACGAGGGTTTTGCCTATGTGACGCAATTCGAAGACAGTGAAGGAAATACCCAGGGTCTGGTGACACGGCGCCAGATTGGATTTGAAACATCTGTCGTGCTGGTTGTGCTGAGGCAGAGCCTCGAGGAGTTTGACAGCAGTCCGACCAGCTATCAGGCACAGGAAAAATTCATCACTGACACCGAAATTCGCGAGGAGCTGGAACTGTTTCTGCAGGAAGGTTATAACAGGCTGAAATTCAGGAAAGAACTGGATAAATACATTAAAAATGCCGTTGATCTGGGCTATCTGAAGGAGGTCAGCGTCAGAGACAATGAAACCAGATACCAGATACACCGTATTATCAAGGAAAAAATCACGCTCGACGAGCTGCAGAATTTCAAGACAAAATTGAATGAATATGCTCAGTCTGTTTAGTACAAGTTCGGACAAGGCCGGTTTCAGGCTGCAGTACATGGAGGTTTACAACTGGGGTACCTTTAATGAACGGGTGTTCAGAATCAGTCCGCAAGGAAACAACTCGCTGCTAACTGGAGCAAACGCATCGGGTAAAAGTACCTATATTGATGCCTTGCTTACGCTGATGGTCCCCCTGCAGCGCGACAGATTCTATAATCAGTCGTCGGGCGTGGAGAAAAAGGGCGCCCGCACAGAGGAAACTTATGTACTGGGGCATTACGGCAATATTCAGCGCGAGGGAGAGCTCTCTACCTCCACACAGGCACTGAGAGACAAGAGTACGTACTCCGTCATCCTCGCCTCGTTTTCCGACTCCGACCAGCGGCATGTAACCCTGTTTCAGGTGCGCTGGTTTTCAAACGGCGAACTGAAAAAGCAACTCGGGATAGCTCATGTCCCGCTCACCATAGAACGGGATTTCAGCAACTTTGACGCAAAGGGAAACTGGAAAAAGATCCTCGAAAAGAACTATAACGCCAACAGCCTGAAACGAAAAACAGAGTTTCCGGATGGCCCCGGCGACTACGCCGAGCGGATGGCCAGCCTGTTCGGCATGCGCTCGGCAAAGGCACTCTCCCTGTTCAATCAGATCGTTGGTGTGAAAGTTCTGGAAGATCTCGACGAGTTCATCCGGACAAATATGCTGGAAGAACTGCAGGCCGAAGAGGAATTCAAACAACTCAAAGAAAGCTTTACCACCCTCACGGAAGCAAAAACAAATATCGAAAAAGCCAGAGAACAGATAAATCAACTCCGGCCTATCAATGATATTGCCCAAAAACTGGAAGAAATCAGGAGTAATCTGAAAAAACTGGATCACACAAAGCGTACAGCCAGATACTGGTTTGCCAGAAAGACTGTAGAAACCGGCGAAAAAGAAGCCGGAAAATGCGAAGGACAGATTGAACTGCTGAAAAGTGAAATAGAAAGCCTGAATGACCTGAAAACAGAAAGACGCGCCGAAGAGGCAGACCTTACCTACAAAATCAAATCAGATGAAGTGGGTAATCAGATTAACGATCTTTCAAGAGATATAAGCCGGCTGGAAAAAATCCGCGAAAGCAGGAAACAGAAACTCGATACCTATGACAAAATTGCAAAGGCTGTTGAACTGAAAACCGGACCAGGCGAAGAAACATTCCTTGAAAACAGGGACAAGGCCAAAGTGTTGAAACAGGAAACGAGCCGGAGAATAGAGGAGGAAAACGACAGGATATATATTTTAAAAAGTGACCGCGACAGAATAAAGACAAAACTGGAGGAAACCGGAACTACCATTGAAACGCTTCAGAAAAACAAAAATAATATCGCCGGTCGCGAAGCCGATATAAGAGATGAACTGCTCGGAATTCTCGGTGCGCAAAAAGAAGAAATTCCATTCGTCGGTGAACTGATCAGGGTGAGAGAAGATGAAAAAGAGTGGGAATCAGCCATAGAAAAGGTGCTTCACAACTTCGCCCTGCGGCTTGTTGTACCCGCAAAGTACTATTCAAAAGTTAATCAGTATGTGAATAACAATGACCTTCGCGGGCGCGTGCGATACGACAAATACGAAGATCAGGATGACCTCAAAAATTTTAGAACCGGTACAAATTCTGACAAATCACTGCCCGGAAAACTCGAAATAAAACCGGGAACGCAGTATCGAAAGTGGATTGAAGAACAACTTCGGAATCAGTTTAATTTCGATTGCGTGGACAATCTGTCAGAATTCGACCTGTACACCGAAATGGCGCTGACCCGGAGCGGACTGATCAAGTTCAAAAAGGGACGACACGAAAAAGACGACCGGCCACATGTATCCCGAAAAGAAAATCATGTACTGGGCTGGGATAACCGCGAAAAAATAGCCGCTCTCAAAAAAGAATATCACGACCTGCAGAACCAGCAGACTGCCACCGGGAAAGAAATCACGGCTTCCGGGAAGAAACTTGATTCGCTGGAGGAATTCAGGGAAAAATGCCACGAACTGTTCTCCAGATTTGAGAAATACGAGGATATTGACTGGCAGACCTATGCCATACAGGTACAGGAAAAAACCAGGCTCAAGGACGAACTGGAGAAAACCAGCGACAAGGTGAAGCAACTGCAGCGGCAACTCGACAGGGTACAGGCCGAAATCCGGCAGATTGAAACCACTGACATACCCGACAAAAACAGGAAATTGTTCCAGACAGAAGAGCGGCTTCGGCAAATTACCGGGGATATAGCCCTGAAACGGTCAGAACCAGGGGAGTTGGTCATCGCCGATATCGCAACATTCGAGGCGCAATATCCGGAACTGCAGTCTGTCACTTACGAGACTGTAGAAACGATCCACAGAAATTTTGACCAGGAAATTGACGCAGCGATGGCGTCGCAGGAAAAACAACGACAAAGTCTGGAAAAGGACGTCGTGGTAAGAATAGGAGCCTTCAAAAATCCGGGTGAGGAAATTACCCGGAAATTCAGGGACTGGCGTTCCGACGTACACAGCCTGCCCGATCCCGGTGAACTGGAGCTGATCGGTGAGTACCAGAAGATGTTGCAGCGACTGGAGAAGGACAATCTCCCGAAATATGAAAAGAAGTTTAACGATTACCTGCACGATACCATTTCCAACAAGGCATTCAGCTTCAAAATGTTCTTCAAGACCTGGCTTGATTCTATCGAGGAAAATATACGAAACCTCAATAATTCACTCAGGGAAATAGACTTCAAAAGCACCCCCGGAACTTATATTCAACTTGCCACTACCGCCAGAAGCAGCGAGGATGTAAAGGAATTCAGGAGGATGCTCGATTCCGTTGTGCCCAATGCAAGAGAGGTGGACTCTACGGTTGACGGGCGCAGGAACCATTTTTACAATCATATCGAACCGCTTATAGCAAAACTCGACGTGTATGAATGGCGTAAAAAAGTGATGGATGTACGCGGGTGGCTCGGGTACAAAGCTGAGGAATTTTACAGGGAAACCGGCGCCAAATTCAAAACTTACGAGAGTATGGGGCAGCTTTCAGGTGGTGAAAAGGCCCAGCTCACCTACACCATTCTCGGCTCGGCCATAGCATACCAGTTCGGACTGACCAAAGAGGGGCTGAACACCAACTCGTTCAGGTTTATAGCCATTGACGAAGCCTTCAAGGCGCAGGATGAAGACAAGGCCAGATACCTCGTAACGCTCTGCAAGCAGTTACACCTCCAGTTGCTTGTAGTGACACCCAGCGACAATATTCATATCGTGGAGAATGACATATCCTTTGTTCATTTTGTAGAACGCAAGGAAGAGCGGCATTCCTGGCTGTATGATATGCCCATCGAACAATTCAGAGAACAAAAAGCGAGCTACCTCAACCAATGATTACGCCCGATGAAATAAAAAAGAAGGCAAACAGCAAATACACGGTTTTTCTCCGGGAACTGGTACAGGGTATTCCGTTTTCAAGGCTGGTTATTGCCGGTGACAAATCATACAGCCGCTCTTCCTGGCCCGATTTTCAGCAGGAAATACAGTCAATAATCAGCCATTCCAAAGAGAAAAAGGGCTTCGGTTACACACTTGAGTTCCAGCAGGTAAAAACAAAATACCTCGGATTGCAGGATCTTCCCAGACTGATCTGCTTTGAAACAGAGAGCGATTTCCTTCGTTTTTTGGGCAAGGAAAAGGAGGTGGAGCGGTTCAAAACCGATGTCAACACAATTACAGCCTCTATCCCCTTACTCGGAGAATGGATCGCAAAAAATCCGGGTAAAGTCGTTGATAACCACGGGAAGTGGGACAGTCTCCTGAAGGTTTGTCACTATTTCAGACAAAATCCGAAACCCGATCTCTACATCAGAGAGCTGCCTGTTACTGTTCATACCAAATTTATTGAACAGCATCAGGGTATTCTCAGAGAGTTGCTCGATGCTGTTATTGCTGAGCATGCAAACTCCGGTGAAAATCAGTTTGAAAAACGATTTAACCTGAAATGCCGGGAGCCACAGGTTCGTTTCAAGGTACTCGACAAGTCACTGGCCCATCAATTTTTCTCGGGAATAGATGACCTGGCCATTCCGGTCAGTCTGTTCGAGACACTGAAATTACCCCTGAAAAGAGTATTGGTAGCAGAGAACAAAACAACCCTTTATACGACCCTGACCCTGCCGCAGCTGCGCGATACGATTGCCGTGTTTGGTCAGGGTAACGCCGTGCTGAACCTGAGAAACACCTCGTGGCTAAATGATATGGAGGTGCTGTATTGGGGAGATATGGACGTTCACGGATTTGAAATCCTGTCGAGGTTCAGGGGTTACTTCCCGCATACCAGAAGCGTTCTGATGGACAAATCCACCTTTGACCGATTTTTTGAGGATGATGAGGGCGCTGTATCCGGCAATATGATACTGCCGAACCTCACTGAAGAGGAGCTGGCTTTGTATGAACTGCTGAAAACAAACAACTGGCGACTTGAGCAGGAGAAGATACCTTGCCACCATGTAATCAGTTATTTTGAGGAGTATGTAACTTCGCCATAGTGAATATGAAACGCTAATGAAACCCACGCACGACGAGCGCATCGCCAACATGATATTCGCCGTGTTGGAAGTGGTATAACATCGTTGTGTTTGTGAAAAATGTTGTATTTTTATACCTTTGTTTGGGGCATGTTTCGTGGAAAGAATGCTCTTCCCAAAACTGAATTCATGAAACTACAAGCATGAAAAGTATCACATTAAATAATTTCCGTTGTTTTGAAAAAATCAACCTCGATTTTTCAGACAAAGTGAATCTCCTTGTAGGAGATAACGCGAGTGGTAAAACTACGATTATTCGCGCATTGAGTGCTGCTTTGGGTTCCTTTTTTACTGGTTTCAGTGACGATAATACCCGGTTTGCCGGGCTTAACAAGGAAGACTTCAGAGTTGTCAGTGCAGAAAATGGTCTGGCAAACGAAAAGCCTGTTTGTGTAGAATTTCAATGGCTGGAAAAAACAGGAAAATTGGTACTTAACTCGCCCAAAGGCAGGACACTCACCGGGCCGCTCAGGGAGTTGAAACTAATGGGTGCCGAGTTGTATAAAAACCTTTTTCTGGATGGCAAACAGGTGAAGGCTCTACCGCTTATTACCAGTTTTTTGACGGCGGATATTCACAAGCCGCGCAGGATCGGTAGCCATTTATTCAAAAAATATGAACATAAACCGTCCTTTGGATATTTCGAGTGTTTTCAGGGAGATGGATTTATGAAATACTGGACATTACGTCTCCTTGCACTCCGTGAAGCCAGAACCGGAGAAACAGAAATCAGTGGGGTGATAAATGCACTCAAATCAGCACTTGGGCCCGAAGGTTGTAACATTGTAGCAGATATTGATATACGACCAATACAAAGAAAAGTCTATTATCACCTGACTGATGGAAGATCGGTGGATTCTGATAATCTGTCTGATGGCTATAGAAGACTTGTCAGTATTGTTATGGATATTTCCTTCCGCTGCATGCTATTGAATAAAGGTATGTACGGAATTAATGCTTGCGCCATGACGGAAGGCACTGTATTGATTGACGAAATTGATCTTCACCTGCACCCTGCACTTCAGTCATCAGTTATGAAGGGGCTTCAGCGGGGTTTCCCTGGCGTCCAGTTTATTATTACTTCTCACGCACCTATGATCATGACTGGTATTATATCAAATGGTAATAACAGGATAATCAAACTGGGTTACAGCAGTGAAGAGGGTTATTCTGCCAGAAATATAGACGCCTATGGACTGGATGCCTCTACAATAATTCAGGCCGTATTAGGTGTAACTCCCAGATCTCAAGAAGTAGAAGACCAACTGGCAACCCTTTTTGGACTTATAGATGACGATGAATATGAAAGAGCTGCCCAAAAACTGGAGCAGATGAGAGATGAATTTAGTGATAACCTTCCTGAACTCTCCAGAGCAGGAGCAATGCTGGATTTTTTAAAATGATTAGAATTTTCAAAAATTCTGAGCCAATCACCTGGAGAGCTTACAGGATTACTCCGGGTGCTGACTACGCTCCTACGAGGGATTTAAGGCAATCATTACTTGAGGAACAGGGTTATATTTGCGCTTTTTGTATGAGAAGGATACCTGTAACCGTAAAAGATCCTGGTGAAAATGAATTTTCCAAAATTGCTCATCTTGAGTCGAGAGCAAACAATCAAAACAGAAAACTGGATTATTCAAACATGGTGGTTTGTTGTCCTGGTAATATAAATGGTGAAGCGCATTGTGATAAATCGCAAGCCTCATCTGATATCTCTTTGCCTCTCTTCAGTAACCAGGTACAAAATAGTATTAGTTACACCAGTCAATCAGGTGAAATCAGGTCATCAAATCCAATATGGGAAAGAGAGCTTAATCATTTACTAAATTTGAATAATCCATTGCTCAAAGCAAATCGCCGTGAAGCACTCGAAGGCGTAAGAGTTGCTCTTGGGAAAAAAAATCAGTGGTCGGAATCCGATTTGAGAGAGAGGTATCAACAGTGGATACAAAAAGACTCTGACGGTAAATTCAGACCTTATTGTGGCATCATTGTTTGGTATTTAAAGAAGAAGCTCGGAAATTGATAGGACTCGATCCAGTCTAATGCAAAACTCCTCCAACCTCCTCCCCCGCGACGGTATCGTCCTGTACACCAGGGTTGTTTTCACGCCGGCCGAGGCCGCAGGACACTTTGATTCCCTGTCCGCACTGCCCGACTGGCGGCACGATGAGACGGTCATTTTCGGCAAAAGAATCGTAACCAGCCGTATGGTGGCCTGGTACGGTGACCATCCTTTCGAATACACTCACTCCCGCATTACCCGCCGCGCGCTGCCCTGGCCCCCCGCGGTGCTCGCTCTGAAAGCGGTTGCAGAAATGGAAACCGGCGAAACATACAACTCCTGTCTGCTTAACCTGTACCACAATGGCAGTGAAGGAATGGGCTGGCACAGCGATAACGAACCCGAGCTGAAAAAAGAAGGGGCCATCTGCTCGCTCTCATTCGGTGCCGACCGAAAATTCTCCTTCAAACACAAACAAACCGGTGAAAAAGTGGATATTTTGCTCGAAAATGGCAGTCTGCTGCTCATGAAAGGCTCCACCCAGGCGCACTGGCTACACCGCCTCCCCCCGGCAAAAAAGATACTTACCCCCCGCATCAACCTCACTTTCAGAACCATTGCCCGCTGATCGCCCGTGAACAAGTCTGTTTTCCTCGTCTTCCCGCACCAGCTTTTTCAGGATATCGCTCCGCTGAAACAAGCCGCTGAAGTGATTCTGACAGAAGAATTCCTGTTCTTCAACCAGTATAAATTTCACAAACAGAAACTGTTGCTCCACCGGGCGAGCATGAAGTACTACCAGCATTTTCTGGAGGAAAACGGTATCAAAACCCGTTATGTCGAGGCCGTGAGTCCCGAATCCGATATCCGGAAACTCGTGGAACGGCTGGCAGGGGAGGGTGCCACTTCGCTGTATTGCTATGATGTGTGCGATTACTGGCTGGAAAAACGACTGACCGAATCGTGCCGCCGGTTCAACATCGCCGGTACGGAACTGCCAACCCCTCTTTTCATCAACACGAAGGACGATCTGAAAGCGTATTTCGGTACCCGGTCGAAGTACTTCCAGACCGACTTTTACATACAGCAGCGCAAAAAACTCGGACTGCTCCTCGACGAACAGGGCAAGCCCGAGGGCGGCAAGTGGAGCCACGATACCGACAACCGTGAAAAATATCCCAAAGACAAAATACCTCCCCGTGTCGCGTTCCCGGCCCCCAACCCGTTCACGGAAGAGGCCATATCTTATGTGGAACAGCATTTCGCGGGCAATTACGGCGAAATCTCCCGCACTTTTGTCTATCCGGTTACGCACGACGAAAGCGAACAGTGGCTCCGGCAGTTTCTGGAAATCCGTTTCCGCGATTTTGGGGTATATGAAGATGCCATGGTGGAAGGCGCCACGGTGCTCAACCACAGCGTGCTCTCACCGCTCATCAACGTCGGACTACTGACGCCCCTGCAGGTGGTGAACGCTGCCGTCCGTTATGCCGGACAGCACGACGTGCCCCTGAACTCCCTCGAAGGCTTCGTCCGGCAGATTATCGGCTGGCGCGAGTTCATACGCGGCGTGTACATATATACAGGCGTGCGCGAGCGAACCACCAACTTCTGGAAATTTACCCGTCCGATTCCCGCTTCTCTGTACAACGGCACTACCGGCATCCCTCCGCTCGACAACACCATCCGGCGGGTGCTGAAAACCGCTTATTGCCACCATATCGAGCGACTGATGATATTGGGCAACTACATGCTGCTCACCGAAACAGACCCCGACGCTGTCTATCAGTGGTTCATGGAGCTGTTCATAGATGCCTACGACTGGGTGATGGTACCCAACATATACGGCATGAGTCAGTTCTCCGACGGCGGGCTCATGGCCACCAAGCCCTATATCAGTGGCAGCAGTTACATACTCAAGATGAGCAATTACCGCAAGGGCGACTGGACCGCCGTGTGGGACGCCCTCTTCTGGAACTTCATGAACCGGCAGCGGACATTCTTTCAGTCCAATCCGCGGCTGGGCATGCTGCTCAAAACGTATGACAAGATGAGCGAGGAACGGAAAAAGGAGATTGAGGAGATAGCTGTGGGGAATTTGAATTAGTTCACTAAAATAAATTGACAATTCAAATTACGACTTCCGGGTTTGTTTAACCGCAGAGTTGCGCCGAGTTTGACGCAGAGTTACGCAGAGAAAGATAACTCTGCGAAACTCTGCGTACCTCTGCGTACCTCTGCGCAACTCTGCGTACCTCTGCGCAACTCTGCGCAACTCTGCGGTTAACTCTGCGTACCTCTGCGGTTAAACAAAATCTGGTTAATCGCAGAAATCCCGAGCGGAGACTGTTCAAAATGCTGTCTCAGGGCTGTAAATTTTGATCTTACACAGGAATCTGAACACCCCCTCCTACCGGAGAACGGAACAGATTTCTGCCATAACCAACTGATTCCAGACCTGCCTCTGCCAAAACGACCGACATTTCTACCTGTAGTGCCTGTAAAGGCGAGTAAAAACTGAAAAGTCATGCTGATAACCTGGAATTCTCTTTATTTATGTGTATATTTGTAAAAGGTATGCTTCCCGGCTGCCGGGACGACCAAGAATCAAATATTTTATTAACCTTTTTCGTTAATAATTTTTTACATTTGCGGTGGAAATAACTTACAAAAACCGAAAACTCGAAAAGCAACTAACCGACCCAACAGAGATGGTAAAATCCTTTGGACAGTTGGCTCGCAAAGTGAACCAAAGGCTCAAGGACCTGGCTGATGCAGACAATTTAGCGCTCCTGAGTACTATGCCGGCTGCAAGATGTCATGAACTGACAGGCGACCGAAAAGGCGAACTGGCGGTTGATGTTTCAGTCAACTACCGAATCATTTTTGAGCCTCTTCACGACCCAATACCCAAAAAAGGGGATGGCGGTTTGGATTGGGAAGAAGTCACCAAAATTCAGATCAACGAAATTGCAGACTACCATTAACATACAGAAAAAACAAATAATATGGCAACGGCACTTGAATTGGCAAAGTCTTTACTCTCACCTCCTGGCGATACTATACAGGAGCACATAGATTTTATCGGTATGAGCCAGGCTGAACTTGCCGAAAGAATGGGAAGACCCAAAGAGAAAATTAACGATATCATCAAAGGAAGAGAGCCAATATCAACGGCAACTGCTTTCCAGTTGGAAAAAGTGTTGGGCATTCCTGCAAGCTTTTGGCTGAACAGAGAAAAGACATACCGAAAAGAATTGTATGAATTGCAACAACAGGAAGAATATGAAAAAAAGAAGGACTGGCTGGGTGCTTTTCCTGTAAACGACATGAGAAAATTGGGTTGGTTATCCGACACAAGAGAAAAACATATTCTGGTGGACAGCCTGCTAAAATTCTTTTGTGTGGCAAGCACAGATGAATGGGAACGTATTTATATGAACGAAGAAGTTTCGGTTGCATTCAGAATTTCTTTAGCGCACACGCAGAGTCCTCATGCCATTTCCGCATGGTTACGCAAAGGTGAAATTCAAGCCAAAGAAATTGAGATTGCGGAGTTTGATAAAAAGAAATTCAAAGAGGCTTTAACTGAAATAAAAGAGCTGGCTTTTCTGATGCCTGATGATTTTACCCAACAACTGCAAAGCATTTGTGCCCAATGTGGAGTGGCAGTTGTTTTTACTCAACGCTTGCCCAAAGCACCAATAAGCGGTGCTGCACGCTGGTTTCATAACAAACCCATCATTCAACTTTCCGGTAGGTTTGGAACGAACGACCATTTTTGGTTTACATTTTTCCATGAAGCGGCACATATCATTTTACATGGTAAAAAAGATATTTTTCTGGAGAATGTAGAAGGCACAGAGATAGATCAGAAGAAAGAAGAAGAAGCCAATGCCTTTGCAAACAAAATATTGTTGAACGAAAATGAGTTGCAGCAAATTATTGATGTTGCTCCACTCAGTGAGGCCATGATACATGAGTTTGCCAATAAATTCAGAACACCGGCAGGTGTAATCATAGGCAGGTTGCAACATTTGAAACTCATTCCATTTCATATTGGCAACGGCTTCAGGCAAAAAATTGATCTGTTTAAATAAAAATTACGGCGAATAGATGTCTGTCGGGCATGCTGCTCAAAACGTACGACAAGATGAGCGAGGAACGGAAAAAGGAGATAGCGGTGCGCAGTATGTAATGGAGTAACAAGCAAGGTCATTCCGACTGAAAGGAGGAATCTCATTCGTTGCTTTGCGTTTGTGAATGTCAAAATTATTACTAACCTTGTAAACGACATGCAAGGATGCAAAGAGATGGCTGCGAACAAGCGAACTCATAAGTACCTGTAGCTTATGAGAGGCGAAGCCGTGGGTTTTTGGGGAACGGAGCAGATCTTCGCTATATCCAACAACTTCCTGGTCATGCTTCAATCAGGACGACTGATATTTACACCCGCATTACCCGCAAAGGCGAGGAAAACCTGAAAAATCCTTTGGATGACTTTGAATTACAATTGCGCGTTAATATATTTGCAACATGGAAGTCACCAATCAAGTTGCAAGTATTGATAATGAAGGTGTTAGCCAGGAGAACTGTCAGGTTGCACATAAGAGAAATCTGCGCAACTGGGGGGGTAGGGTTTCGCAAAGCGGAATGTTGGCGGTCAGGCAAGAAAGACACACCGAAAAATAAAATAGGTCATGAACAAAGGAGCAATCAAAAAAGAGCTGACAGAAAAACACAAATCTTTCACAGACTACATAAGTAGTTTGTCTGACGACAAGTTTGCAGAAAGGACAGATAATGTGAAATGGTCTGCCGGACAACAACTTCAACATATTTTTTTGTCTGTAAGACCTGTAAATTTAGCCCTACTCCTTCCAAAATTTATTTTGCGACTTTTCGGGAAGCCAAAGCAAAAAAGAACTTACGAGGAGATAATTAAGACCTATCAAAATTCATTGAAAAATGGTGGAAAAGCAGGTGCTTTATATATTCCCAAAAGTGTTTCAAGCAACCAAAAGCAAAAATTGATTATTGACTTAACAAACTTGATAATGTCCTTGAATCAAAAGATAGATAAGTTAGACGAAGAAGATTTAGATAATTATATTCTGCCACACCCACTTATTGGAAAAACTACAATTCGTGAGATGCTTTATTTTACAATTTATCACGTTCAACACCATCATAAAGCGATTGTAGATAACCCAAACTAAGTAACTATGGAAAATATTTACAGAATAGCACTTTTCTTAGAGCGTGTTCAGAAATTTTATATTTCCGAAAAGTCAATTTTCCGAATAACCATAGTTAAATTGGCTAAAAGCAGGAAAGAAACAGCATTCCGGGTAGTGTGTTCATAGTCCATAACAACTCTTCTGAAGAAATTATTTTCTTCACACACTGTCAAGATTACGCCATTGAGTACCTGTTCGGGTTATCCAGAGGATGGCATCGAAAATTTCTCTCAATTCATATTTGCGAGGACGCTGCCAGTTCAAAAAAACTTTTATACCTTTCCACTGGTCATCGGTGAGCCGTTCAAATTGCGGTTGCATATCGTATAAGTTTTGTCGCTTACAAGATACGCCGATGGCCATTTTTTTACTGGATTAACTTTTTGAACATACTCTAACAAATTCCGGTTAAGTCGAGTGTATCAAGGCTAATTTTGATGCGCTTTTTGTTTTTTCGGAGAATACCTGTATTTTTGTTACAAATTGTTTCAAAAATGGCAAAAAAACTGGTTCGCTTCGACTGGGCGATGAAGCGACTGCTTCGTAACAAGGCCAACTTCGACATCTTGGAAGGCTTCCTTTCAGAGTTGCTCCACGAAGATTTCAAAATAAAACAAATTCTTGAAAGCGAAGGAAATAAAGAAACCGAGGATGACAAGTTCAACCGGGTGGACATACTCGTGGAAAACAAGAAGGGCGAGTTGGTCATCGTCGAAATCCAGAATACCCGAGAGGCCGACTACTTCCAACGGATGCTTTACGGCACGGCCAAAGTTATCGTGGAGCATATCGCCGAAGGGCAGCCGTATTCCCAAGTCAAAAAAGTGTACTCCGTGAATATAGTTTACTTTGACCTTGGTCAGGGAGACGACTATGTATATCACGGAACGACTTCTTTTATCGGTATCCACAGCAACCACGAACTGGAACTGTCCGAAAAGCAGAAAGAACTTTTCAAAAAGACATCGGTATCGGACTTGTACCCGGAATATT
>JAJTFM010000166.1 GCA_021298575.1 Saprospiraceae bacterium | reverse complement strand
TTGATACTGTCGCTCCTTGCATTGCTGGCCGCAGCCCTGGCCATTGGTATCATAGTATCACAGTACATCCGGTTGCGCAGGACGATGAAAACCATGTACCGGATGAACGTCGAAATAGCCAGTAACACGTCTCTCCCCCTGATGAACACAGATTCCGAAATACAGTCCGACGAATCCGGTGAAAAAGCGAAAGAAGAGAATATCATGCTTGCAAACCTGTATTTTGATATCCTCAAGCGTATCGGACAGGAAAAGTTGTATCTCGATCCGACATTCTCGCTGCATGATCTTTGTGAGAAGATAAACAGAAGTCAGAGATATGTCTCTCAGGCTGTCAGTGAAGTGGGTATTACCACTTTCCCCAATCTGATAAACAGTTTCAGGGTCAATGAGGCCCGCAGGTTGTTTGCCAGCAATCAGCATATTTCTGTCAACGAAATAGTTGAAAAAACCGGCTTCGGAAGCAGACAGTCGTTTCACCGCAATTTTAAGGCCGCCACCGGATTTGCACCAAAAGAATATCAGGAAAGGGCCAAGGATTTCTCTCCGCATGGCACAGACAACTGATGTTCTGCTCGGGCAAAATCATCAACACTTTCCGGTATTCAGTGATCACTGTACTCCGATAATCCACTCCGCGTATGCATAACAGTCTCTCCCGGCTACTCATCTCCCGCGTGCTGCCTTCCGCACTGACAGAACTTCAGCAAATCAGCCGCGACACCTTTTTCGATACTTTCGCCGGATTCAATACTCCGGAGGATATGCAACGATACATGGAGCATAATCTCGGCGCCGAACAACTATCCCGCGAAATTGAAAACCCGGATTCCCGGTTTTTCTTTGCCCGGGTAAACGGAGAAATCGCCGGTTACCTGAAACTGAACACGAGAACAGCCTGTACCGACAGCCGGTACGCCGAAGCACTCGAAATAGAACGTATTTATGTCCGAAAGGAATTCAAAGGCACCGGGGTAGGGCAGGCACTGATGGAAAAAGCCAGAGAATTTATGCTCGAACTGGCTCTCCCGTGGCTCTGGCTGGGCGTCTGGGAAAAAAATGAACCCGCTATCCGATTCTATGAAAAACAGGGCTTTTTACCCTTCGATACCCACGGTTTCATGCTCGGAAATGACCTGCAAACCGATATTCTGATGCGCTGGAAATAACCCGAACTGTACCCCGTTGTACCTTTTCTCAAAAAAATTGGAAAAATTGTATTACCTTTGCAGCGAATAAATTCATTTCTGGTATTTGTCCGCCCTGGACACCGAAGTTAGCCGGACGCAGATCATCGCTCCCAAATCACTTTGCCCCATGAAGGCTGCCCGATTGCAGCCGCTGCGCACGAGACCAGACACACACTGCATAACTGCATGTATTTCAAAGAACTATCGCTCGTCGAGCCGCTCCTGCGCGCGCTCGAATCCGTGGGTTACGAGCAACCCACTCCTATACAACAACAGGCAATCCCGATTGTACTCAGTAAACGCGACCTGCTCGGTTGCGCCCAGACTGGTACCGGCAAGACTGCCGCCTTTGCTTTGCCCATGTTGCAAATCCTTAGCGAGCAACCTCGCCGCAATGAAGGCAAAACGCCCATCCGAGCCCTTATTCTCACTCCCACACGCGAACTCGCTATTCAAATTGCCGAAAGTTTCAACGATTACGGTAAATTCCTGAAGGTGCGAAATCTGGTTATCTTCGGTGGCGTGAACCAAAACCCGCAAACGGATGCGCTCCGCCGGGGTCCCGAGGTGCTCATCGCCACGCCGGGCCGACTCCTCGACCTCATGAACCAGGGCTTTGTTAACCTGAAGGAAATCGAAATTTTTGTGCTCGACGAGGCCGACCGTATGCTCGATATGGGATTCATCCACGATGTAAAAAGGGTAATTGCCAAACTGCCCGAAAAACGTCAGACGCTGTTTTTCTCGGCTACCATGCCCCCCGAAATTGCAGGACTGGCCGACTCTATCCTCACAAACCCGATGAAGGTGGAGGTAACTCCCGTGTCATCCACCGCCGAAAAAATCGAACAGTCGGTTTATTTCGTGGATAAAGCCGACAAGCGCCACCTGCTGGCTCACCTCCTCAAAAATTCGGATATCCGCTCGGCACTCGTGTTCACCCGCACCAAACACGGCGCCAACAGGGTGGCCGGCGATCTCACAAAAGCAGGTGTTAAAGCCGAGGCAATTCACGGTAACAAATCTCAAAGTGCACGCCAGTCGGCTCTGGCTAACTTCAAGTCGGGCAAAACCCGTGTACTGGTAGCTACCGATATCGCCGCACGCGGTATTGATATTGACGAACTGTCGCACGTAATCAACTTCGACCTGCCCAATATCCCGGAGACGTATGTTCACCGTATCGGCCGAACCGGCCGCGCAGGACTGAGCGGCGTCGCGTTCTCTTTCTGCGAAGCGGAAGAGGTGCCCTACCTGCGGGATATTCAAAAACTGATCGGACAAGTGGTGCCCGTAGTACTGGACCATCCGTTCGCTGCCGATCTGAGCGTACCGGCCCCCGGTCAGCCTGCTCCGAAAAAACAACACAAACCGCTTCCCAAAAGGCCGCAGCCCCTCCGTAAACCGGCTCCCGAACAATCCCGGCAGCCTGCTAACGAAAACAGCGAAAAGCAACAGCCCGAAAGACAGCACAACAGACCCGCTCCGCAGGCTAAAAACAGCGGTGAACGCCCGCAGCAACAGCACAGAAGGCCCGAACGCCCGCAGCGTGAAGAGCGCCCGCAACGAGAGGATCGCCCACAGCGTGAAGAGCACCGCGGCCACAGGAGCGCAATGCTCCAAACAACCGGCGCGAAGAATCACGTCAGCAAGCTCCGCGCCCCCAGCAACGTCAGGAAAGCAAACCGGATACTGCTGAGTCACCCCTGATCAGGAAAGGTCGCTTCGCCTCTATTCTCGAGGTGGCCTCCATAGAAAAACAGGAACGCCCGCGCAAACCGGGTAACGACAGGAAATACAGGAAATAACTGTGCCCCCCGGCGCAGAATATTCTTTCAGTCAGATGTCTGTAACGAGAGAAATCCGGCAGATCGTCGCTGCCTATGATACCGCCCGTGCAAACGGAACCCGCGCACTGCTGGCTACCGTGGTTCACGTGGAAGGCTCCTCATACAGGCGCCCGGGTGCCCGCATGCTCGTGGACGAAAACGGAATGATGACAGGCGCTATCAGCGGAGGATGTCTCGAAGGAGACGCCCTCCGCAAAGCCCTGCTGGCCATCAACCGTATGGCACCCCGACTCGTCGTTTACGATACCACCGATGAAGATGATGCAGTAATCGGCGTACAACTCGGCTGCGCAGGAGTGATTCAGGTGCTTTTTGAACCTGTTGATGACGCTGATCCCGACAATCCCCTGGAATTGCTCAGAAAAGCAGTGGAGGGAAGAACGCCGTCTGTTATCGTAACGATCTCGTCTTCTGATCGTTTTTCCGAAAATCATCCCGGAACGTTGATGCTGGTCAATGAAAATACTGTCAGGTGTGCCCGCAACACTGAATCTGTATTCCCCGATCTGAAGGCCGAAGCGCTTTTCTCTCTGCGCTCCGGTGTCTCCCGCTTTATAACCAGACAGTTCACCGACATATCTGCCAATATTTTTGTTGAATATCTTCAGCCAACCGTTTCACTGGTAGTGGCAGGTGCCGGTAATGACGTCATCCCGGTTGTTAAAATGGCTGATTTGCTCGGCTGGGAGGTGCACGTTACTGACGGGCGCGGTACGCATGCCAGGGAAGACCGGTTCGCAGCAGCCTGTCAGGTACTGGTGGGCAAGCCGGAAGATGTACTAAACCGAATTGTCACCGACGAACGCACTGCGTTCATTCTTATGTCGCACAATTTCCAGTACGACAAGGCCATGTTGCGCGCGCTGCTCCCACTGGATATACCATACATTGGCGTCCTGGGACCGAAAAAAAAGCTGAACCGCATGCTCGACGACCTGCGCAGCGAGGGTATGGAAATTCCCGTTGAAATGCTGAAAAAAGTACACGGCCCCACCGGCCTCGAAATTGGTGCCGAAACCCCGGAAGAGATTGCGCTGAGTATTCTCGCCGAAATTCAGGCAGTATTCAATCACCGTCCCGGTGGCTATCTGAGGGATAAATCAACGGTTATTCACGACAGAGCCACTCCCGGCTGGTAATATTTTGGTGCTTTGAAGATCAGTCAGCCCGGTATCGTCATCCTCGCAGCAGGCAAGAGCGAGCGGCTCGGCCGCCCGAAGCAGCTCCTGCCGTTCGGCAACGGGAATCTGATTACCCGGGCCGTAACCACGGCTCTCAATGCCGGGAAGGGACCCGTTGCCGTCATACTCGGCGCCTTTTCCGATGAAATTCTTCCCCACCTGTCAGGATTTCCTGTTCATACGGTTTTCAATCAGGACTGGCCCTCCGGAATGGCTTCTTCGGTCCGGAAGGGTATTGATTTTTTTGAAGAATTGTACCCGGATACCGACGGACTTCTGTTCATGGTGTGCGATCAGCCCTGGCTCGATGAAAGTGTCATTTCAGCTCTTTTTTCCTTGCAAAGAGATCAGAACGCTCCCACTGCCGCATGTGTGTACGCGGGTACTCCGGGCACTCCCGCCCTGTTTCATCAGTCGGTCTTTCAGGCACTCGGAAAGCTGGAGGGCGACAGGGGTGCCGGTAAGTTGCTCCGGGATATGTCGGAAACTGTCGCAAAACTCGCTTTCCCCGACGGTATGAATGATATTGACACAGAAGACGATTACCAGACATTGCTGAAAAGACTATCTTTACCATGAAAACAGGTAACCACCCGGACAATCGCGACAGGGTCTGCGTATAGTTAACCCCGGTGGGCGAATCAGGCGGTTACAAAAACAGTTTGCTCATGCGAGGACGTCTTTTTTTTACCGCCATCAGCCTGCTTGCCGGCACTTTGCTTGCCGCACAATCATTCAATACGTTTCCGGTCACCACCCAGAAGCCTCCGCTGCATGGCAGGCACTGGATGGCCATCACCGGCAAACCGCTGGCCGCCACGGCGGGGTCCATGATTTTTATCAAGGGCGGTAATGCCGTGGATGCCGCCTGTGCCATGCTGGCCGCTACCTGCACCATGTGGGATGTACTGAGCTGGGGCGGAGAGACCCAGGCACTGATTTACAATCCGAAAACAGGTCAGGTCATCGGTATCAATGCCCTCGGAGTGGCTCCAACAGGCGCAACTCCCGAATTTTTCAGGGAAAAGGGAATGAAATACCCGCCTCAGTACGGTGCTTTGGCGGCAGTTACCCCCGGAACACCGGGAGGCCTGCTCGTCATGCTGGCCGAGTACGGCACCATGAGTCTGAAAGAGGTGCTTGCTCCGGCTATGCAGATGGCCGAAGGATATCCCATGGAAGCACAGACCGCCAATGCCATAGAAAGGGAAAAGGAACTGATCAGGCAGTGGCCCTATTCGGCTGAAGTATTCCTGACGCACCCTGGTGAAAAAAGGGAGGCTCCTTACCCGGGAGAAATATTTGCACAGCGCAACCTGCTCGTTACCCTGCAGAAACTGGTGGATGCCGAACAGGATGCCCTGAAGGCAGGAAAATCCAGAAATGATGCCATCTATGCCGCTTATAACCGCTTCTATCGGGGCGATATTGCGGAAGAATTTGTGCGGGGATGCCGCGAACAGGGTGGGCTCATTACCCGCGAGGATCTGGCAAACTGGCAGGTGAAAATCGAAACACCACTATCGGTCAACTACCGCGGTATTGATGTGTACAAACTGCAGCAATGGACGCAGGGCCCGGTGATGCTGCAGGCACTCAATATCCTGGAGAATTTCGACCTGAAATCAATGGGCTATAACTCCGCCAGATACACGCATACCGTTTATCAGGCCCTGAATCTGGCTTTTGCCGATCGCGACTTCTATTACGGCGATCCCTATTTCCCGCCCGAAGAACCTGTTCGCGGACTGCTTTCAAAGGATTACGCGCGCGAGCGCAGCAAGCTCATCCGGTTTGACAGAAATGATCCCGGCGCAGGACCCGGCGATCCGTATCCGTTCGAGGGCAAGACGAATCCGTTCAGGCATTTGCTCGACAGCTGGGGAGCCGCCGAGCCTTATACGCCGGTTTCCGACCAGTATTACCGCGATTTTACTGCCGGAACCACCTCCATAGAGGCTGACGACGAGGAGGGCTGGGTGGTATCGGTAACACCCAGCGGGGGATGGATTCCAGCCTGTATAGCCGGCAAAACCGGGGTGGGTATGAGCCAGCGGATGCAGAGCTTTGTGCTCGACGAGAGAGAAAATCCGTTTAATGTTGTCGCCCCCGGCAAACGGCCAAGAGTTACACTGACCCCCTCCATGGCATTAAAAGATGGCAAACCATACCTTTCCTTTGCCAAACAGGCCGGCGACGAGCAGGATCAGTTGCTTCTCCAGTTTTTCCTCAATATGGTGGAGTTTGACATGACCGTGCAGGAGGCCTGCGAGTCGCCGGGCTTCATCACCAACCAGATGTTTTCCAGTTTCGGAGACCACGAGAAAAAGCCCGGATCGCTCATCCTCAACGACCTGACTCCGCCCTGGGTACGAAAGGAGCTGGGTATG
Source organism: Saprospiraceae bacterium (assembly GCA_021298575.1). Lineage (GTDB taxonomy): Bacteria > Bacteroidota > Bacteroidia > Chitinophagales > Saprospiraceae > M3007. Next base: position 1,774 of record JAJTFM010000166.1, on the reverse strand, counting down.
ATGGGCTACAGCCTGTCGTTCAGGCCGCGAACCAGTGGCCCCGTCAATGCCATATATTTCGACCGGAAAAATAGCAGTTTCTGGGGTGGCAGCAGCAACCACGGCGAGGATTACGGAATAGGCTGGTAAACTCCCCCCCCAACGAATATCACCGCGCCGGGTGACGGTTATCTCATAACGGCGACTCAATTTCATGCAATTTTGCACGCAAATAAACTGTATCTGCGATGGCTCCGAACTATGTAAATGCAATATCCCGAACACTGACACTCGTCTGCTGCCTGTTTTTTACCGCAACCGTTTTTGCCCAGGATGTTCCGCGAGATACTGCCTCCAGTGTCAAAATTGAAATGCTCGACGGTACCGTTCTGCTGGGAAAAATAAAAAGCAGGGGCGACGGGGTAATCTTTCTTACTACCATGTCGGGCGTGGAGGCCAGTGTGCCCCTGAACCAGATTAAAGAGATGACCACGATCAGCAGTACCTCTATCCACAAGGGGGAGTACTGGTTTGAAAACCCGAACGCCACCAGATACCTGTTCGGTCCATCTGCCTTCAATCTTAAAAAAGGAGAAGGGTACTACCAGAACACCTACCTGTTCCTGAACTCGTTCAACTATGGCGTTACCGATTACTTTTCCATCGGAGGAGGAATAGAGCTGCTTACACTTTTCAATGGTTCACCGGCTTTTGTACTTACGCCCAAGGTAGGTTTCCGGACAGGCCCCAAAACATCCATGGGCGGCGGGAGACTGTACGCCAATCTGGGTGAGCTCGGCGACCGCAGCAATTTCGGAATCGCTTACGGCGTCGTCACCAGAGGCACAGTGGATAAAAATCTCACGGTTGGACTGGGGTGGGGGATTGTTGACAACGAGTTTTCCTCCAGACCCATCATTACTTTCTCCGGAATGACGAGGTTGTCCAAAAAAATTGCGCTGGTTTCCGAAAACTGGATTGTTCCGGCCGATATTTATTATCCCCTGTTTTCTTACGGAATCCGGTTTTTTGGTGAAAAAATGGCCATTGATCTGGCCTTTATCAATAACCCCGATATCGCATCCGAAGTAGTCATCGGGATTCCCTATGTTGATTTCATGGTCAAATTCGGCAAGCCCAAAAGATAAAATTCCCCATGCCTTACCACTACAGTAAAACCATCGAAGAAGTTATCCGCGAGTTGAAATCATCGCCTGACGGACTGTCTTCACTGAAGGCAAAGGAGCGTCTGATTCGTCACGGACTGAATGAATTGCAGGAGAAGAAGAAAACGCCACCCTGGCTACTTTTCCTCGGGCAGTTCCGCGATTTCATGATTCTGGTTCTGGTAGTTGCCGCAGCGCTCTCGGGCTTTATGGGCGATCTGACTGATACCATTATCATTCTTGTCATCATTCTCCTGAATGCCGTGGTCGGTTTTCTTCAGGAGTTCAGGGCCGAAAAGGCCATGGATGCCCTGAAAAAGATGGCGGTTTCACAGGCACAGGTGATTCGGGACGGCAAACCCCTTGTAATACCTGCCCGGGAACTCGTGCCCGGTGATGTGGTACTGATTGAAGCCGGGAATGTGGTTCCGGCCGATATTCGGCTGATGGAGGCACATGCGCTGCGTGCCGATGAATCGTCGCTCACCGGCGAGTCGGTGCCGGCCGACAAGAAAAACTACGTGCTCTCCGGCGACGATATACCTCCCGGCGATCAGGTGAACATGCTCTTTAAGGGTACACTCATTGTGAACGGCCGCGCCCGGGGGGTGGTGGTGGAAACGGGTATG
>JAJTFM010000165.1 GCA_021298575.1 Saprospiraceae bacterium | reverse complement strand
TCAGGAAGTTGCCGCGGGCGTAATTGAAACTTCCTTTGAGTTCCATTCCGGCTCTGACGGGCCATTTCACGCCGGTTTCGGAGAACTGGAAGTACTGTTTGCCGTTGAATCGTTTTTCTGAGTAGTCGCCGAAGAGCCGAGGGTCAAACCCACCTTTGGCCCGGAGCAGCACGGAGGCGGCTTGTTCGGGCAGCAAATCGGCTTGTCGCGCGGCGGGGTGCATGGCGAGCACCTGCGTGCGCACGGCATCCCAGTCGAGTACCTGCGCGTGCAGGCGCGGGGATATCAGGATAAAGAGAAAAAAGGGTATTATGGCTGTAATTTTCATGCAAATCGGCGTTTTTCGGTCATTCAGGATTATCCGGAGTTTAAAGATACAGAGAATGAAGGGCAGTCCTTTCCGGCATCCGTTCATCCCTGGTTGCCGGATTGTGCATTACTTCTTCTTTTCAGGTATTTCGTTATTTTTATACAGATCGGGCGGGAATCCGTTGAGCAGTCGCCACAGTTCGTACCAGAGCGGCACATTATTGAGCAGGGCGATACCGTTGGCGCCGCCGCCCGGCAGCAGCGCTGTTGGCCAGGGGTGACTGTCTTCCGGGTCGGGGGCCACGAGCACCCTGAATTTGCCGTTGGCGCTGATATTTCGGTCAATAGCCACAATTTTGCCGCCGAAGGTGCCTGTTGACACGCCGGGCCAGCCGCTGAAGAAGAATGCGGGCCAGCCGTCGAACAGGAACCGGACTTTCGTGCCCGTGCTGAGGAGGGGCACGTCGAGGGGCTTTACATACATCTCGACGGCCAGTTCGTAGCCGGCGGGCTGAATACTGACGATGGCTTCACCTTCCTTGATGATCTCCCCTACCCCGGGCTTTGCGGCTTTCACAATGAACCCGTCCTGCGGAGCGGTGATATAGTAGAAATCGGAGCGACGGGAGTAGTTGGAGCGTTCAATTTCCAGTTTGCTCACGGTGGCTTCGGCGTCGTAGCGGTCGCTCAGCGTACTGAACCGCTCGCTTTTTGCCTTGGCGATCTTGTTGGCGGTTTCGTTGCGCACCAGACTGAGTTCAGTCTGATAAATGGATAGTTCGCGCTTGCCGGTTTCCAGCTGATTTTCGGCGGCCACCATTTTGGCGCGGGTTTCCTGCACCTTAAGTCGTTTTTCTTCGAGGTCGGTGAGCGATTTGATTCCCTTGTTAAACAGATTTTGGGCGCCGTCGAGCTGTCGGTTGGCCACCTGCAGGTCAATACTTGCCTGAATGATTTTCACGCTGTCGCTGGCAATTTTCAGTCGCGCCTGTACAATCTTGTTGCGGATCTGGCCGATTTTGTTTTCCAGTTCCATTTCCATGGCTGCGATCTGGTTTTGCAGGGCGTCGGCCTTCAGGTTGTAGGAAGCAATGGCACCCTCTTTGGCATCCACCTGATTACCCATTCGCTCCACGAGCCTCGGATCGAAGTAGTCCGTTTTCACCTCCGAGAGCCGGACGATGGTATCGCCCTTCTGGACAGCCTGTCCCTCCCGGATATACCATTGTTCAATCCGTCCGGAGATAGTGGAATGGATGGACTGGGGGCGGTGACCCGGGTCGAGCGTGGTGAGGTTGCCGTTGGCGCGCACGTTCTGCGTCCAGGGCAGGAACATGAAAATCAGGAAAACGCAAAGCGTGACGAGCAGCAGCATTCGGAAAGCACGGAGCCAGTCGGGCAGCTTGCTTTTCTCGTAAGCTTTGATCTGATTAATTTCCGGGAAGTCCGGCGGTTTATTTTCGGAGAGTCTCAGCATGGACTGTGATTCTGTTTGGTAATTATTCAGAGAAAAGGCCTGAGGAGCGGAAAACGTGTTCGCAGTGCGGCGTGTTGCGCGCGTCTGCGAGCGTACCGTCGAATACGATACTTCCGGCCTTCAGGATGATGAGGCGATCGCACATGGCGGCGAAATCGGGGTCTTCGGTGGTGCAGATCAGCGTCCAGGGCTGGGACCGGTCGGTGAGGTAGGAGCCGATAATAGCGCGGTCGCGGCGCGACGTCTGGCCGAGCGGATTTTCCACCACGAGCAGACGCGGGTTGCCGATGATAGCCCTGGCTACCAGAATTTTGGACTGCGTGCTTCCGGGGATATTCTTTCCACCGGGCAGCACTTCTGCATTGACACCGTCGGGGTGTTTCTGTACAAACTCGCTCAGTCCGACGGCTTCCACCACTTCAAGCAGTCGGTGCAGCGGTATTTTCTCATTACCGAGGGTAATATTTTCGAGTAAAGTGCCTCTGAACAGATCTTCTTCGTTAGTGAGGTCGCCGATCTGGTTTCTGAGCGCCCGGAGGTTCAGATTCCTTTTTGGCAGGCCATCAAACAACAGCGTGCCGGTGAAGTCGCGCTTCAGTACCGAGAGAATCTGCATGAGCGTACTTTTACCGGCACCGCCGTAACCGGCGATGGCCACGCGTTCGCCCGGCGACACCTTAATATTAATGTGGCTAAGTACGGGTCGGTCGCCGTCTTCATACTGATAGCAAAGGTCGCGGAGCTCGACCGACATGCCGTTGTCTTTGCCGGGCAGCTGGTCGGCATGAATACCGTCTTCCCTTTCCAGTTCGAGGTCGGTGAACTGGCCTATTTTTTCGGATGCGGTAAGTACGTCATATCCGGTTTCGTGGAGCAGAATGAGTTTCTCGACCGACTCGATGACGAACAGGATAAGAATTTCAGAGGCTACGAACTGGCCGATATTGAGCTCATTATCCATCACGAGCAGACTGCCGAGCACGAGGAAGCAGCCGAGCACTAGTACGCGGAAAGCAATACCGGTGATAAATTTGGCCATGAGCACTTTCCAGTGCGTTTCCCGGGCATTGATATACTGAACAGTGAGGTAGTCGGCCCTTTGAACCGGAAACATGTTATCGCCGGCCAGTTTGAACGTGGAGGCTACCCTGCCCACCTCTTCGAGCCAGAACGCCAGCTTGTACTTGTATTTGGATTCGACCAGACTGCTCGAAACGCCTTTCCCGGCGGCCCAGGAAAACAGAAATGCGGTGAGGCCAAGGAGGAGCAGCGAGAAAGTGACGAATGACGTGTGATAGAAAGAGAGGAGCAACAGGCTGAAGATAATCTGCAGGACAGCGCTGCTGCCTTCGATAAGCAATTTGGGCAGGCCCTTTTGCAGGGTCAGCGTATCGAAGAAGCGGTTAATCAGTTCGGGCAAATGCTCTTTTCTGAGCGACTCCAGGTTGAGACGCGGGATACGGAGCGCGAATTCGACGGAAGCGTCGGTGAAAATACGGCGCTGCATGTACTCCATCACGGAGAGTTGCATCAGGCGAAGGATACCGGCGAACAGGGCGCCAATCAGCACAAAAAACACCAAAACCCCCCATGAGGCGTTGAGCGCTCCGCCTGCGATCTGTCCGATGATAGCCTGTATGCCCAGCGGCAGCGACAGATTGATGAGTCCGGCTACACCGGCATACAACAGAATATATCTGATTTCAGTGCGATACTGGCCGAGCAGGCTCATCAATCGCTTTACGGGAGTTGTTTCAGAGGCGTAAGTTTCAGGCATAGTTGTATTGGTCAGTAGCCTTTCAAACGCCGCGGGCATTACATTGTTCAGTAAATAATACCTTTGTGTCAAAAAAAGACATGACGTTGACTTTACAGAACCGGCTGGATTTACTCTCCGAACTGGGTCACTATATCAGCAGCGGCGGCGACGAGGAGCTCGACGTGGCTGTTCGTTTATCCTACACAGAGAATCAGTGGTTTACCGAGGAAAACACCCGTGAATCGCTGTGCGCCATATCCGGGTCGTTTCTGGATGCGGAGAAGTTGCGCGCATGGGCATCCGCGTACGACATCCCGGAGGAGAACCATCACAGCAAGGTAGTCGGACTCATCATGGCGGGCAATATCCCGCTGGTAGGATTTCACGACTGGCTGTGTGTATTTGTGACGGGCAACCGCGCCAAAGTGAAGCTTAGCGACAAGGACCGGCGACTGCTGCCGGTTCTGGTGAACAAACTCGGGGAATGGTCGCATCAGTCGCGGGAGCAGACCATATTCATTGGAGATACCGACAAGCTGACCGGCTTCGACGCTGTGATTGCGACGGGCAGCAACAACACGGCGCGCTATTTTGAGCAGTATTTCGGCAAGTACCCGCACATCATCCGCCGGAACCGCAATGCGGTGGCTGTTCTGACGGGCCTGGAGACCCGCGAGGAGCTGTACGCCCTCGGGAAAGACATATTTATGTACTTCGGTCTCGGCTGCCGGAATGTGAGCAAGCTGTATGTGCCGCACGGGTACCAGTTCGACAACCTGTTGGAGGTGCTGCACGAGTACAACCGCCTGATCAACCACAACAAGTACAAGAACAATTTTGATTACAACATGACCCTGTATGTGCTGAACAACATGCCTTATCTGAATAACGGCTGTCTGATGCTCCGCGAGGATCCGTCGCTGCAGTCGCGCATCGCAGCTGTACATTACGAATACTACGACGATGTGAGCGATCTGGACTCGCTGCTGGCTGACCGCCGCGACGAGATACAGTGTGTGGTAGGTCGTGTGTCGGTGAACGGGTTTTCTGTACTGCCCTTTGGCAGCAGCCAGGAGCCCGGTCTTTTTGATTATCCGGACGGGGTTGATGTGATGAAGTTTTTGGTGAGCGGGGAGATGAAGTGTTGAATATTAAATATCGAATATCGAACTCCGAATATCGAACTCCGAAGTAGCGTGTACGCATGGTCATTCCGACCGACAGGGAGGAAACTTCTAAACGTAAATGGTTTTGTTCATTACGAAGCAGTTTTGTTTAACCGCAGAGTTACGCAGAGTACGACGCAGAGTTGCGCAGAGAAAGATTCTTTGGGATACTCTGCAATTAAACTCTGCGTAACTCTGCGGTTAAACTCTGCGGTTAACTCGCGTTACTCTGCGGTTAAACTCTGCGTAACTCTGCGGTTAAACTCTGCGGTTAAACAAAACCAGGTTATTCACAGCACTCCGCCTGCCATGTTTGAGCGAATAGACATCTTGCTAATGAACCACCTCGTTTTGGGTCATTAGCAGTGAAAAGAGGAATCTCATCCGGCACTTCATTGGAGACCATTCCGATGTACTGCATTATTCAAGGACGAGATTTCAATTGCTTGTCAATGATATGGTTTACATCCTGAACAGTCATTTTGACCAGCCGGGCAATTTTTTCAACAGGAAATCCGTCATCATACATTTCGAGGATAACTTCAACTTTCCCTTCCTGTATTCCTTTTTGTATTCCTTCCTGTATTCCTTTTTGTATTCCTTTTTGTATTCCTTTTTGTATTCCTTTTTGTTCAGCCTTGTCCAGTCTTGCCCGTTCATCTTCCTCCCGCATGAAGGCATACTCGTATGCATCCAGTTCCTCCTCAAGGTTTTCGGCATTTTTGATGAAATAAACCCACTTTTCAGTCAGTGTTTCAAGCTCGTGCATTTCCAGTTTGAACTTGGGCAACTCGATGAAGGTGAACTCCATATCCTTTAAGGTCTGCTCTCCTGTTTCGATGTCTCGAACCTGACTGCGACTGATGTAGTTTTTATTCCCGGTTTGCTCAAAATCCAGTATGCCTATAAAGATAACGGGGCGCAATTTCCGATAAAAATCTGCCCTTTTGATCTGATCTGAATAACTTTTTGATGAGTAATAAAGCACACGCTTCTCGAAACCGTCAACATCTCCGACTTGCATCTCAACAATGTAAACCCGACCAGCCTGGTCAGTAGCCTTGACGTCAATGATGGTTACCTTGCCGCCTTTGAGTTTCGGTAGTTGGTACGGATTCAGGATGGTCACATCCGAAATGCGCTGAGTACCGTGAAAATCCAGCACGGCGTTCAGAAATGATATGAGGGTTTCTTTTCGGTTTTCGTTCCCGAAAATCTTTCGAAATGCAATATCATTTTTTACATCAACGAATTTCATATTCCCAATTTTACTACAAATATACACATCTGGAAACGAAATGGGCGTGAGAATTATAGTACATTCCGATGTACTGCATTATTCAAGGACGAGATTTCAATTGCTTGTCAATGATATGGTTTACATCCTGAACAGTCATTTTGACCAGCCGGGCAATTTTCTCAACAGGAAATCCGTCATCATACATTTCGAGGATGACCTCCACTTTTCCTTCCTGTTTTCCTTTTTGTATTCCTTTTTGTTCAGCCTTGTCCAATCTTGCCCGTTCATCTTCCTCCCGCATGAAGGCATACTCGTAAGCGTCGAGTTCCTCCTGTGTCCAGGTTTGCACATTGGCTTCTTCGTAGGCTGATTTAAGACCTTTATCGTTGATATTTTCAGGTATTACTTCAAGGTTTTCGGCATTTTTGATGAAATAAACCCACTTTTCAGTCAGTGTTTCAAGCTCGTGCATTTCCAGTTTGAACTTGGGCAACTCGATGAAGGTGAACTCCATATCCTTT
>JAJTFM010000012.1 GCA_021298575.1 Saprospiraceae bacterium | reverse complement strand
TAAACCTTTTTGATAAAGCCATCGGGTTGCATGAAGGCAATTCCGCGTTTCCCGGAAACACAGATACTGCCGTCAGGTAAAAGCTTGATGGAGGAAAGCCCCACACCATCGTTTACCAATACCGGTACAGCTATTTCGCCAGTCTTATTCTTCAGATTTTTATCAATGACAAGGATATTGGTACCCGCAGCATAAAAGCAATTGTTTTTCCCGTCAAAAACAACTGCCTCTACCGACTCTTTCAAGTAGAGGATTCGGGGTGTCTTGTTTTTTAATATGTAGACACCCCGGTATCCACCAAATATCAGCTCACCGTCAGGTCCGGCATACTTTCCCGGAAATACCTGATGCTCCAGAATATTATCGGAAGGTAATGGTACCAGACCTGACGTACCATGCGGTATATCCAGCCGGACAAAGCCATCGAGATAGGAGCCAATCCATATCACACCCTTGTCGTCGGAAATAACCGACCATGGGTAGCGCGCCTTGTCAACCCTGACAGACTGCGGACCATCGGGGTAAAAAACAGCCATACCCTGATCCGTAGCGATAAATACGCGGCCCTTTGAATCAGAGAAACCTTTATCCACCCTGTTAAAATCGGCTGGCGCCAGTTTTTGGTACCTGTCACCCCGCCTGATCCAGTAACTGGCGCCTCCCGGAGAGTTGAAATGAAAATCGCGGGGCGCCAACGTATGCAGAACGACAGGAGTATTCGTACCAAACTCGTATTTCGCGACCTTCACTACAGTATCCGATAAAAAGGCATAGTATTCGTATTTTTCACTGACAAGGTACCTGAATGTACTTTCAGGCAAAAAAGCAGACGAAAAGGCGTCGGGTAGTGGCCAGGTTCCTGTCAGTCTGTTCCCTTCAAACCGGTGGTAACACCGATTCTGGTAGTCAATAACAACACATCCACCGGAAAAATCGCGAACCGTCATGTTTTTCCCGGAAAGTTCATTCAACACAGGAAACCTCGCACCCAGATAATCGCGTATGTGCGATTCAATCAGGGGCCACATCACCGGATCCACAGTCTCCCAGAAAGCCGGAGTCATGGGAAGGGCTGTCTCATTGGTTCCATCAAACCGGTACACGGCATCTATACATCTGTACCAGAGCGAGCCATCGGGCGCTTCGAGTATGGGAGGATATACCGGCTTCCCGGAAAACCCTTCCCCGACCGGATATGATTCTATGGAATGCCCGTCGAAACGCGAAAGGCCACCGTTAGTTCCAATCCATACATATCCTCTTGAGTCCTCCGTAAAAGCCCGTACCTGCTGACTGGCCAGTCCGTCGCGAATGGTATAAAGCATGTACGGTAAAACCGTTTGCTGCGCACTGGCGCAACAGAAGAACAGTACCAGGACAGACACACATGAAAAGCGAAGCATAAAACACCCCAAAGGTAATGAATGCCCTTGGGAGAACAATTACCGCTTGTTACGCTATATGACCGCTTGTTATCGTATTTGACCGCTTGTTATATTTTCCGGAATCAGTGCGCAGCCCTGAATAGATTTGCTGTTGATTCCTTCAGTTATTTATCCCGGTGTTCTGACCTTTCCATTGGAGCCGGCCCGGTCTGCCGCCGATACACGGCAGACCGTTTTTTGATTTGAGGAATAACGGGATAAAAAAAGAGCCGCATCACACACATCGTGAAGCGGCTCTTTTTTTATCCCGTTGCTCAGCCTTATTTTTTAATCAGCGACTTGAGCACATCTTCGTTCAATTTCACTTCGTATTCCTTGCGAAGGTCCTCAATCCACTTGCTCTCCAGGAAATCCTGATAGTCGGCCACGGCATATCCGCGCGCTTCGGCCAGCGTTTTTCCGGCCGGCGGCAGTATCTCTTCAATTTTCAGGAAGGAAGCGGTTTTGGTAGTCAGATCGGTTTTGGCATCAGTCATATCTCCTGCTTTCCAGAGCTGACCCAAATCTTTGTTCTTACCCTTTTCATAGCGTCTCTCCAGCACAGTAAACACCTCGTTTTCCGGGGTATTAAACTTTTTCTGGACGGCTTCTGCGCTGTTGTTGCGCGCATACGCGCGTACATCCTCCAGCACTTTCGGGTCGTCGGTTTTCAGGGTATAAAATGTCACAACAGCACGCTCGTCCCACTTGTATTTCTGGCTCAGGTTAAGGCGGTAGTAATTCTCCAGACCAACTGAATCGGCATTGGCTTTGTCCCAGACGTTCTGCTTCAGGGCTTCGAACAGCAGAATACCTTCCTCGTACTCGCGCATGAGCGATTTGAACTCAGGGTAGCGCTGGTCTAGACGCGCCTCTTCGTACTGCATAGTGGTTTCCTCCGTCCAGGCTTTGTACAGTTTGTCTATGGTTTCTCCGATGAACATACCTGCGCCGCGCATACGCTCGCGACTGGCGCGCGCACAGTATTCCTCGAAATCGGTAACCGTATATGCCTTGTCCTTGCCATACCTGTTCAGCACTGCCTGCGGTTTTGACGCATCTGGCTTCCACTTGAAGGTCAGGAAAATTGTATCAACCTGTTTATCCGACCATTTTTTGAGTACGTCGGAGTATTCCTGATAGCCGGCCTCTTTCCTGACGCGGACAATCATGGCCTGGCGGGCAGCCTCGCTCCGGCTGTCGCGCTTTACGCGTTCGGTGAGACCGCGCTTGAGGTCTTCAAACTTGCCAATACCGCGCAGGCTGTTGCGTTTGATAATATGGTATCCCAGACTGGTTTCCACCGGCGCGCTGAAATCGCCATTGTTAGCCAATGAAAATGCTGTGTCTTCAAAGGCCCTCTGGTAGCGGTTGATGCCGAAGAAGCCAATGTAACCAGCCTTTGATGCCGTTGCCTTGTCTTCCGTAAATTTGGCACACACTTCCTCCCACTTGCCGCCTGCCTTCAGGGCAGCGTAGGCACTGTCTGCTTTCGCCTGTGCTCTGGCCTTTTTTTCGTCGGTATCGCCCTTGCGGATGAGGATATGGCTCACCTCCACCTCACCCCTGGCGGGACGAAAGCCGTTCACCCGAATCAGGTGATAACCACTGGCAGAGCGAAGCGGTCCGAGGAGAGTTCCTTTTGGGGCGCTGTAAACAGCCCTTTCGATTTCATGATAGCCATCGGGGAGCATGGCTGTAATAAAGCCAAGGTTACCCTGATTTTCCTTTGCCGTTTTGTCCTCGGAACTGTCGGTAGCAATCTTGTTGAAATCTGCCCCCTTCTGTATCATTTTAAGCAAATGAAGACAGCGGTTATAGGCAGCAAGCGTATCCTTCGGCGATTTGGAGCGATCGCAGGCTACGAGTATGTGAGAAATATCCACATCCTGCTGCATGCGGTCGTAGAGATCCTTTACCAGCTTTTCCGTCATTTCCTTGTCCTCCAGGTACGATTTGGACAGCTGGCGCTTGTATCCGTCGAGTTCTGTCTTGAGCGAACTGATGGTGTCCAGGCGCATATCGCGCGCTTTCTGCACTTTCAACTTGAAGTTGGTGTACAAGTCCAGGTAGTCACGGAGACTTTTTTCACTGAAATCAGCCTTGTCCTGATTGGATTTGGCGTAGATGTATTTGAATTCCGAAACAAACACGGGATTCGCCTTGACAGTAAACAGAACCGGGTCGGGTTGGGCAGAGGCGCCTCCGAAGTACAATACCGCGATAACTGCGGCCAAAAAGTGTTTGAATGTCATATTAATGCGTTGAATTGGTATTTTGAACAGAAATTTGGCTGCAAAGTTAGGAAAAGGGGCAAATCGGAATACATCAGCGGGGCTCTTTGGTTATTTTTAACACCTGACGTCAGGCTTTTTCAAAAAGCCACCAGACCGGTTTGCGGCGCCTTTCCACCCGGTAGTGTTCCGAAATATACTGCCGGATGTGTTCGGTCGCCTCGGCGGGGTCGTCGGTAAACAGCAGCAGCCTCATGTCTTCGGGTGAAATAGTGCCCTGTTCAGCCATAAACTGGAGGTACTCCTGGAGTGGTTTGTAGTAGTCCATGCCCATGATAACAATAGGGAAGTGGTGTATTTTTCGGGTTTGAACCAGGGTGAGCGTCTCAAAAAATTCGTCCATGGTTCCGAAGCCACCGGGCAGTATGACGAATGCGTATGAGTACTTCACCAGCAGCACCTTCCTGACGAAGAAGTAGCGGATAGTGACAAATTTGTCGAGCCACGGGTTTTCAGACTGTTCGTGTGGAAGTACAATATTACATCCTACAGAATGACCTCCCGCCTCCTTTGCACCTCGGTTGGCCGCCTCCATGATACCCGGTCCTCCGCCCGTCATGACAGTCATTCCGAGATCCTCGGCAATGCGACGTCCAATCAGCCTGGCACTTTCATAATATCTGTGCCCATCTTTAAACCGGGCCGAACCAAATACGGTTACCGAGGGGCCCACGAAGTGAAGGGCACGGAATCCGCGGATGAATTCCCAAAACACCTTCAGGGCGAAAAATAATTCAAAGTGCCGCTGGCGGGGGCCATCGAGCCATATCGGCTCCCGGGGATCCATTATTCTTTTGTCCATCTGAAATCAATTTGTCTGCATCGGACTTTCAAATCCGTTTTACCAGTTTCTGAAATAGAAATAACCGGCGTATTGTTCACTGTAAAACGACAGTCTGACAGAAACAGCAGAGCCGGAAGTACGAATAACGTGCTTCCGGCCCCTGTTGGTGTATTTTTATCCTCGAAAACTGTAATCAGTACTTCTCGAATCGAATCGTCGCCTGATTACCATCATCGCCCGTCACCTGCATGATATACATGCCTCCGGCAAGTCCGGCTGGCAGGGGCACCCTGATAATTTCCTCTGTCACGTTTTCACGCATATTGAGTATCCGTCTGCCCTGCAGATCAAACACCCTTATATCTACACCCTGTCCGAGCCAGTCATACACATCGGCATAGATGTCGCCGCTGGTCGGATTGGGGAACACGCTGAGTACTTTCTCCGGGGAAATCTCGTGGAAGGCCAGTTCGCTTCTGTCGTCCGACTCTTCGCGGTTGCTGCTGGTCACGCCAATCGGGCAGCCGAAGATATTCAGTGTTGACTCCAGGAAAAACTGTGGTTCAAGCCGTGAAGTAATTCTGAACGAGTTCGGACTCGACTGCTGTGGTATGGTGAAGCGGAAGGTAGCGGTTTGTCCGTTGGCAATACTGTCGTTGAGCGATCGGAAACGGATAGAGAAGAACGGCGAATAGTTCGGGTTCCGTACCAGATACTGTCGGCCCTCCGGCGATGTGTAAACACTGTTCTCTCCGGGCTCGTCTGCTGCAATGCTCTTGGGGAGCTGAATTGCCGTATAAACCAGCTTTTCCGGACAATTGTTGGTTACCCGCATCCGGTATGTTCTCCTGTGCATCGGGTCCTCTGTGATGGAAAGCAGCTCGTATTTCACACAGCCCACCTCCTTCACATCGCAGGCAAGTTCTTCCACTACCGTAACAGTGAAACAGCAGCTGGCAACACTTCCGCAACTGTCTTTGGCTGTATAGCATACCTGTGTGGGGCCCAGCGGGAAATTGCTCCCCGATGCCGGACCAACGCTGCTCCAGGCTATACCCGGACAGATGCAGTCGCTTGCCGCGGTCGGCATATTATAGGTTACCTGTGCAGGCGAAACACCGGGGTTAACGGTCACCGTTTTATTGGCAGGACACTGAACCGTCAGCATGGACGGCACGGGTGTCACATACTTGAGTACGAATGTCACCAGCGTATCACAACCGGAGCCGTTATTGTTTTTGCTTACCGACACCTCGCCGGGTTGTGTATAGGCATTTCCGTCAATAACCACCGTGTCTCCGCGACAGAACAGAACGTCGCCTCCGGAAATATTAACCTGCGGGCGAATTTTCAGCTCAATGAAGGCAATGGTGTCGCAATCACCATTATGTCCGGGGATGATATCTGTAACAATCTGTGGCGTATAATAGGCTACACCGCCAATAACCACACTGTCACCCTCGCAAAAGCTGATGGAATCAACTACAAATGGCTGAGGCAGAATCGTGACGACATATGTGAACACAGTATCGCAGCCAACTGCAGCCTGTTTGATAATTGTGTAAATACCGGGAGTTTTTACAAAAGTACCACCGATCTGAACCGAGTCACCCGGACACAACTGAAAAAATCTGTCCTCCTCAGGTGTATTCCGCTCTGTAATTTTCAGCGTGGCGATGGTATCACATCTTCCGTTGGTACCCGGCAGTATCAGCGTATATTCACCAGGCTGGTTAAATGGCTGCCCTCTGAAGTAAATGGTCTCACCGTTACAAAGGCTGTCACTGAAGGTGGCCGTTGTTGGCAGGAGGAATGTCACCTGAATGGCATCCACTTTGGTCCTTCCGCAGTCATCGGTGACAGTGACCCTGTACTGATTGGTGAGTGTGACATTGGCTGTCTGAGTGATAGAGCCGTTCGACCACTGGTAACGGTGGAATCCAGGACCTGCGTCGAGTGTAACCGTCGAGCCGGTACATTTTTCAATATCGGGGCCAAGATCGAGCGGGAGCATATCGGGCAAATCCACTTCGAACTGTTCGAGGTTATTGGAATAATCACATTCCAGCAACTGTGGAACGGGGAAGTTTGCCGGATCCAGCGGCGTTACGGAGCCTGCCGGCAGGTTGACTACCATATACAGGTAATCCCCGTCTTCAAGATTGTTAGAGCCAAGTTTGGGCACCATATCAAGAAAGACACCATCGAAGCAATCAACGGCATTACTCGGAGATACCGGCACACTATAGATCAGGTTGGCCGGAGTTGTAAAAGGGTTATTGTCGAAAAACGCAACAGTCAATGGAGGTACCGAACCTCCGTCCAGATCACAAAGCTGATAGCGTATATCCACTTTGCCGGAAACACATTCGGTCGAAATTACTTTAATGATAAAGTCGTTACCCTCCGGACAGGTACCCGGAGGAAGTGCGCACGAAGGACATACGCTTTCAGTCGCCATGGTAACATCCTGCGGAGACAGGCCGGCAAACAGTGCCGAAGCCGAACTGAACACCTGGTTCAGGGTAATCGGCAGGCGGGCAGGATTCGACACAAGCGACGAGGTAACAATGGGGGCGGCAATCATTCCGCAGGTATCTGTCGGACTCGGACCTGCGGTCGAGAGCATTTTCCAGAACATGACATCCCTGCTTGCTCCGGGGGTGAGTCCGGCGAGATACACCGAATCAGCGAGCATGACTGCCAGATTGGGAGCAAAATCTGCAGCGCTGGTACCATCCGGAGTACCGTCTGTCAGTCTGCGCGACCAAAGCGGAACACCGTTCTTGTCGGTTTTAACAACAACGTGCTGATTACCGTCCTGCTGACCATAAATAAAGTAACCATCTGAAGCCGGAAGCAGCTTTAGTACCCCTGCGAGTACATTATAACTGCGAACCCATTGAATATTTCCGTCAAAGTCGGTCTTCTGGAGGTAAATTGTATCGGTGCCGCTGCCGGATGGAGAGGTCTCCGGTGAGCCATTGTAAGCCATAACCAGCGATGAACCGTCAATAACCAGGTCCCTTCCTGTAAAAGAAACGGGGGTCAGGGTATCACGGTGGCCAAGCTGAGCCCAGAGCGGATCGAGCGTGCCCGGATTCAGGCAAACAAGCAGTTGCCTGCGTGCATTGGCCTGTGTTCCGGTTCTGCTGGTACTCCAGCCTGTCAGGTACAGGGCGCCGTTGGCAGCCACTATTTTGGTAAATACATCGGAATGCAAGTATTCGTACCTGCGCGACAGCCCCGGATTGATCGCTCCGGTGGTCCGGTTGATCTCAATAACCTCTGCCTCGCGCTCGCCTGAACTCAGCAGAGCACTCTGACAGATGACGTAATTGCCACCAGGTGTTTTCTCCACAATTCCCCCCATAATCGGGTTGTTGCTTGAGATGGAGCGAGACCAAAAGAACGTGTTGGTGCCGGGATTGTACCTGAATACAAAGCCCTTACTCAAACCGGGCGACCCCTGAGTGCCGCAGCCAACAATCATACCGTCGGAATCTTCAATCAGTTCACTGGGTGTAAACGGCTCGAAAGGGTTGATCTGGAACTGGCGATTCCAAAGAATATCGCCAGAGGGGGTCAGTTTTTGGAGGAAGGTCTGATTACCGCTGCGACCGGCCATATAAATATGGTTGTCGCGGCTTTTGAGAAGGGCCGTGGCGAACTCATTGACAGATGCGTCGCCCCGGGTTTGGTAAAATGTGGCAAATGAACACGTGCTTTGGCCGGAAATCAGTGCGCCGTGCAGCAATAATGCGAGCACAGGCAAAAGGTGTTTGGCCAACTGCATGATAAAAGCGGGTGTTTAAAGATAAAAAAATTTTGCATCAGTTCTGCACAAATGTACAGTATTGATTTTCAATCATGCAACCTTAAACACAGAAATACTGGCCCTGGTTCCAAAGCAGACTGGACGAAATGGGCAAAAAACGCCCGGAAACCCGACTTTTTACGCCAAAGAGACGATACATCCAGAAAAACCCAAAAACCGCGCCAATTTTAAAAACCGCCGCTTACCGGCGATTCCCGTCCGTTCCCTCAAACTTTGAACCGACGGGCATTCTGTAGGGCTGGAAAGGAATTTTAAGCATAAAAAAAATGTTATTTTTTTCTTCTTCGGCCTCGTGTGTGTCTATTCCAAAGCGAATTTTATCGTTCTCAAGGGTCGAATAGGTGCCAAACAGACGATCCCAAAATGAAAAAATATTGCCGTAGTTAGTATCCGTGTAGGGCAGCACATAATGGTGGTGCACCCGGTGCATACCCGGAGTCACAAACACCTGTCCGGCGAGGCGATCGAACCACCGGGGCAGTCTTATATTGGAATGGTTGAACTGCGAAAGCGCAACCGAGGCCGACTGATACAACATGATCAGATAAACCGGAGCACCCGTGAGCAGCGCAGCCACCGTGGTAAACACGAACCGAATCACGCTCTCTCCCGGATGATGGCGATTGGCCGTGGTGGCATCTACGTTAGGATCCGTGTGATGTATCAGGTGAAATTTCCACATCCATTTCACACGGTGCTCCATCCAGTGAGCCAGGTAGGCGCCAATAAAATCGAGTAGCATCAGTCCGAGTAATATATACAGCCAGAGCGGCATGCCGGGCAACCACTGAAGAATACCAAAATGGCTGGCCACCGCCCAGTCGCTGGTTTTCAACAAAATAAACGCCATCACGAAATTTACCAGTACGGTAGTAAGTGTGAAAAAGAGGTTGATACCAAGATGCCTGAATTTGCTGTATCGCTCCCTGTAATACGGCAGACCCGACTCTAGCAGCATGAAAAGTGTGAGGCCGCCCAACAATATGGCGCTCCGGTGAGATGATGGTATATGACTGAAATACTGTACAATGGATTCCATGCTGTTTCTGTTTTGAACGGACGAAATTATGTCATATGTCGGATAACACACACTACCAAACAGAATTTTATGGAACTTCGCGCACCCCGTCGCGCTTTATACGAAACACAGGAACATACACAAGGCAATGAACCTACCCGAACTTTCCCTCCGCAGACCGGTCATGGCGACCGTTTTCAGTATTCTTATAGTCTTTTTCGGCGCAATCGGCTATACTTTCCTGGGGGTACGCGAATACCCGGCCATTGACCCGCCCAGTATCAGCGTACGCACCAACTATACAGGCGCCAGCGCGGAAGTAATCGAAAGCCAGATTACCGAACCGCTCGAACGCGCCATCAACGGTATCGCAGGTATCCGCAGTATTTCCAGTACATCGGCACTCGGTGTCAGCAATATCTCTGTGGAATTCGACCTGGGCGTCGAACTCGAACAGGCCGCCAACGATATGCGCGACAAAGTGAGTCAGGCTCAGCGCAATCTCCCGCTCGATATTGACGCACCACCAGTCGTTACGAAATCCGATGCCAGCGGCGACCCAATCCTGTTCATTCCCATCCAGAGCAGTACCAGGAGTATTATGGAACTCTCCGATTACGCGGAAAATGTAATCAGGGAGAAAATTCAGACTATCCCCGGAGTGTCAACGGTAAACGTATTCGGCTCCAAACTGCCCGCCATGCGCCTGTGGATGGACCCCAAGAAAATGGTGGCACACAACCTGACTCCCCAGGATATTCTGCTGGCACTCAGCAAGGAAAATGTGGAGCTGCCCGGCGGCAAGGTACGCGGCGATGCCACGGAACTGGCCGTAAAAACTTTCGGCCGCCTGCAAACGGAGGAGGACTTCAACAATATGATCATTCGCCAGAACGGCGCCGCAACTATCCGCTTGCGCGATGTGGGCGAAGCTGTTCTCGGCCCCGATAATGAAGAAACCGGTGCACGCAGAAATCTGGTACAAGGGGTATCCATCGCGGTAATCCCTCAACCCGGCTCCAACTGGGTGGAAATCACAGATGAATTCTACCGCCGATTCGAACAAATACAGAAAGAGGTCCCGTCAGACATCGTCATAAACGTCGGTATTGATAAAAGTCAGTTCGTGCGCAGGGCCGTGAGCGAAGTGACAGAAACGGTATTCATCGCCGTGGCGCTGGTAGTGCTTATTATCTACTTCTTCTTCAGAAGCTGGATCGTAGCCCTCCGACCACTCATTGACATCCCCGTCTCGCTGATCGGAGCCTTCTTTATTATGTACCTGTTCGGCTTCAGTATCAATGTGCTGACGCTGCTCGCTATCGTACTCGCCACCGGCCTTGTAGTGGACGACGGTATTGTGGTCACCGAGAATATTTTCAAAAAAATTGAGGCCGGGATGGATAAATGGACGGCTGCAAGGGAAGGCACCAAAGAAATATTCTTCGCCGTCATCAGTACCTCCATCACGCTGGCAGTGGTGTTTATTCCGGTCATATTCCTCGAGGGCTTCACCGGCAGGCTGTTCCGCGAATTCGGCATCGTAGTGGCCGGAGCCGTACTGATCTCTGCTTTCGTGTCGCTCACGCTGACGCCTGTGCTCAACGTCAAGCTCGGCGGAAATGTGCACAAACACGGATGGTTCTATAATTTCACTGAGCCGTTTTTCACCGGCCTCGACCGGGTATATGGCTCGGCGCTCCGCTCTTTCATGCGCATGCGCGTGCTGAGTATTGCCATGCTGCTGGCATGCTTCGGGATGATCTGGTACTTTAATACGCAAATCAAAAACGAACTCGCACCGCTCGAGGACCGCAGCCTGATACGCGCCAACATAACCGCTCCGGAAGGTACCGACTTCGACCGGATGGAACATATCGTTTACAAGGTGGCTCAGACATTCATGGACTCCATACCCGAACATCGTATGGTTTTCGGAATCACAGCCCCCGGATTCGGCGCCGCCAGCACCAACTCCGGCTTTGTAAGCGTGCTGCTCAAGGAACCCGATGAACGGCAGCGCAGCCAGATGGATATCAATAACCAGATGCTGCGCCTTACCAAAGGTATGCCTGAAGCACGTATCTTCCCCAACCAGGAACAGACGATTACTGTAGGTTTTGGCAGGGGCCTCCCGGTACAATTCGTTCTCCAGAATCTCAATTTTGAAAAACTGCGGGAGGCTGTTCCCAAGTTCCTCGAGGAGGCGCGGAAAGATCCCGTTTTCGCCAACGTGGATGCCGACCTCAAGTTCAACAAGCCCGAACTCCGGGTCATCATTGACCGCCTGAAAGCAGCAGAACTGGGCGTAAATGTACTCGACGTAAGCCAGATGCTCCAGCTGGCACTCTCCGGCCGCCGTTTCGGATATTTCCTGCAGAATGGCCGTCAATACCAGGTCATCGGTCAGGTTGACAGAAGTAACCGCGACGAACCGCTCGATCTGGCATCCCTGTACGTACGGAATAACCGCGGCCAGATGGTGCAACTCGACAATATCGTCCGCTTCGAGGAAACCAGCAACCCGCCCCAGCTTTTCCACTATAACCGATACAAATCAGCCACTATAAGCGCCGCCCTGGCACCCGGCCGCACACTCGGTGAAGGTATTGAAGCCATGGAGAAAATCGCAGCCAATGTACTCGATGATTCTTTCGAAACCGACCTGAACGGCCCGTCACGCGATTTCCGCGAATCCAGCGGAAATACCTCTTTCGCCTTTATGCTGGCGCTCGCACTCATCTACCTCATCCTCGCTGCACAATTCGAAAGTTTCAGAGATCCGTTTATTATTATGCTCACAGTGCCACTCGCTATCGCCGGCGCCTACCTGAGCCTCTGGGCCACCGATAACACCATGAATATATTCTCCCAGATCGGTATGATTATGCTCATCGGACTGGTCACCAAAAACGGTATCCTGATCGTCGAATTCGCCAACCAGAAGCGGGATGCCGGCATGGATGCCACACAAGCCGTTTTTGAAGCCGCTCAGGCGCGCCTGCGACCTATCCTCATGACAACGCTGGCAACGGTGCTGGGCGCCATGCCTATCGCACTCTCGCTCGGCGCCGCCAGCACAAGCCGTATAGGCCTCGGTGTGGTAGTGGTGGGCGGACTCCTTTTCTCCCTGCTGCTGACGTTGTTCGTCATACCGGCCATGTACACTTTCATGACCGGCAAACGACGGGGAAATGCACCTTGGTCAAAACAGGAATAACAAACTGAAATGCCTGACTGGTGACGCCAGTCAGGCATTGTAATAACAAGCTCCCCGGACATACCCCTAACCGCCAAAAAAAGAGCGGCCGGCTCAACCGGCTGCTCTGGCACTCTTTGATAATTGAATGGGAAAAACGGGAAAAAATACCGAAGACATTAAGGGGGAAAAAATTACTTTGAAGCGCGTGCTTCCGATTAAGAGTTTGTTCAGGATTCTCTGCCGGCGGTAAAAACAGGCTGATTTTTTGTCAGTTTTTGCATTTTTGAAAGCGCATAGCCGGAGCTACGTAACTGAAAAATGGCAAAAAACGAGCCGTTTTTGACTCGGCGAGAGAATCCTGAACAAACTCTGAATAAATTCTGCTTGTGGTGAGGAGACCAGCCCTACCCCCCAGATGGACTGGTCCCTCGCCCACGAACTTAAAGCCGCATTCGGCTCTAATCTCTTGCCTCGAAACACTGTTTAAAAGCTATTCTTTCAAGGCAACTACTGTGCCAAAAACCAGATTCAGCGTGAGTTTTTTTCATTCACTTTTTAAATGCAGACTGTTTTTAATGTTTTATTTTATTGATAATCAATTACTTGTGCTTTTTAACGCCAAACAGACAATTTGACAGTCACTCACGCACTGGCACGTACTTTGATTATCGTATCACTTGAAAGATGGTCAGCCCGGCTGCTCAGGTTGCTCAGCATCATCAACTATCAATAACCATTCATCCAGATAAAATCATGCAAAAAGGTACTATTTCGGTCCAGACGGAAAATATTTTTCCGATCATCAAGAAATTCCTTTATTCCGATCACGAAATTTTCCTGCGGGAACTGGTCTCCAATGCGGTGGATGCCACCACCAAACTGCAGGTGCTCGCACAGCGCGGCGAGGTGAAAGGTGAAATAGGGGATACCCACATCGAGGTGATTCTGAAGCCGGAGGATAAACAGCTCATCATCCGCGACCGCGGTATCGGTATGACGGAGGAAGAAGTACTGAAATACCTGAACCAGATCGCCTTCTCCAGCGCTTCCGAATTCCTCGAAAAGTACAAAGACAGCAGTATCATCGGTAACTTCGGCCTGGGTTTCTATTCGGCTTTCATGGTGGCCGATCAGGTGGATGTCATCACCCGCTCATGGAAGGAGGGCGCAGAACCTGTGAAATGGTCTTGCGACGGCAATCCGGAATTCACCATCGAAAAGATTGAGAAGGCCGACCGGGGTACGGATATCATCCTGCACATCAACGAGGAAAACAAGGACTTCCTCGAGAAATTCAAGATCGAAGGTCTGCTGGAGAAATACTGCAAATTCCTCCCGATAGAAATCCGGTTTGGCACCAAAACGGAATATTTCGATACCGGCGAGGGCGACGACAAAAAGGAGGAGTCCAGGGAGGTTCCGAATATCATCAACGAAACCAGACCAATATGGAAAAAGCAGCCGCTGGACCTCAGAGACGAGGACTATCAGGCATTCTACCGGCAACTGTACCCCATGTCGCCGGAACCCATGTTCTGGATTCACCTGAATATTGACTACCCCTTCAACCTGACCGGCGTACTCTATTTCCCGAAACTGGGAAATGCCATGGAGGTATCGCGCAACAAGATTCACCTGTACTGCAATCAGGTGTTCGTCACCGATGATGTACGCGATATCGTCCCCGAATGGCTCCTGCTCCTGCACGGTGTTATTGACTCCCCTGATATCCCGCTGAACGTATCGCGCTCGTACCTGCAGTCCGACGGCAATGTGAAGAAAATCAGCGAGTATATTACCCGAAAAGTAGCCGACAAGCTCAACGAGTTGTTCAAAAACGACCGCCCCGCCTTCGAACAGAAGTGGCGCGACCTCGGTGTATTTGTCAAATACGGCGTTGTTTCCGACAAGAAGTTTGAAGAAAAAGCCAACAGCTTCACGCTGATCGAAAGTCTCAAAGACGGATTCTCACTCATCGGTGAATACAAAGACAAGATTTCCACCAGCCAGACCGATAAACACGGAAAGGTCATCGTCATTTATACCAACGATGCAGAAGGCCAGCACGCCCAGATTGAAGCCGCCCAGCAGCGCGGTTATGATATCGTTCGACTCGACACGGTACTCGATAACCACTGGATGCAGAATCTGGAATACCGCTCCGACCTGGGGTTCACGTTCGTGCGAGTGGATTCCGACACGACCGATAATCTGGTGCAAAAAGACGAAAACAGAACTTCGGTGCTGTCTGACAAAGAGCAGGACAGTGTGAAGAATCTGTTCCAGGAAGCCGCCAAAAGTCATACCGGCGCCTCGGTTCAGGTTAGTCCCCTCTCGCCGGAAGAAACGCCGGTGCTCATCACCCGCCCCGAGTTCATGCGCCGGTTCAAGGAAATGCAGGCGCTGCAGGGCGTGGGCGGCATGACCGATTTCCCCGACAGTTTCAATGTGGTGGTAAACAGCAACAACCCGGTTATCGTCAATAAACTGGTGAAAGCCGAAGGCGCAGCCGCCAGTGAAATGACCGAATACCTGCTCAGCCTGGCCCTGCTACAGCAAGGTATGCTCAAGGGTGAAGCACTCACTTCTTTCGTCAGGAAAACACTGGAAAAAGTATAAAAAAAGGTTTTTCAGGCCTTCCGTAGTACGATAAACAGCATATACCGGGAACATTCCCGCGTATATGCTGTTTTGTTTTCCACTTCCTGAATTTTCCGGATCATCCTATCTTTGCACCATGAGAGTTACAGAACATTTCCAGCGGGCCGAAGGCAAAACCCTCATCTCTTTCGAGGTAATCCCTCCTCTGAAAGGTAGTATGCAGGCTATATTCAATACCCTCGATGCACTGATGGAGTTCAAGCCTCCGTTTATTGACGTAACCTATCACCGCGAGGAGTATCTGTACAAAAAACGACCTTCAGGTTACTATGAAAAGGCTTCTATCCGGAAACGCCCCGGCACGGTAGGTATCTGCGCAGCAGTCATGCACCGCTATGGCGTGGATGCTGTTCCTCACCTGATTTGTGGTGGCTTCTCCGCAGAAGAAACGGAAAATGCACTTATTGACCTGAATTTTCTGGGTATCAATAATGTGCTCGCCCTGCGCGGCGACGCCCGGCAGTTTGAAGACAAGTTCACTCCGGAAGAAAATGGCCACAAATATGCCCTCGATCTGGTAAAACAAATCGCCGATATGAACTCCGGCAAGTATCTCGACGCCAATATTACCGGCGGTGATGCCACTGATTTCTGTATCGGTGTGGCAGGATACCCGGAAAAGCATTTCGAGTCGCCCAACCTGACCTCCGACCTGCACTTCACCAAAGAAAAGGTGAGGGCCGGAGCCGACTATATAGTCACACAGATGTTCTTCGACAATCAGAAGTACTTCGAATATGTGGACACCTGCCGGGCAGCAGGAATTACTGTACCGATCGTTCCCGGACTGAAGCCACTCACCAAAAAGTACCAGCTTAACTCCATCCCCCGCAAGTTTTTTATCAATATGCCCGAAGACCTGGTAAAGGCCATCGTGAAGGCAAAGGATGACGAAGCAATCAATCAGGTCGGTATCGAATGGGCCATTGCACAAAGCAAAGAGCTGAAGGCCAGCGGCGTACCCTGCCTGCACTACTACACCATGGGCGAAAATGAAACCATCAAAAAGATCGTTTCAGCCGTCCTGTAACTTCACACCTTGTTCATACTCTATCAGTTTTTCCGGATTTTTGCCTTCATAGGACTAAGGGTATTCTACCGCCGCAGAATGGTGCTGGGCAGGGAAAATCTGCATTTCAGCGGACCCGCTATTGTGGTTGTCAATCATCCGAGTACTATCATGGATGTGTTCAACGTGTGTGTTGAAATCAGGCAAAGTTGTTATTTCCTGGCCAATTACAGCCTTTTCAAACACCCGGTAAGCAACTGGATCCTGAGGCGTATGTACTGTATCCCGGTAAAAAGAAAGGAAGACCTGCCCAATGGCGCCGACCGAAACAACAGCAAAGCGCTGGATCAGTCGGTCAGACATATTCAAAACGGTGGAGTACTCTTCATAGCCGCTGAAGGGGTGAGCTGGATGGACAGGGTGGTGCGACCCTTTAAAACAGGCGCAGCCCGTATCGCACTGGGCGCGGAAAACAACACTGACTGGCAACTCAACGTGAAACTGATCCCGGTCGGTCTGAGCTATAGCGCGCCCGATGAGTTCAGAAGTGATGTCATTGTTCACTTCGGCGAACCCGTCCACGCCGCCGAATGGCGCAACATCTGGATGGCGGAACCCGACAAAGCTGTTTCTGATCTCACCGGCCACCTGCAACAAAAGGTCAGCGACCTGACACTGACGGTTCATGACCTCGAACTGCAACCGGTTGCCGACAAACTGGAAACCATGGCCGAAAATCTGTACCCCCGGGAAAACAAGGCGTATTTCAACTTCCGGAAAAACCTGATAGAACGGAATATTAACCGGCCCGAACTGACCAGAATGCTCAATACCTACTTCAGTCAACTGGAAAAAACTGGTGTGTCCGACGCAGTAATCAGCACTCAAAAAGATGGCTTCCTCCGGAATTTAACGGTATTCGCAGGTACAATACCGGCCCTTGCCGGACGAATCTGCTGGTTCATTCCCTTCTTCATCCCGAAGTTCGTCAGCCAGAAACTGCAGCTGTATCCCGGCTACAATGGTGCACTCAAGATGTTTCTGGGCTTCTTCACTGTGCCCGTCTGGCTCAGAGGTGTTTTCAGAGCCGTATTTATATACAGTGGTAATAACATCCTGGCCTGGATGGCAGTAGGCGCAACCATCGCACTCGGATATTACTCCGGGTACCACGAAAGGCTCGCACGCGTATGGAACGCGCGCAGAAGCGCGGGAAAACTGGAGCCCGCCCTGCTCGAAAGCCTGCAGCAACAGCGAAAGTCTGTCCTGACAGAGGCCAACCTGTGAATAGCCCGGTTTGTCAGAACCGCAGGTGCTTCACCGTGAGCCCGCTGTTCATGAGCTGTTTCAGCGAACCAATGCCAATGGCGAGATGCGCTTCGGCAAACCTAGACGTTGTTTCCCTGTCCTTTGCCTCCGTTTTTACACCATCGCGCGTCATGGGCATATCACTCACCAGCAACAGCGCGCCTGCAGGCATCTGATTTTTAAAGGCCGCAGCGAAAATAGTGGCCGTTTCCATATCAATGGCATTACAGCGCAGATCCCGCAGCTTCTGTTTGAAGTCTTCCCGGTGCTCCCACACGCGTTTGTTGGTCGTGTAAACCACGCCCGTCCAGTAATCGCGCTCCATATCGCGTATGGTGGTGGAGACGGCTTTCTGCAGGGCGAAAGCCGGCAGGGCCGGCACCTCCGGAGGAAGGTAGTCGTTACTGGTGCCCTCGCCGCGTATGGCTGCTATGGGCAGAATCAGGTCTCCGATATGATTCTTTCCGGTTTTCAGGCCGCCACATTTGCCGAGAAACAGCACAGCTTTGGGAGTTATCACTTCCAGCAGGTCAATAATAAGGCCCGCATTCGGACTGCCAATACCGAAGTTGATAATGGTAATACCATCTGCCGTTGCCGCCTGCATGGGGCGGTCGGTACCATATATCTGTACGCCGTTCTGCTCAGCGAAAGATTTCACATAGCCGCTGAAATTGACGAGCAGTATGAATTTCCCGAACTGATCAAGCGGCATACCAGTATATCGTGGCAGCCAGTCGGCAACTATTTCACGTTTGAATTCCTTTTCCTTGCGGTGATTCTCGTCGCGTACTACGTCCAGGTCTTCCTGTGAAACGCGTGGTGTGTTTTTTTCTTCCATATTTTTCTGATTATTGACCATCTGTCATAGCGCGGTAAACGACGCTCTGTAACCTCGGACGGAAATTTTCGTTGCTGAGTTTATTGTTGTCCATGGTGGGGAATGTCCGGTTGGACAGGAATATGAATACCAAATTTTTATCAGGGTCGGCCCATACGCAGGTACCGGTAAAGCCCAGGTGACCAAAGGTATTGGGCCCGGCCAGTGTACTCATGTTAACGTCTTTTTCAGGGTTTAGTTCTTTCATGTCGAACCCGATTCCGCGGCGCATGCTTTTTTCATACCGCGTGGTGAACTGAAGTATGGTTTCGCCACCGAGATATTGCCTTGCGCCGTAACTGCCGCCGTTGAGCAGCATCTGAAACAATTTGGCCAGATCATTGGCACTGGAAAACAGTCCTGCATGACCACTGACGCCGCCCAGCATGGCCGCACCCATATCGTGTACGTACCCCTGTATGCGCACCTGGCGGAAATAGGTGTCGTCCTCCGTGGGTGCGCAGCGGTCGGCCAAACCATTCTTCCACGGGTTATAGCCCGTTGTGCTCATTCCCAGCGGACGGTAATACGATGCAGCAGCGTACGCATCCACCGGTAACCCGCTCACCTCGCGCACGGCACGCGCGCACAGGTAAAGGCCTAGATCGGAATACACATAGTTTTTCTCCGGACTCAGCGGACTGTCGAATACCTGCCGCCACAGGGTATCCACCCAAACATCTTTTATATACAGACCCTTTGCCACAGGGACATGGAAATGCCGATCCTCTCCGGGTTTGTACAGCGCCGGCGCCGGTTTTTTGTCTGCCGTGATAGTCTGCTTGTAAAACGGAATCCAGGCTTTCAGCCCCGCGTGATGTGCCATAACCTCGCGGAAGGTCAGCGTGTTCTTATCCGTGCTTTTCAGTTCCTGAACATAAGCAGAAACTGGATTGTCGAGTGAAACAAGACCCTGTTCTGCCAGCTTCATCACCGACACCGTGGTGGCAGCCACTTTCGTAACAGAGGCCAGATCGAAGATGGTTTCGGTGGTGACAGGCGTGGTTTTGTCGTAGGTATGGAAGCCGTAAGCCTTGTTCCACACGATTTTATTGTCTTTCGCCACCAGAATCTGACAGCCCGGCGCGGCGCCCAGCGCGATTAGTTGCCGGGCGATGGTGTCAAGCAGGGCAAGCGTGTCGCTACTCATGCCGACTGCCTCGGGCAAGTCGTAACCAAGTCTTTTCTGCGGATAGTCCTTTCTGAAACCGTGACCAAAATGCGCAAACGATGTAGCCGTCACCGGCATGATACCGTTAATATCACTTGCCCCGAACAGTGCCTGTGCAGCATATTCCTGCGCCATCGGATCTTCGGTGAAAGCCTGTAGCAGCAGAGGAGCATCGGCGACCCGGCGCAGGGTGTAGGGATTGCCAAAAACGGTGAGTGCCACCACATTTTGCCGGTTCAACGCCCGGGTGAATTCAATCTGGGCTGCAGTGAGCCCGTACATGGTATCTGCCCCGGCTTCGCTGCGCTTCACGCGTGCGGGCATGGGAGTGGTACGCATACCGTACAGGCCCGCCAGTACCACGTCGTAATGGCGCAGCGAGTCGAGCACCTGCTTCCGGAGCAGCGAATCAGCATTTTTGGGAATATTGAAGTGGCGTACAGGTACGTAATAGCCGCAGTACGTCTGAAAAACCGTTCTGTTGGTGTCACCAATGGCCACCGAGGCAAAGCGTTTGTTCTCCAGATCGGGGAAACCTGCCAACTGAAGATCATCGCGCACCAGCGTCATGGCAGCAGCCACAATGCGGCGCTTGAGCGCGTAGGCCTGCGGACGATTCAGATCGCAGCGCAGGTTGTTGAGCTCCACCCGCTGAGGTGTGGTGACGCCGAGCCTGTACTTCACACGCAACATCCGCTTCACACTTATATTCAGTTTCTCGCGATCCAGTTCGCCATTTTTCAGCGCTTCCTGAACGGCATTCCAGCCTTTTTCAAAATCAGCAGAGAGCAGGATGACATCGTTGCCAGCCTTGAAAGCCTCCACATCGGCTATACCGTCGGGGAACTGTTTTTTCACACCCTCCATTTCCATGGCATCGGTGAAGATGAGTCCGTCGAAGCCCATTTTTTC
This sequence comes from Saprospiraceae bacterium, assembly GCA_021298575.1. Lineage (GTDB taxonomy): Bacteria > Bacteroidota > Bacteroidia > Chitinophagales > Saprospiraceae > M3007. The sequence continues at coordinate 99,987 of JAJTFM010000012.1, read as the reverse complement.
GCGCAAAAGACCTGTGATGGCAGGTTTGCTCAGCGAGGTGGGACGCGGCTCGCGGTCATCAATGGCGTTCACCTGCAAGTGTCCTACCATAAAGGAGCCTATACCGTTATCGGCCAGCATGCGGAACGGGAACAGTTCAAGACTGTCGAGGCGGTGCCAGTCGTATTTGATACGCGGCAGTTCTATGTGAGAATCCTGATCCGTATCGCCATGGCCGGGGAAGTGCTTGGCACAGGCCAGCACACCACCGTCCTGCAGACCCGACATGTACTGATACGCCTTGGCAGCCACATTATGCCGGTCCTCTCCGTAGCTGCGTTCGCCGATAACGGGATTGGACGAATTGTTGTTCACATCCGCCACAGGCGCAAAATTGACATGAACACCGAGGCGGCGGCACTGCCAGGCCACCTCTTTACCCATTTCATACAGGAGGCGATTATCCTGAATAGCGCCCAGCATCATGGCGCGCGGGAACGACATGGCCGTGTTTCGCAGGCGCATACCCAGTCCGTTTTCAAGGTCGGCAGTGATGAGCAGCGGCACCTGCGGACTGGCCATCTGATACCGGTTGGTTAGTTCGGCCTGCTTTTCGACTGTACCGGCGTGAGACGGATTGAAAAAACAGAGACCTCCCGGCTTGTACTTCCGGACAAGATACTCCACCCGGGTCTCGAAGACCGAGTCCATATCCAGATTGGCACGCAGGACAAACAACTGACCGAGCCTTTCATCGGGCGACAGACTGCTGAACACCGAGTCCACCCACTGTGCCTCTGCGGCCGATTCGGATCTGGACAGCGTGGCAAAAGGGCGGTTTTCGCGGGCGGCGAGTGCAAAAAGAGCGCCAGTGATGGCAATGGCTGAGAATATTCGTATCATAAAGCGCAAAATAAACAGGTTTTGCCGTAAATAAAGCAATCCGGACCCCCAGGATTCATTTTTCAACAAAAATCAGAAACAATGTATGTATAAAAGACCTGTGAACAATTTTATTCGTATTGTTGCCAGTCAATTCAGAACAAGGATAATGTACCTTAACCTTCATTGCTTTTTGTATGGAATTTCAGTTTCACACTGTAGATCTTCTGATTATCACCGGGTATATCCTGGCCATCGTTGCTTACGGTATTTACCACCGCAAAGCCGGCAGTTCGGAGGAATATTTCCTTGCCGGGCGCAATATGCCCTGGTACGTTATAGGTATTTCCATGTTTTCGGCCAATATCTCCTCCAATTCGCTGATTGCCATCACGGGCGGGGCGTACAAGGGCGGAATTGTGTTTTTCAACTATGAGTGGATGGCGTCCATCGTACTGACATTCTTTTGTATGTTCATCCTGCCGTTTTATCTGAAATCGCAGGTTTACACCATGCCGGAGTTCTTCGAGAAGCGCTACGATGCCCGTTCCCGCTACTATTTCTCCTTTATCACGCTGGTGGGCAATATCTTCATTGACACGGCGGGCACCCTGTTTGCGGGTGTTGTCATTGCCAAACTGGTGTACCCTGGCGCCAACACCACGCTGATTGTGAGCCTGCTGGCCATTTTTGCTGCCGGTTATACCATCGTGGGCGGCCTGTCGTCGGTCATGCGTACGGAGATGGTGAATACCGTAATCCTCCTGATTTCGGCGGTAATCCTGGCCTTTATTGTGTACGACAAGGCGGGTGGATACGATGCTATTGTGGCGCATGCCAACACCACCGATCCATCATTCATGCATCTCGTTCAGCCCTCCGATCACCCCGATATGCCGTGGCAGGGACTACTGCTGGGCGTACCCCTGCTCGGATTCTATTTCTGGTGCAACAACCAGTTTATCGTGCAGCGTGCCCTGAGTGCCAGGAACGCCGACGAAGCGCGTAAAGGCGCCCTGTTTGCCGCCCTGCTTAAAATACCCATTCTTTTCCTGCTTGTACTTCCAGGCGTTGCAGCCATCAAACTATACCCCAATTTGCAGGAAATGTACGCCGGACAACTCAAAAACTTCTCCGACGGTGCCTATCCCACACTGGTATTCGACCTGCTGCCTGTAGGACTCGTCGGACTCGTCGTGGCGGGTTTCCTCGCAGCCATGGCATCGGCGGTGAGTGCCACCCTGAACTCGGCCTCCACGCTTGTCACCATGGATTTCGTGCAGAAAATGCGCCCCGATATGGACTCCAAAGGGCTTGTGCGTTCCGGACAGATTGCCACCGTGGTATTCATGGTACTGACCGTACTCTGGGCTCCCCAGATTGCCAATTTCGAGTCGCTGATGAACTACATGCAGAGCGTGCTGGCGCTGATCAGTCCGCCCGTAGTAGCCATCTTCCTGCTCGGCCTCTTCTGGAAGCGCGCCAATGCCGACGGTGCCTTTGCGGCTCTCATGACCGGACTGGTTATCGCGATATTCACCGTGGTCAGTCAGGTAAGCGGCCTTTCCGAAGCCTGGAACAACGTGCATTTCCTTGTCAAGGCTCCTGTCATACTCGCCATTTGTGCAGTGATACAGATAGCGGTGAGCCTCGCCACGGCACCTCCGCCGGCCGAAAAAATCACCGGTATGACCTGGAACAACGCCGTTTATGAAGAAGATTCCGCCAGTCTGCGCGGCCTGCCCTGGTATCAGAACTACCGCACGCTTTCCGTGATCCTGCTGATAATCACGTTTGCCGTGGTCTGGTGGTACCGGTAGAGGGGAGTTGGAACATCGAACTCCGAACATCGAACGTCGAAGTGGGGTGTACGCCTGAGCTGTTTTAAATGAACAAAGCGGCATAACTGTCGGCCCGGGTTGGCAGGCCCGGGTGTATCCCAAACACTTTTTTTCCCGTTTGAACCCGTTTTTTAACCGCAGAGTTACGCAGAGTACGGCGCAGAGTTACGCAGAGAAAGATTCCTTGAGCTACTCTGCGGAACTCTGCGGTTAAACTCTGCGCAACTCTGCGGTTAAACTCTCTACAACTCAACGCTGCGGTTAATCAAACCCAGGTTATCCGGGCAATGGCAAATGAGATTTCTCCTGCGTCGAAATGACAAACAAACCCCATCTTTTTTTACGCCCAGAACGCCAGTCATTCCGACGGCAGGAGGAATCTCTCACCGCACTTCGGGGTTCGACATTTTAAAAAGTGGATTCCCCCAACGGTATTGCAGGGAACACACCGCTCAACCCGGTACTCATTCCAGCGCAAAAACGTTAATTGGCGCAATGTACTGCGCCAATTAACGTTAATTACCGCAATGCGATGCGCCAATTAGCTTATCTTTGCGGAAAAATATGGAATTAATTAACAGAACTATTCAGTCGCGAATCGAAGAGTACTTCGTTCCGGGAAAGGTAATCGTACTGCTTGGGCCACGCCGGGTCGGAAAAACCGTGCTGGTCAGGCAGATAATATCCAGTATAACTGAACCTGTGCTTTTTCTGAACGGAGAAGACATCAATACCAGAGAGCTGCTCGCCCGGAGGAGTGTTCCACACTACTTACAACTGCTGGATGGCAGGAAAATCCTGATAATTGACGAAGCACAGAAGATTCCGGACGTGGGCGCCGCATTGAAGTTGATGATTGATGAAATCGCAGGACTGCGCGTGCTGATAACCGGATCCTCAGCCTTCGATGTTGAAAACCGGACGGGTGAACCGCTGACAGGACGAAAATATACTTTCAGGCTGTACCCCCTTTCAGATGCTGAATATGATCAGAAGTATTCTTTACCGGAACGAAAGGATAAAATGAAGGAGCGCCTGATCTATGGCTGTTACCCCGAATTATTGACCATGAGCAACTCGGGCATGAAGGCTGCCTATCTGAATGATCTGGTCTCTTCCTACCTGTTGAAAGATATTCTTGTTTTTGAAAACATCAAAAAATCAGACAAGATTCTCTCTCTGCTGCGCCTGATTGCATTTCAGACAGGAAGCGAGATTTCCACTACCGAGATAGGCCGTCAGTTGGGAATGAGCGAAAATACTGTCAGCCAGTATCTGGACCTCTTGTCAAAGGTATTCATTATACACAAGGTGGGCGGATTCAGCAGGAACCTCCGGAAAGAAATCAGCAAAAGCAGCAAATGGTACTTCTTCGACAACGGAATAAGAAATATCCTGGTCGCCAACCTGAACCCGGTGGAACTCAGAAATGACGTCGGTCAACTATGGGAGAATTATATCATCAGCGAACGAATCAAGTTCCAGCAATACTCGGGAATGATCGTTAATAACTTTTTCTGGCGAACGTACGACCAGCAGGAAATTGACTGGGTAGAGGAGCGCGGCGGACAACTACACGCCTTCGAGTTCAAATGGAGCGAAAACAAACACCCCAAAGCCCCGATCGGCTGGTCAAAAACGTACCCCGACGCTTCGTACTCCGTCGTAAATCCCGATAACTGCCAGCCCTGGACAAGATAAAAAAGCAAAGGGTTTGACCCCCGGACTCTCACCCGAAAACCAAACCCTTCACCCTATACCCCGTACCCTGCAAAGCCCTACTTCTTCATCTCCGCATAGTACTTGTAAAAATACGGAATGGTTTCAATGCCTTTGTAGTAGTTGAACAGTCCGTAGTGCTCGTTCGGCGAGTGGATGTCGTCAGAGTCGAGACCGAAGCCCATGAGTACCGACTTGGCCTTCAGCACCTGGTCGAACATGGCCACAATGGGTATGCTGCCGCCGCCGCGCTGTGGGAGAGGCTTCTTGCCGAATGCCTGCTCCATCGCCTTTTCAGAGGCCTTGTACTCCACAGAGTTGGTGGGCACTACCACGGGATAGCCACCGTGATGGGCGTTTACCTTCACTTTCACAGATTTGGGTGCTATGCCCTCAAAATGCTTCTGGAAGAGTTTTTCAATTTTGGCAGGATCCTGATTGGGCACCAGACGCATGGATATCTTGGCATAAGCCTTTGACGGAAGCACCGTCTTGGCACCCTCGCCAATGTATCCACCCCAGATGCCGTTCACATCGAGGGTCGGACGGATGCCTGTACGCTCCACGGTGGTGTAGCCTTTTTCACCCATCAGCTCGGAAACATTCAGATCTTTCATGTACTGCTTCTCGTCGTAAGGCGCCGCATTCATCATCTTGCGCTCTTTAGCACTCACTTTCTCCACATCGTCGTAGAAGCCTTTTACTGTAACACGGCGCTTCTCGTCGTGCAGGGAGGCAATCATGGTACAAAGTACATTCACCGGATTGGCTACGGCTCCGCCATATACGCCGGAGTGCAGATCCTTGTTCGGTCCGGTAACCTCTACTTCCATGTAGCACAAACCGCGTAGTCCTACGGTCAGACTGGGTGTTTCGTTGTCAATGATACTGGTATCAGATATCAGCACTACGTCGCATTCGAGTTTTTTCTTGTTCTCGTGACAGAATTTCTCCAGGTTCTTGGAGCCAACTTCTTCTTCTCCCTCAATCATGAACTTGACGTTGCAAGGCAGATTGTCGGTTTTAAGCATCATCTCGAATGCCTTTACGTGCATGAACACCTGTCCCTTGTCGTCGCAGGAGCCACGCGCAAAGATGGCACCGTCGGGATGCAGTTTGGTCTTTTTGATTACCGGCTCGAAGGGCGGACTGTCCCAGAGTTCGAGCGGATCTGCAGGCTGCACGTCGTAGTGGCCGTATACCAGTACGGTCGGCGCCTTGGGATTGACCATTTTTTCACCGTAAACGATCGGGTGACCCGCCGTTTCACAGATTTCCACGTTGTCAACGCCCACTGCCGTCAGGTGGCGACTGATGGCCTCGGCCGTACGACGCACATCGGGAGCATATTTCGGATCGGCACTAACCGATGGAATACGCAGCAGCTCAAGCAGTTCGTCAAGGAATCGCTGCCTGTTGTCGTCGAGGTATTGTTTCATTTCTTTCATATACAGATTGTCGAAGTTTTACAGTTCGCTGCAAAGTTCCCTATTTTTTCATAAACTCAAAGGTGATTTGAAGCACTACCTTTGCTGCCCCTTGTTTTTAAGCCCACCACATAATGATCAAGATCGGAATAATCCGCGAAGGAAAGGTACCTCACGACAAACGGGTGCCCCTAACACCCGAACAATGCGCCGAAGCCCGCAATTCTTTTAACGTGTCTGTTGCCGTCCAGCCGTCGCCCGTGCGATGCTTTTCCGATGAGCAATACGCCGCACTCGGTATCCCGCTGCAGGAAGATCTCGGCGATTGCGATATTCTTTTCGGCGTGAAGGAAGTGCCCGTTGATATGCTTATCCCCGGAAAGACTTATCTCTTCTTCTCCCACACTATCAAAAAACAGCCCTACAACCGGAAACTGCTCCAGGCAGTCCTCGAAAAGGGTATTTCCCTGATAGATTACGAGGTACTAACCGATGAAAAGGGTGCGCGTCTCATAGCCTTCGGCTTTTACGCGGGCGTGGTGGGCGCACACAACGCCCTCTGGACGTGGGGACAGCGCACCGGCGACTTCACGCTGCCGCGCCTGCACGAATGCCACGACTACGCCGAAGCGCTCGAAGCATACAAGACACTGCACCTGCCCCCGTTGCGCATCGTGCTCACCGGCGGCGGAAGGGTCTCATCAGGCGCCGTGAAAAATCTGCTCGACATGGGCATACGACAGGTCAGCCCGGCCGAATTTCTGGAGCAGGATTTCAGCGAAGCGGTGTTTACCCAGATTCACGCTGCCGACTATGCCGAAAGGAAGGACGGCTCCCCCTTCGAAAAGTCCCATTTCTATGCGCACGGCGACGAATACAGGAGCAAATTCGCACCCTTTTACAGAAAAGCGGATATTTTCATCAACGGAATCTATTACGACCAGAAGGGCCCCGCGTTTTTCACTGCAGAAGAAACCACCCGCGATGACTTCCATATCCGTGTCATAGGCGATATCACCTGCGACATCATGCCCGACTCGTCGGTTCCGTGTACCATCCGGCCCTGCAAAATAGCCGATCCGGTTTATGGCTTCAGCCGGACTACCGGACAGGAAACGGCACCCTGTACTCCCGACTCCATTGATGTAATGGCAATTGACAACCTGCCCTCCGAGTTGCCCCGCGATGCTTCGGCTTTCTTCGGGCGACAACTGCTCGATAATATACTCGGCGCGCTGATTCAGGGCGGCGACAATCCCGTTATCAGGCGGGGAAGAATAACAGAAAACGGACATCTTGCCCCGCTTTTCTCTTACCTGGAAGATTATGCAGCAGGACGCTGAACAAGCTCTAAAAAGACAATCCAAGCGTAACGTATGTATGCAGCGACTTCGACTGGTCGCTGTACATGGCACTCAGTTCGATGGGTCCCAGAATACTGTTGTATGCCAGTGTCAGGGAATAGCCACTCAGGAACTTTCTGCGAAACTCGCGGGTCGGACTGTCAATAAAATCATACAGCAGGACGTTAGCTCCGGGTATCAGATACAGGTTACTGCCAAGTCTGCGATGTATCCTGGCCTGGGCAGAAACAACACTGTGTGAAAATACCGTGTTGTTCTCCAGTCCGGAAAAAACAATCTGGTTCCTGTACAACCGGTTCAAACCGCCGATGGAAAAGGCACTGTACATGTTCTGATCCGCATCGGAATTGACACCCGCCTGTACGAGTGCGGAAAAAGTGTATCGTGGATTTATCGGCTCAAAGTATTCGTAGTTCAGAACAATACGGTAATAGTTACGCTGACTCAGTCCGCTGAATGTGGAAAAACTCACGTTGGTATCGCCCTCCCAAAGGGTATAATCAAAGTCCCTTGGAATTACGTAGCCCAGTTCGGCATCAAATCGGGCGCCTGTTTTCGGATAAACGGGATTATCCAGTGTGTTCATCTGGTAAAACAGATAGGACGTCAGGTTGGAACCCGTACCCCTGATATCTGTATCTGACTCTATCAGGGACGAATAACCGGTTGTCTCCAGGCGGATACCAGCTCCGAAGGACTGCCTCAGGCTGCCGGCAGACTGAAATTTCAGATCCCACTTGAAGTAGTCGGACCGAAATTGTCCGTCTTTCCGGTATTGTTGGTAGGTGTTGATACGAAATGACTCATACTGAATATTGGGAATCAGCATCAGGCTGTTCCTTCTGCCCAAATACTGCAGGTGTTCTGCCCGGGCACGCATATTCTCACCAAGATTCAGGGTAAAAAGGGTTCTTGAAGCAGGCAGAAAATAGTTTCTGGCGGTGGCATTGGCAATCAGACTTACCCCGGAAAAGGTATTGTAATGCATACCCAGCTTGCAGTTGATCGCCGGGTTTTCCTCTGTTTCAAAAACTATTCGGTAACCAACAATATCAACCGGCTCCAGCCGATACCGGATGTAGCGAAAGTTTCTTGTCCCGTATGCCAGCCGCACCATATCCGACAATTGCTGCGCCGAGTAGTATCTGCCCCCCTGAAAACGGATAAAATGCTTGAAAGACGACAGTGAAACGGATGAAAGACCCTCCACCTGACAGGAAATCAGCAAAACCGAATCGGTCCGGACGGAAACAGCCGGTCGCGAATACACCGGGCCGTAAATCGCAGATAATGAATCAGCCAGGTGTTTGAACACCGGGTAATACTGGTTTCCGGTTTTAATTCCCGACTCAAGTATCTCTTCTGTTTTGTCAAAACTCCCCGACGAATAACCATCTAGCGACTGGTTGATAAAGCAGTTGCTGAGCCCGATCTGCCGCTTGATATCCTCTCCGTCCTTGAAAAAAGCAATCTGCATCAGTACCTGCAAGGCGTTGCTGAGCTCTTCATTGGGTTTTAACCCGTGCGACACATTGGAGGCAATAACATAATCCGCTCCCATCTCCCTGACCTCCGAAACTGGCAGATTTCTGACAATTCCTCCGTCAACAAGCCGCATCCCTTTGTGATCCACGGGCGTGAAGACACCCGGTATAGCAATACTTGCCCGAATGGCTGTGGTTATTTCACCGCTGTCAATCACTACTGCTGCTGCCGTCTCAAGGTCGGTGGCAATACAGCGAAAAGGAATCCGGAAATCGGAAAATGACCTTGTCCTGTATGCCGGAAAAAACAGCTCCGACAGTTGCAGCCATAGCTCCTGGGACTCCAGCGCACCCGTTGGCACCCTGAACCGCCGGTTTTTAAATGGCAATTCAACAGCGTATCTGCCATATTCATCCTTCTCCTCCATGGCAAGCGCTCGCAGGGTAACCTGATTGGTGAGCAGCTCATTCCAGTCCAGCTTCCTTACTATCTGCTCAATTTCATCGCCCGAATAGCCTATAGCGTACAACGCCCCCATAACGCTGCCCATGCTCGTTCCGGTTATATAGTCTATTTTCAGTCCGGCAGAATCTAAAGCTTTCAGTACGCCGATATGGGCAACTCCTTTGGCACCACCGCCGCTCAGTGTCAGTCCCGTAAAGGGCCGCTCGGGTTGCTGGGCGACTGCCTTTTGAGTAAAAACTACAAAAAAGACAGGAAAAAGAAGAAAAAGACAGTGTGTAGTAGAGTAAAAGGGCTTCATGGCAACAAATGAGGTTTGAAGTACAAATGTAGGTATCTGTCAACAGATTACCCGATATTTCAGAATTATCCGATATTTGCCGGATACCTTTGTTTCCATGAAGAAAAACGTTCTGTTACTCGCTTTTGCCGCGTTTGTTCTGACAAACACCTGCTTTTCACAGCAAACATACCCGCTTGCCGCACCCTCCGACAAGCGGCCCGGTCTGTACGCCTTCACCAACGCAACTGTTTTCACTGATTACAAGACCAAAGCAGAGGGGGCAACGCTCCTGATCCGCGATGGAAAGGTGGTTGCGGCTGGCACGGGCGTGACGGTCCCGGCAGATGCCGTAACATACGATTGCTCCGGAAAGACAATTTATCCCTCGTTTATTGACCTGTATGCCACCGACTACGGACTCCCGGCTCCGCCACCCGCTGCCCAGGGTGGCCGCTTCGGTCAGCAACAGCAGGCACAGCCATCCACCCCCGCCGAACCAAAAGGCGCCGCATACAGCTGGAACGAAGCGCTTAAACCGGAATTCAATGCCGTTGCACTGTTCACCAATGATGCCAAAGCCTCCGAAGACTGGCGCAAACAGGGCTTCGGAGCCGTACTCACGCATCGCTCCGACGGAATCTCCCGCGGCACAGGCGCACTTGTACTGCTCGGCAGCGAGCGTGAACACGAAATGATTGTGTCCGACAGGGTGGCGCATTTTCTGTCGCTCAAAAAAGGCTCCAGCCGAAACCCGTACCCAAGCTCTCTTATGGGACTCATCGCACTGATCCGCCAGACGTACATGGACGGACAGTGGTATAAAACGGAAGGTTACAAAACAGAGAAAAATCTCTCCCTCGATGCCTGGAATGCCGTCCAAAGCCTTCCGCAGGTGTTTGAAGCCGGCGAAAAGCTGGATATTTTCCGCATTAACCGCATCGGTGAGGAATTCGGTGTGAAATATATCGTGAAAACATCCGGCGACGAATACCAGCGCCTGAACGAGGTCGCAAAAACAGGCTACCCGCTCATCGTGCCGGTTAACTTCCCCGAAGGATATGACGTGCGCGACCCCTACGACGCACTCAACGTGTCGCTGACAGAACTGAAACACTGGGAAATGGCACCCGCCAACGCAGGAATGGTCCAAACAGCGGGAATCACGTTCGCACTCACCTCAAACGGACTCAAGGAACGATCCAAATTCCTCGAAAACGTCCGCAAAACAATTGAATACGGCCTTACCGAGGAAAATGCTCTCAAGGCGCTCACATTCACACCCGCAACGCTCGCAGGCGCGTACAACTCGCTCGGAAGCCTCGAACCCGGCAAAACCGCCAACTTTATCGTCACTAACGGCAATATCTTCAAGGCTGAAACCAAAATCCTCCAGAACTGGTGTAACGGCGCAGCCTATGACGTCACTGTCGAAAAAGCCATGCCCCGTGAAAAAATGGGCACCTACGACCTGAAAGCCGGCGATAAAAGCTACACGCTCACACTGAAAGGAAAACCCGACGCCCCGGAGGCACAACTGATAACTGCCGACAGCCTGAAGCTCAAGGCGACATTCTCTTTCTCGCCCGGCGGACTCGTAACCCTCTCTTTCCAGCCTGATACACTCAAAAAAGGCAATATTACACTCTCCGGCGCACCCGTTTCCAATGGCTGGTCAGGCAACGGAACTATGCCCGACGGATCCTGGCTCAACTGGAGCGCCACTCAAACCAAAGGTCCCGGCGGCGAACGCGAAAAACAGCCGACAAAACAAAATCCCGTGACACCGCCGGAGGTCGGCACCGTCGTTTATCCCTTCACAGCTTTTGGCTGGAAAGAAAAACCCAAAGCCCAGACGTTCCTGATCCGGAATGCCACGGTGTGGACGGGCGAGAAAGACGGCATACTGAAAAACGCAGATGTACTTGTCAACAACGGAAAAATACAACGCATAGGCCGAAACCTGCCTGTTCAGGATAACGCCTCGGTCATTGACGGCACCGGGAAACACCTCACTGCCGGTATTATTGACGAACACTCTCACATCGCCATTACACGGAATTTGAACGAAGGTACGCAGGAAAGTACCTCGGAAGTACGCATCGGCGATGTTGTTGACTCCGAAGATATTGATATCTACCGGCAACTGGCCGGGGGTGTAACCAGCAGCCACCTCCTGCACGGATCAGCCAACCCTATCGGCGGTCAGACGCAACTGATCAAACTTCGCTGGGGACTCACACCCGAAGAAATGAAGTTTCAGAACTGGCCGGGTTTCATCAAGTTTGCACTCGGCGAAAACGTGAAACAGAGCAGCTCCCCCAATAGTACCCGCTTCCCGCAGACGCGGATGGGCGTGGAGGAAACTTTCAACGACTACTTCACACGCGCACAGGAAGCGCACAGGAATACGGCAAGCTCAAACGCTCCGGAAAGCCTTACCGGAAAGACCTTGAACTGGAGGCTCTGCTCGAAATCATAGAAAGCAAACGCTTTATCACCTGCCACAGTTATGTACAGTCGGAAATTACCATGATGATACGCGTGGCTGAAAAATTCGGATTCCGCCTGAATACATTCACGCACATCCTCGAAGGCTATAAGGTCGCCGATAAAATGGCAAAACACGGGGCGGGTGGCAGTTCGTTCTCCGACTGGTGGGCATACAAATACGAGGTGTACGAGGCTATACCGCAGAATGCCAAAATCATGGCCGATCAGGGCGTGGTGGTAGCCATCAACTCCGATGATGCCGAAATGGCCCGCCGCCTGAACCAGGAGGCTGCCAAATCAGTGATGTACGCCGGAATGAGTCAGGAGGACGCCTGGAAAATGGTGACCATCAATCCGGCCCGTCTCCTGCATGTGGACGACCGTACCGGCAGTATCAAAGCCGGCAAAGATGCTGATCTGGTGCTCTGGAACGACAATCCGCTCTCCATCTACGCCAGCGCCGACAAAACCTGGGTGGACGGAGCCGTTTACTTCGACCGCGAACAGGACGTTCGCCTGCAAGACGAACTGCAGCGCGAACGCGCCCGCATTATCCAGAAAATGCAGGCAGAAAAAAAAGGCGGCGAAGGCGGCGAACGCCCCCGGGGCCCCAAAGAGCACTACCACTGCGATACGGAAGGCGACGAAGGCAATTGATATCCGGAGATTACTCCTGATGCGCCAATAAGCCACCCCGGAAGGAAGTGTGAAATTCCTCCCCGTCGGTCGGAATGACGGTTCGTCATAAAAACATTATGAGCGGGAGTTGTCGGCGGCACCGACAACTCCCGCTCTCTCTTATAGGTACAACCCCGGTCATTCCGACCGACAGGGAGGAATCTCCGGATATCATTTACGGTGCCAGTGAGCCCGGGTTCATTAGAATAACGGAAGAATAACGGAAGAATAACGGAAGAATAACGGAAGAATAACGGAAGAATAATTTAACTTTGCATATTTGAATATGTCATTTTCGCCTAATTTCACCATTACACCCCGGGTCGCATCCTGTCTTTTAAGGATAGAGACTGCCCGACAGGCTGTGTTGCATCTGCCGGTGACGCCCTCCGTACTCGCTACACTGAGGGAAACGGCCAGACTTTTTTCAACACATTACTCCACTATGATTGAAGGAAACCGGCTGACGCAGGAACAGGTTTCCCGCGTAATTGGAGACAAACAGCACTTTCCGGGCCGCGAACGCGATGAGAAAGAAATTCTGGGCTATTATGCTGCCCTCGAACTACTCGAGCATATCGCAGCAACCGAGAAAAGCGTTACCGAAAATCATATACAGTCACTTCACGCGCTTGTTCTCGCAGAAGGTCGAAAAAAAGCAAAACCGACTCCTTACCGGGATGGCCAGAATGTGATACGTGATGGCCGAACCAGAGGTATCATCTATATGCCTCCCGAGGCCAGAGATGTACCGGCGCTCATGAAAGAACTCGTAGCGTGGGTATCCGGGTCAGAGCAAGCGGGATTACCCTGCCCAATTCGGGCCGGCATAGCTCACTACCAGTTCGCTACAATTCACCCGTACTATGACGGAAACGGCCGCACAGCCCGACTGCTCACTACACTGATTCTTCATCTGGGTGGCTATGACCTGAAAGGACTGTATTCACTGGAAGAGTACTACGCCCGCAATCTGGGCGGCTACTATGAAGCACTCACAGTAGGGCCCGGGCACAACTACTACGAAGGTTGCGCAGAAGCAGATATCACAAAGTGGGTGGAGTATTTCTGTAACGGTATGGCAGACAGTTTTGAAAATGTATTGCAACGCACACAGGAAGCTGCGGGAAAAGGCGCAGAAGACTTTTCTCCAGCGCTGAGAAAACTCGACCCCAGACAGAGAAAAGCGCTCGAATTGTTCCGACTCAGTACAAGCATAAACAGTCACGATGTGGCCACCCTCTTCAGCATCTCGGACCGGGCAGCTCGTAATCTGCTCGCGTCGTGGACAGAATCCGGTTTTTTGGAGATGACCGACCCATCGAAAAAGAACAGAAAATACGCCCTGTCTCCCGAATTCGAGCGCATATTCAACCCCTGAAATCACCCTTTTTTCACCTGCGCGGCTTTCCCTACCATAAACATGGCCGGCAGCTTCTCAAGGGTCAGCGCTTTTATCTTCTTCCACTCTCTCACCGGCAGCGATCGTATCATCTCCGATTGTCCCGTGATGTCCTGCGCAACTCCGAACAAGGTCTCGGGATGAAGGCTCTCCAGCGCCACCTCCAGCACCATCTGCGAACGGTAGGGCGTTTCTATAAACAGGTGTGTACTTCCGTGCTGCTGGGCCTGCCCCTCCAGTTTCCTCAGATCGCGGGCCAGCTCGGGCCTCTTGGGCGACAAATACCCGTGAAACGAAAAGTGCTGTCCGTTCATCCCGGAAGCCATCAGCGCCAGCAGAATAGACGACGGCCCCACCAGCGGCCTCACGCGCACACCCGCCTGATGCGCAAGCGAAACAATCGAAGCGCCCGGATCAGCCACACCCGGACAACCGGCCTCCGACATCAGACCGATATCCTTGCCGGCCTCCACCGCCTCCCGAAACACACGCGCAGCTTCATCCGGAAAGTCGCGACTCTCTATTTCAACAAATATCATCTCCTGAAGAGGCTTTAAAGGCCCCGCAGACTTGACAAAATGACGGGCTGTCTTCGCCCGCTCGACAATGAACACATCGAGCCGCCGGACAATTTCAGTTACATACAAGGGGAGCGTTTCTGCCGCATTTTCGGCAACAGGCGTGGGAATCAGATATAATGTGCTGGACAAAACTTCTTGTTTTTGCGTAAAAGTATGATATTTGTGCAACAGTTATAGATACATCACAACAGACATCAGGTATGCGCAGACCAAAAAAAGATGAATACTCCCCATTCCACGCCGCTTATATCAGGTTATTGCCACCTAAAGGAACAGCTCTCAGCCTGCTGAAAAAAACATTCCGGGAAACATCTGCTCTACTCTCCGATCTGCCGGAAGAGGCAGGTGACTATACGTACGCCGAAGGAAAATGGACCATTAAACAGGTCCTCATGCACCTCACCGATGCTGAAAGGGTATTCGCCTGCCGGGCTCTCTGGTTCATGCGCGCCGACCGCGCACCACTTCCGGGTTTCAATCAGGACTTCTGGATGGAATATGCCGATGTATCAAACCGGACAGTAAAGGATCTGCTGAAAGAATGGAAAACCGTCCGCGATAACACCATACAACTGCTCAGCAACTGCTCCGAAGAACAGTCCATGCAAACCGGAACCGCCGGCAATTTCAAGGTGTCGGCCAGAGCCTGTTTTTATATTATTGTCGGCCACCACCTGCACCACCTCGAAGTTCTGAAAGAACGGTATCTTTCTGTCAGTGATGCTGCGCCATCTCCCGATTCATCAATGTAAATACGGTGGCACCCGCCGCCGCCCCCCCAAAACCACCAGCCACGTACAGCCACAAATCGTTCAGGTCGAGCACCTCGGTAATTCCCGCTCCCAGTGCAAGTGCCGGATTGAAGGCGCCGCCACCAAGTCGCCCGAGACCAAAGCCGACGGCAACCAGGCAAAAGCCCGACGCCAGGCCGGCAAATGAGCGATTTTCTCCTGATGTGACACTCAAAAAAACGTATATCAAGGCAAATGAACCGAAAAACTCGGCGAGCAGGGCTCCGTACGGATTGTTGTTCCCGTGCATGGCCACCACCGTCTCGCCGCCGCTCTCCCGCATGAATGCAGCCAGCGCCGCCGCAACGAGCGCGCCGAATATCTGCGCTGTCATCCCGGTAATGGCATCATTCCGCTCCACACGGCCGCACAAAGCCGCCGCCAGCGTGATTCCTGGATTGAAATACCCCGACGAGCGACCCGTCATGTACATCAGGGCTATCGTCGTACAACCGTAGGCCAGCGGGGTAACGCGAAGTGTTTCCGAATATTCAGCGGAAAGAGAAAAACAGAGCGTGAGCAGAAAGGAACCAATCAGTTCCGGAATAAATATTTTCAATGTATGTCGTGTTTAGTGGTGATAAAACCGGAGCGGCGCTAAAATAGGGCTCTTTTCCTGTGCGCCGCTGTCGTACCTTCGCCCCGCGTTAAAATTTTTTTCAATGAGAAATTTCTGCTCCCTTTTACTGCTCCTGTCACTGACCACCATAAACATACCCTCTATGGACGCTCAGAACCAGCTTCACTCCCCCGAACTACTCTGGAAAATCGGAAGGGTAGGCCTCGATGCCGTGTCGCCCGACGGAAAAACCGCCGTTTACGGGGTGGTGAAGTACGACATGTCTTCGAATAAAGGCACCCGCGCACTCTATCTGGTCAATGTTCTGTCAGGCGAAACACGACTGCTCACAGACCCGGAAAAAAGCAGCTTCGATGCCGAATTTCACCCCGATGGAAAGAAAATCGGCTTCCTTCGCGACGGAAAACTCCACGAAATTTCCATCGAAGGACCAGGAGAAGCTGTAAAAGTCAGCGATCTCGAAATAAACGGATTCCACTACGCTCCGAACGGCAAACACGTGCTGTTCGCTCAAGACGTGAAACTCGACAAAAATCTGCAGGAGGAGAATCCGGACCTGCCCAAATCATCTGGCAGGGCTTCCGACGGCCTTTTCTACCGACACTGGAAAAGCTGGCATGACTACGCCTACAGCAATGTCTTTTTCGTTGACTACAGCAACGGAAAGTTCTCCTCGGAACCGGTAAATATTCAGGGTAACGAGCGATTCGACTCCCCGCTCACGCCCGACGGAGGCATGGAACAAATCTCGTGGAGCCCCGACTCCCGCTGGATCGTCTATACCTGCAGAAAGCTCAACGGAACCGCCGAAGCCAAAAGCACCAACAGCGACCTGTATGCCTATGAAGTCGCATCAGGCAAAACGCTCAACTTCACCGCCGATCTCCCGGGTTACGACCGCGACCCCGTATGGTCGCCCGACGGCCGGCACCTGCTCTGGACAAGTCTCGAACGCGCCGGTTATGAGGCCGACCGACCACGCCTGATGATGCTCGACATACAGACTCAGCAAAGACAGGAACTTTCCGCCGGCTGGACGTACGAAATGAACAGCCCGGTATGGTCGGCCGACAGCAAGACGGTCTATTTCCTGAGCAGCGAAAATTTCACTTATCAGGTTTACCAGATTACGCTTGCCGACAAAAAAATCCGCCGTATCACCGATGGCGTACACGATTATACAACCCTCAAAGGTACCGGAACCGATCTGGTCACCACCCGGACCTCCATGACAAGTCCGCCAGAAGTGTATGCGGTAAACGTAAGAACCGCCGCCGCGCGTCGTCTGTCTTTCGCCACAGAGGAGGTGTGGGGCAAACTCGCCCTGCCCAAGGTGGAGCGCCGGACGGTCAAAACCTTCGACGGAAAGGACATGAATGTATGGCTCGTGCTCCCGCCCAATTTAGACCCCGCCAAAAAATATCCCGCGCTCGTATATGCGCAGGGAGGACCACAATCAGCCCTGAGCCAGTTCTTCTCCTTCCGCTGGAACTTTACCCTGATGGCCTCGCAGGGCTATGTGGTGGTAGCTCCCTGCCGCCGCGGAATGCCGGGCAGCGGACAGGCATGGAACGACGCTATCACGGGCAAGTGGGGTGATGCCATGAAAGACTACCTCTCGGCCACCGATGCAGCTGCCAAAGAGCCTTTTGTTGACGCCGGCCGGATGGGTGCCATTGGTGCCAGCTTCGGCGGCTATGCCGTTTACTGGCTCGCCGGCAACCACAACAAACGCTTCAAGGCGTTTATTTCACACTGCGGTCTGTTCAACCTCGAAAGTTTCTATGGTACTACGGAAGAAGTGTGGTTCCCGAATTATGACTTCGAGGGTGCCTACTGGCAACGACCTGTACCCAAAATGTACCTGAACGACAGTCCGCACCGCTACGTGCAAAACTGGGATACCCCCATCCTCGTCATCCATAATGAACTCGACTTCCGGGTACCGTTTGGCGAAGGTATGCAGGCGTTTCAGGCGGCACAACTGCGCGGCATATCCTCCCGGTTCCTCAGTTTCCCGGATGAAGGCCACTGGATGAGCAAACCGCAAAACAGTCTGCTCTGGCAACGCGAATTCTACAGCTGGCTCGATAAATGGCTCAAATAACCGACCCTGAATGAACTTGTACGAACAAATACAGGAAGCAGTAGCGTATATCAGAACCCGCACCGGTTTCCAGCCGCGCACAGGCATCATACTCGGCACCGGACTCGGCAATCTGACAGACGATATACAGGTCGCCGCTGAAGTGGATTATACTGAAATTCCTCATTTTGCACACAGCACCGTAGAAAGCCACAGGGGCAAACTGGTATTCGGCACGCTGGCAGGTCACCCTGTGGTAGTCATGGCCGGTCGTTTCCACTGGTACGAAGGCTGGAGTATGCAGCAGGTCGTGTTCCCGGTCCGCGTCATGAAGTTTCTGGGCGCAGAGCGACTCATCCTGACCAATGCCTCCGGCGGTATCAATCCACACCTGAAAGGCGGAGATATCGTGTCTGTACGCGACCATATCAACCTGCTGCCCGAAAACCCGCTGAGAGGCCCCAACGACGACAGGATAGGACCCCGATTCCCCGACCTGACCGACACCTACGATCCGGCACTCCGGAAAATGGCCATCGAGATAGCCTGCGCACACCGCATCAGTCTGTTTGAGGGCGTTTATTCGGCACTCGCCGGACCCAATCTGGAAACCCCGGCTGAATACGAAATGCTCCGAAAGCTGGGGAGCGACTGTACCGGCATGTCGTCGGTACCGGAAGCACTTGCCGCCAAACATATGTCCATGCCGGTACTGATGCTCTCGATGGTCAGTAACGTGTCGTTCCCGCCCTCTGTGATAAAAGTAACCACCCTGGAAGATGTCATCGCCGTGGCGAGTGAAGCCGAGCCAAAACTCCGGCTCATCGTACGGGAAATCCTGAAAAAACTGTAAATATGATCGTATCCGCAATTGTAGCCGTTGCCAAAAATGGTGTCATCGGCGCTGAAGGGCAGATCCCGTGGTATCTGCCCGCTGACTTGGCCTGGTTCAAAAAAACTACGCTCGGTCATCATATCATCATGGGGCGCAACAGCTTCCACAGCATAGGCCGGCCACTGCCCAAAAGAACAAATATTGTCGTCACCCGCGATCCATTTTTCAGCGCCGAAGGTGTTCTCGTTGCCCACTCTGTTGAAGAAGCCCTCGGAATGGCCTTTGACAATGAAGAAACAGAAGTATTCATCATCGGCGGCGGACAGATTTACCGCGAAAGCATTGACCTGTGGGACAAGCTCTACCTGACCGAAGTGAAAACGGAACCCGAAGGTGACGTATTTTTCCCGGAAACAGACAGCAGCGAGTGGACTGAAATCTGGTGCGAAGAGCGACCCGCCGACGACAAAAATGAATTTGACTGCACCTTCCACATACTCGAACGAAAAGAAGCGGAAGAAGATTGACGCTACATCTTCGGCAAACGTAAATGTCCACGCACAATTAGCCTTCATTACCGCACAACTCCCGGTGAAAGGAAGTTGTTCATGCGATTGAGCGAACAAAACAGCCATCCGCCGCAACAGGAACCTCGTCATCCGATGTTTTTTTTGTTATAAAACAGTTATTTCAGAAGCTGTAAAAGGACTGGAATAAGAGGTTATACGGCGTTAAACCGCCCAAAATAAACATTTAGCGCCTTATTTTTGAAAAAAACATATTTTTTATGCCCGGTACGGCGCAAAACAGACCCCATTTTTTTTATACTTTTGCAGTTGGAAATCTACAACCAATTCAAGTCCTGGTTATCTGATACATGGAAAAGAAGCGATTGCTCCTTATTACGCAGGAGATGGAGCCCTACACCGAAGGCAACGACATTTCGGCACTAGTAGGCAAGTTACCCAAATTTTTACAGGATAACGGTTATGAATTAAGGATTCTGATGCCCCGCTACGGCGTTGTCAACGAGCGAAGGCACAGGCTTCACGAGGTAGTCCGACTCAGCGGTATGAATATTATCGTTGATGATGATGATTATCCACTCCTCATCAAGGTAGCCTCGCTGCCGAATTCACGCCTTCAGGTCTATTTTCTCGATAACGAGGAGTTTTTCAAACGCAAGCAGGTGTTTGAAGACGAGGAAGGAAAGCCGTTCGAAGACAATGCCGAACGAATGACATTCTTCTGCAAGGGTGCCATTGAAACGGTAAAGAAATTCGGCTGGGCACCTGATATTGTATTCTGCCATGGCTGGATGACAAGCCTGATTCCGCTGTATCTTCGGACGACTTACAAGACAGAACCAATTTTCGCAAACGCTCATATTGTTTACGGTGCTTACGACTCACAACACGAAAAAGAGGGCGGAGAGCGTTTCTTCCAAAAGGCAGCCATCAATAACCTGTCAAAGAAAGATCTGGAACCGTACCGCGACGGAGAAAGTATCTCCATGCACAAGGGAGCTGCGCACTTCGCAGATGCAGTCACGCTGGGAAGTGAAGCCTTCGACACTGTTCCGGAATACCTGTCGGTTTCTGAAACAAAACCGCTTCTTCCTTTTACACCAATCGATGACGCGTTGCCAACTTATCTTGAATTCTTCCGGAACCTGACTCAAACCGAGATAAAGCGTTAATCCGGAAGCGACCCAACGAAATCCGTCTGAATACCGTTATGTACAAGGACGTATAACTCTGCTACATTTATGACCAAGCGATTCACTGTTCTGGCAGGATTTTCCTTCGCCATCCTTGCACTGTTAATCTCTGCCTGCAAGAAGCCCTCTCCCTTTGGCGCAGAACTCCTGGGTGACTCCTTCGCAGATCTGGAGTTCACTGATACCATTACCGTACAGTGCTTCCTCGAACGGGAAGACAGCATACAGACAAATGACCGGTCAGGCGCCCTGAATCACTTCCTCTGCGGAGAAATAAATGACCCGGTCTTCGGCAAGTACAGTGCCGAAATCTACACACTCTTCCAATCGCAGTCGCTGAATCCGCAGTTCGACACCAGCAAGATTGTATTTGACAGCCTCGTCCTGTACCTGAACTATTCTCTTGGCGGCATATACGGCGACACACTGCAACCCCAGAACATGCGCGTCTATCGCCTGGATCAGGCCCTGAAGTTTGGAAATAATTATTTCTCTACTTCGGAAATACCCGCAAGCGAAGAAATAGGCCGTATCGACAATTTCTATCCCCGCCCGCAGCGCATTGACAGTCTGTTCGATGGTGTCAAAGGGGAGTTCCTGCGCGTACGCCTGAACGACGACTTTGGCCGTACACTGATGAATATTGACTCTGCTACCTGGCTTGCCGATACCGCTGTGTATGAGTTTATCAGGGGCCTTAAAATTGTGTGCAATTCCGCAAGTACCCCGGGAGCAATGCTGGCATTCGACCTGAATGATACCAAACTGAGCCGGATCAGCATGTACTACACGCAGAAGAGCGATACTACCTCCAAGCGTTTCGACTTCTTCTTCAGAAATACCAACAAATTCACACACTTCAACAACGACTATACCGGATCTGAAGTCAATCCGCGTATAGGCCAGCAACTCGAAGATAAATTGTATGTACACGGAATGGACGGTCTGCGACTGCGAGTCGTCTTCCCGTACGCAAACAATCTCGACAATATCGCTGTTAACAAAGCACAACTGGTACTGACAGCCGGCGAAGATGATCCATGGCTCAAACCTGCCGACCAGCTGATTTTGACCGAGCCCAGAGGAGATACCGCCACCGTTTTCACTACTGATGTGTTGTACGCACTCGGCTCCACAGGTACCGGTAGTCTGGCTGCATTCGGCGGATTCCCGGAAAAGGAAATTCTCGGCAACACAACGAAAACCCGCTACAGGCTAACCCTGAGCGACAAGTTCCAGTCGGTAGTTGACGACGATAACGCTCCGGATATCAGAAACCGTACGGTCTTCGTCAATGTATATCCAAGAACGCGTTCCGCAAAGCGAACCTGGTTCTACGGACCAAAAAGTTCGCTTTTCCCCGCAAAACTCGAACTCAAGTACACCATTATCCGATAATCAAATACAACTCGTCATGTGTGGAATAGTAGCCTATATCGGGCAAAAAAAAGCCTACCCCATCCTCATCAAGGGTCTCTCCCGGCTCGAATACCGGGGGTACGACAGCGCCGGAGTGGCGCTCCAGAATGAAAGTGGGGTAAACCTCTACAAAAAAAAAGGTAAAGTGGCCGATCTGGTGGCCTTCACAGAAGGCAAAGACACCAGTGGGCGCGTTGGTATGGGCCACACACGCTGGGCCACACACGGAAAGCCGGACGATATCAACGCCCACCCGCATTCCGGAAATGAAGGACGCCTCCTGCTCGTGCACAACGGCATCATCGAAAACTATTCGGTAATAAAAAGTGCCCTGCAGAAAACAAACGGACATGTCTTCTCCAGCGAAACAGACACAGAGGTACTCGTACATCTCATCGAGGAAATCCAAAAGACCGATAATCTGCCGCTGGAAGATGCAGTAAGAAAGGCACTTGTCAAAGTACACGGCGCCTATGCCATCGTGGTAATGGACAGAAACGAACCCGGAAAACTGGTCGCCGCAAGGAAAAGCTCTCCACTACTCATCGGAATAGGTGACAAAGAGTTTCTGGTTGCCTCCGATGCCACGCCTATTGTGGAACATACCAAAAACGTTGTCTATCTCAACGATGAAGAGGTGGCAACAATCACAATGGAAGACGGACTTGTGATTAAAAACCTCAAGAATGAAACCAGCTCTCATACCGTTCACTCGGTAGAACTGGAAATCGAACAACTCGAAAAGGGTGGTTACGATTATTTCATGCTCAAGGAAATCTTCGAACAGCCGGTCACAATAGCCGAATGTATGCGCGGTCGTATGAACGCCGACGAAGGCTGGGTACGACTGGGCGGTATGGAAGAACACCTGAAAAGAATGCTCAACGCCCAACGGATGATTATCCTGGGCTGCGGCACCTCATGGCATGCCGGTATGATCGCCGAATATTTGTTCGAAGACCTCGCGCGACTGCCCGTTGAAGTGGAATATGCCTCCGAATTCAGGTACAGGAATCCGGTAGTCAGAGAACAGGACGTAGTACTGGCAATCTCCCAGTCGGGCGAAACAGCCGATACCTTTGCAGCACTGGAACTGGCCAGGGAACGCGGCGCCCTCACTTACGGCATCGTGAACGTGGTAGGATCATCCATCGCACGACTGACGCACTCCGGATCCTATATTCACGTAGGTCCCGAAATCGGGGTGGCATCAACCAAAGCATTCACCGGACAAGTGACCATGCTCACCATGATGGCACTGATTCTGGGCTACGAACGCGGCTATTTGCCCAAATCCGAATACCAGGAACTGGTGCAGGAACTCTCTCTCCTGCCCTCCAAAGTAGAGAGATTGCTCAGCACCTGCCAGAAACAGGTCGAATATATCGCCGGAGAACTCAAGGATGCCACCAATGCGCTGTACCTTGGCCGCGGATACAACTTCCCGGTAGCCCTCGAAGGGGCCCTGAAACTCAAGGAAATCAGTTATATCCACGCAGAAGGATACCCGGCAGCCGAAATGAAACACGGCCCCATCGCTCTGATTGATGAGCACATGCCGGTATTCGTCATCGCTACCAACAAAAGCGCCTACGAAAAAGTGGTTTCCAACATTCAGGAAGTCAAGGCAAGAAAAGGTGTGGTAATAGCTATCGTCACGGAAGGCGATACCACCATTAAATCCATAGCCGATCATACCATTGAAATACCAGACACCCGCGAACCATTCACTCCGCTGCTGTCTGTAATACCGCTTCAGCTTTTGGCTTATCATGCAGCCGTTTTACGCGGCTGTAACGTTGATCAACCCAGAAATCTGGCGAAATCAGTCACCGTCGAATAAATTTCACTGAAATAACTGTACATGAACAGTGTTAAAATAGAATACAATACCGAAAAACCGCCCGTCCGATATCCTGAATACGGTCGTGCCATCCAGGAAATGGTGGAACACGCCAAAACTCTGGAGCCCCGGCAACTCCGCCAGAAAACGGCAGAGTCAATCATCGGACTGATGATTATGCTCAGCCCGAATAACCCCAACCGAAATATGGACGATTTCAGGGAAAAACTCTGGAATCACTTGTTCGCTATCGCCAATTACGAACTCGACGTGGATGCCCCGGCCGGCATCAATATCGTCAAGCCAGAAGAAAAACCCAGACCGGAACCTCTCGGATACCCCAATTCGGCCACCCGTATGCGCCACTACGGCAACAGCGTCCACGCACTCATCCAGAAAGCCATTGAAATGCCCGAAGGCTCCAAAAGGGAAGGCTTCGTTGAGGTAATAGCTTCCTACATGAAGCTCGCCTACAAAACCTGGAACAAGGAGCACTACGTGAGCGACGATATTGTCAAGGAAGATCTCGAAATACTGTCGAATGGTCAACTTTCGCTCCACGAGGGCTATGAGTCACTGGATAAACTCGCAGCCGGCGCAGGCAGGCTGGATAAGGAAAAAAGCAGCGGCCGACAGCGTAATCGTGGCGGAGGTGGAAAAAACACCAAAGGCGGAGGTAATCATAAACGCAACCGCAACAATAATAGCAACGGCGGGAGCGGTGGTGGCTATAACAAGCGCCGTAAACGCTGACTTTATCCCCGGGAAGTCCGATAACTGGTTAATTTTTCCTTTATGCCGCTGGATCAACAACACGAATACGAAGAAACGAAGAAAGAACAGGGCGAAATGTCCTTCTTTGATCATATCAGTGAGCTGCGCAAGCATATCCTGCGCTCGGCAATTGCCATATTCGTACTGGCAATAATCAGTTTTATCTACAAGGACTTTGTTTTCAATAATATCATTTTTGGCCCCAGAAGACCCGACTTCCCAACGTACCAGGCTCTTTGCTGGGCCTCGCACCAGATGGGCCTCGGCGAGGCAATGTGTATCACACCACCCAAATTCGACCTCATCACACGACAACTCGGCGAGGTGCTGATGCAAATTCTTTACGTGTCATTCTGGTTTGGAGTCATCGGCGCATTTCCCTATATCTTCTGGGAAGTCTGGCGATTCGTAAGCCCCGGACTGCACGAACACGAACGCAGGGTAGTGCGGGGTATCGTGGGTATATGTACCTTCCTTTTCTTCCTCGGCATCATCTTCGGCTATTATGTAATTGCTCCCTTCTCTATCAGCTTCCTCGCAGGCTATACACTCGAAGGCCTCGAAGTGGCTCCAACGCTCGACTCCTATGTGACATACATGACGATGTTCACGATTCCTACCGGACTCATATTCCAAATGCCGGTAGCTGCCTTTTTTCTGGCAAGAATCGGCCTGATCGGCGCAGCTTTCCTGCGGGAATACCGCCGGCACGCCATTGTGGTCATCCTCATCATAGCAGCTATTATCACGCCTCCGGATGTGGTATCTCAGACACTTGTGGCTATTCCTCTGCTGTTTTTGTATGAAATCAGCATTATGGTGGTTGCTCGTGTTCAGAAAAAACAGGCAATCAAAGAGGCGCAGGAGGAAAAGTCGGGCTACGACTTGCAGCGCTACTCCGATGATACGCCCTGATAGCTATGCTCCGCTATTTCCTGCGACGACTATTCATTGCCATCCCCACGCTGCTGATCGTGTCGCTGGCAGTATTCGGAATCAGCAAGTGCGCCCCCGGCGATCCGGTCGAAGCATTTTTTTCAGAGGAAGTACGAACAACCGCAGAACCCGGACAGGAGGCAGAGCAATATAAAAGGTCCGCTCAACAGTTAGGTCTCGACAAACCTGTCTTCTACTTAACGTTCGCCCCGGCACCTTTCCCAGACACATTCTGGAGGGT
Source organism: Saprospiraceae bacterium (assembly GCA_021298575.1). Lineage (GTDB taxonomy): Bacteria > Bacteroidota > Bacteroidia > Chitinophagales > Saprospiraceae > M3007. The sequence continues at coordinate 74,169 of JAJTFM010000012.1, read as the reverse complement.
TTATCCGCCGGCACGGCGCGAGCGACTGTCAAAACTTGTGTTTCAGACGGGTAACTGGCCCTATGTATCTGTGTACGACTCCACCCTGTCGGATTTTTTAAAGTCCGCTGCAGCCCTCCGCGATACCTCCGGCGCCAGACGGAACCTCGCGCTGGAGTTATCGGTTCTGATGACCGCATCACAACTGGAAGAAATTGAAGCCTCCACTCATAGAATTGCATCGCTGCTAAACTCACTCCCGTCCGGGAACAATATGATACCCCGTCTGGTAGCACTGCAATCGGATGTACAGCGTATGCAGCAAACCAGGCAACCACTGAAAACTTACCAACCGGCAATCCACTGGAACGGAATCAATAATCAGTATCACGCATGGATCACAGGATACCTGACGGGCAACTGGGGACTCACCCGGCGAATGAGGCCTGTCTGGGAAGAAATCAGACCCGCCCTGCTGGCCACCGCAACGCTCAGCGGAACAGCCCTGCTGCTCGCTTTTCTGATAGCCATTCCGCTTGGCGTAGAAATGGCGCGCTTTAAAAACAGCCGTTTCGATCGCTGGTCGAAACAATTACTCTTTTTCCTCCATTCCATGCCGGTTTTCTGGCTGGGCGGCATACTTGTTATGCTTTTCACCGGCAATATTATTGGAAAACCCCTCATTGAAAATCCCTACCTCGACGTCACCGACCAGTGGCTGACCGGAACAGAATCTTTCTCCGCCTGGTTCGTCAGAAAACTACCCGGTTTCATCCTCCCCATCGCCGTACTGACGCTCCACGCACTCGCACTCATAGCCATGCAAATGCGGGGGGGGATGCTGGAAACCCTCCGGCAAGATTATATCCGGACTGCCAGGGCCAAGGGCCTGAACGACGATTATATATACTGGAAACATGCTTTCCGGAACGCACTGTTCCCGATTATCACACTTTTCGGCGCCATGCTTCCCGCTCTCCTCACAGGATCACTGGTCGTCGAAACGCTGTTCAACTTTCCCGGACTGGGACTGAAAACGCAAACAGCCTTTCTTAATCACGACCTCGCTACGCTCTCTGCTATTCTCATGGCCGTAGCCATGCTCACCATAGCCGGTAATCTCGTCGCCGATCTGATGTATGCACTGGCAGATCCGCGTGTACGCTTCTCAAATTCTGCTTGAAAAGCCCTTGGGGGGCTACGAAATGTCGGGAATAATCAATAGTGAAAATAAAATTGATTATAAATGACACTTAATTCAAAATATATAGCATTAATTATATTGTCAGGCACTTTTGTAGCGCCATCTTGATTATTTACCCTGTTACGTGGGGCACTCCCTGTTTCGCTGCACCTCCGGCAGCCACTGCGAATAACCTGCGTACAACTAAATTTTTCTAACATGAGAACACTTGTCACCTTCGCCCTTGTCACTCTTTTATGGTCTGCCTCAAAAGCCAACGGCGTGGCAGTCGTTGACGCCGGCAGCGGAGTTTATCTCCAGCTCACCGCTTCCTTTGTCAATGTAACCGTAGAAAACCAGATTGCCATTACCAAAACCACACAGGTCTTCAAAAATCAGTTCTCAACGGCAAAGTATATCCGCTATGCCTTCCCGATGCCCGCCTCCGCCAGTGCCGTAAAACTCCGCAGACAAAGTAACGGTATATGGTATGAGGCCAATCTCGGCGCGAGTGCCCAGGACACCATACTGCCGGGCGGCGGAGGCAGCACAGGGATGAATCAAATCCTGAAAAACTACCTCGGGGCATTCCCACTCTACTTCACGGTGCTGGAACCCGTCGAACCCAATACCACGGTAACCATCGAACTCACTTATGTGGAACTGCTGCCCTACAAAAATGGCGTGGTTACCTGCAATTATCCGGCAGCATATACGAGTATTCAGCCGGGCACTCTCGGCACACAGCAGTTCAGCTTCCAGCTCTCATCAGGTAGAAAAATCGAACAACTGTCCTTCGTGTCGCATCCTGGCACACCGGTAACGCTCAGCGACTATGAAGGCTCACTGAACAAAACGATTGTCAGCAGTCCCGCCTCTTCCAACTTCAAGGTAGAGTATAAGCTAAGTGCCGGCGACCTCGGTCTTTTCGATTTCAGTGTATTCCTGAGCGATACGCTCGGGTGCGATAACTACGGCAACGGTTTCTGCGCTTTTGTGGTGGAACCCAACCCGAACCCGAATGCAGATATCATTCCAAAGGTGTTCACGCTGATTATTGACAAGTCGGGCAGTATGTACGGCGACAAGATGCAACAGGCAAAGGATGCAGCCACCTTTATTGTTGACAACCTGAATATCGGCGATAAATTCAATATCGTCGCCTTTGATAACGCAATTTTGACTTTCCAAAACGACCATGTAGACTATAATGCCTCTAGCCGGCAGGCCGCACTAAACTATATTGCAGCGCTGTCTGCAGGGGGGTCAACTAATATCTCAGGCGCTTTCAGCACGGCAATTCCACAATTCAGCAACGACCTCGAAGACACTTACAACATCATTATTTTCTTTACCGACGGAGTTCCCACTGCCGGGATAACATCCACCACCGGTATCCTGAACGGAATCAGCAATCTCGTAACATACCTCGAAAAGGAACTCAGCATTTTCACGTTCGGGGTTGGTGAAGATGTAAACAAACCACTCCTCACCACTATCGCCCTCGAGAATAACGGTGTAGCGCAGTTCCTCGACAACAATGAACTGGCCTCTTCTATCAGTGATTTCTACCAGACCGTCAGAAATCCGGTGCTCCTGCACACTGACGTTGCCTTTGAACCCAATGTTATCTACGAGACTTACCCGATTGATTTACCCAACCTGTACAAGGGAAGTCAGATGATTGTAGTGGGAAGATATAACGAACCAGGCCCGGTCAATGCCCTCTTCTCCGGAACGGCATTCGGCGCACCAGTTTCGTATCAATATCCAATTCAACTGACTGGCAAGGATAGTCTGAAATACCGTTTCCTGCCCAAAATATGGGCCAAACAGAAAGCCGCACACCTGCTGCAACTGTACTATGCTTCCACCAGTCCCTCCGAGAAGGAATCACTCGAAGCCGAAATCAAAAACCTGAGTACCTGCTACGGGGTCGTGACCGATCTCACCAGTTTCGTGGATAACACAGGCGGCGGCACCATATCCACACTTGAAATCCCGAATCAGGAAGATAGTGTTTCTCCCGTGCGCATTAACACCATCTCGCCCAACCCGGTTTCCGATCAGGCGAAACTGTATTTCTCCCTCACGGAAGACTTCTACGGTGAAGTACGGATTGAATTACGAGATATGCTGGGTAAACTGGCCGGATCATGGGTTTTCCCTGTCAATGGCGCCGGTGATTATGTATTCGACCTGCAGGTAAACAAGGGTATCGCAAAAGGAATTTACCGCATCAGTATCAGTACGCCCGGTGGTACTACAGGCACCATGCTGATGATCAGATAACCCCGGTCTGTCCTGCCCGGGCGCCCTCTCTCTTTTTTGCCTATCTTTGCAGTGCAAAACCACTAATGATGGCAAAAGAATGGACGCTCGGGCAGAAAGCCGCGGGACTGAAACAGGAAAAAGAATACGCACTGCTCGTCGGACTCATCACGCCCGATGTAACTGAAACGCAGGCACATGAATACCTCGATGAACTGGAATTTCTCGCCATGACCGCTGGCGCAGAAACGGTAAAAAGATTCACGCAGCGCCTCCAGCACCGGGATGCACGCACTTTTGTAGGAAGTGGAAAAGTGCTGGAAATCAGGCAATACCTCGAACGACACGAGGAGGTCTCTATGGTCATTTTCGACGATGACCTCACCGGAAAACAAACCAACCTGCTCGAAGAGGCCCTGAAAGTGAAGATCATTGACCGCTCAACGCTGATTCTCGACATCTTCGCCAACAGAGCGCAAACCGCGCAGGCTAAAACACAGGTCGAACTGGCCCAGCTAAAATATCTCATCCCGCGCCTGCGCGGACTGTGGACGCACCTTGAACGACAGCAGGGTGGTATCGGTATGAGGGGCCCCGGTGAAACACAGATAGAAACTGACCGCCGTATCGTTCAGCAAAGGGTCAAATCGCTGGAAGAGCGCCTGAAGGATATTGACAGGCAAAGCCAGACACAGCGCAAAACCCGCGGTGAACTGATTCGCGTTGCACTCGTAGGATATACCAACGTAGGGAAAAGTACCCTGCTCAACCTGCTCTCCAAGTCGGATGTGCTGGCAGAAAACAAACTGTTTGCCACGCTTGATACCACGGTGCGCAAGGTCGTCATCGGAACAATGCCTTTTCTGCTCTCCGATACGGTCGGTTTCATCCGGAAACTGCCTCACCACCTCGTGGAGAGTTTCAAAAGCACCCTCGATGAGGTACGGGAAAGTGATATCCTGCTGCATGTTGTAGATGTTGCCCACCCGCAGTTCGAAGATCATATCAGAACAGTACAGACCACCCTTCAGGAGATAGGTGCAGCCGACAAACCAACGCTCATGGTTTATAACAAAATTGACCTGTACCGCGAGCGATACTTCGATGACCTGCTCACAAGCCAGGAAAAGACCGATATAGAAGCTGACTTGCGCGAACGCCTCAGCAGCAACTTCGGCGAGAACGTATTTATCTCAGCACATACCAAAGAGGGCATCGAACAACTGCGCGACCGGATGACTCGTCTCATCAAGGAAGCTTATGTCATCCGGTACCCGCATCAGGTCAAAACCTGGTAGGCATCAGAGACGAATCATCTTCCTGACGGCCTTGTTCTGACCCGTCTCCAATTCGTAATACATCACACCGGAAGGAAGCCCGTCCGCCGTGAAGTAGTTCATCCCCTTCGCGCACGTACCGGTGCGCGTAAGGAGTTGTCTTCCGTTTATGTCGAAAATACGCAGCGTAGCCTCTCCATCCGCTTCCATGTTGAACGGAATCCGGGTTCCTGCCTCAAACGGATTGGGCTGATTCTGGTACAACTCAAACTCCGTGATATCCGGAAAAGAAAGTACAAGCTCGTGTATCTGCGCGCCCGTGTAGGCCTCCGGACGCATGTTCCGGCTGTTCAGCGTGAGCTGTTCGGGCAGACTGCCCTGCCTTGTCTGGCGGCATCTGAGGGTAAAACCGACATCACCCCCGGCTTCCGTTGAAACAGCAATACCACTTCCTTCAGCACTGACGGCGATGTTGCCGGCGGTCATATCGCCCTCCGGAACAGCCTCCAGACACTGCAGTCCGTCCAGCAGCAACTCAAACTGACATCCCGAAACAGCCTGTCCAAATCCTATGTGCACCAGCAGATCGCCGTTTGACTCACTATCTGTCCTGACATGCAGTTTCACAGGAGCTACCTCCCTCGTATCTGATCCGGCCATATTATTCGGAACAGCTGAGCCGTTGATATCACCCACCTTGACGCCGATAAAATCACCGCCGTTTTTGAAGTTAATCAGGTCGCTAAGAACTATTCTGTCCGGAATCGGGAACTTCAGCGGATTGGGAAAAGGAAAGACATAGCTGGCAGGCATAAAACGCCAGGACTTGTTGTTGGGAAATTCAGTGTAAATGCCCAGAATCAGATTTCTGAGTTCGAGAATATCAAAACTGGTGATGGTTCCGGAACGATTTATATCTGCTGCAACATACTGGTATGGTGAAGTAAATGGCAAATCACCGTCAATGTGATTTTTAATGAGAACCAGGTCGTAGGTAGAAACACCATTAAGCGGGTAGTTGTCGAGCTCCGGAGAAATCCAGACACTGTTGCCGATTAAGGGCAGAGGAAGATTGGCAGGAATATCATAATGCCCTCCGGTTACAAAATCAAAATAGGAGAACGGAGGTGTGAACGGAGAAGGGGTAGAGGTCAGAAACAGAGTGAACTCATCTATCGGATCTCCGCTTGCAGTGTAAACATCTCCGCCCAGATCAGAGAACCCGGGATTACAATTACCCATGTTATCCTGCAGTATCAGATTGGCCTGACAGAAATCAGCATTCCCGGCTTTATCAATACTCCAGAGTTCAATGGGCTGATTTCCCAGCTCGGAGCAGTCAAATACAACTTTGGCAACCGGGTTTCCGTTACCATCAACCGGGAAGCCGCTTCCGGTGCCCGCTTTCCGGATTCCGTATGCCAGACCGGCCGTCGGTGTGCAGTTATCCTCTGCATAAGCCAGAAAGTCGCTGGCCCACATTTGTATCAGTCCGGCAGGCATGATATTGGCGCTCAGGTTATTAATACAGACAACAGTTGGTTCTTCCCTGTCGCGTACGGCAATCGTGTATTCCCGGACAGTTTCATTTCCGCACTGGTCGCCAACAAACCATTTTATTTTATGAGTGCCGTGCGGGAGTTGCGGATTGACATACGTGGCAGGAGCATTGGCCGTATTGAAACGAAGACGGGCTGTTGTCAGGGATCCATTCTTCGTTTGTTCGATGGCAAAACCCCACTTGTCGGCTGCTGCCACTGGCCGCTCATCGAATTGCCTGACCTGGGCAGTACCCGTGACGTTGCCAAAAGGCACCGCATTCCAGCCCAGTCCGGCCGCACCCAGTTCGTCGCTGTCCAGCCGCGTTTCCATGACGCCGTCGCCATCCAGATCGAGGAACAGTTGAAATCTGATATTCACATCGCTGCAGGCATCGGTAGCCTGAATACTGATATCAGCCTCAGCTTCGGAAAGATCATGGATACTGTTGACGTTATCCCACCAGTACAGTTCATTCCATAGTTGTGTATTGTTTGCAGAAAGATCATCCACAGGCTGCTCTCCCACCGGAGCCGCAACCACGTCCGGATTCTGCATGTCAACTATCTTGATTAACTGTGTGTACTTGTAGCCGTTGGCATTCGAATCATAATACACCGAAAAATTGGTGGGAGACGGATCCGTCGGACTCAGTTTCACAATCGTCGAGCGCCACGGATCGCCGGCGGTCTGGATGGAAGAAACCGTGGGACCCGGCAGATTGGACGGATGATTGGCAACAGCATTGGGTGTCGGGTTGGGCACCTCAATCAACGGGAGCGCCGGATCAAACGTACACCAGTTGATAATGGTCCAGTGCCGCTGAATGCGGAAGCAGGCATCCGGAACAACCGAAGAAACCTCGTCTTCGCTGCTTACCGCCAGCAGTTCACAGTCTTCACCATAAAAAACGGGTTGCCCGTAACCTACGGCCCCATTACAGGATGTGACAATCACGTCGTTGGGAAAACGGATAAAGTAATCCTGTTGGTAAGCCACATCAATATGCTGCGTACAACTGCCACTCGCACCAGTGGAGTCGTAAACCACGAAAGTTCGCGCGATGCGCCCGCGCAGGCAGATAGTATCAAACTGACTGTAATCCAGTAAAACCGAGACAGATACCACCGAAGCACTCTGACTTTCGATACCCGGGTAGGCCAGCAGACTCGGATCAAACTGATCGCACAAAACGCTCACATCGGGCGATGTGACACAGGTTGGCGGGTTCAGTGTGTCGGGAAGCGCTAAAAAATCGCAGTTTCCGGCTTTGGAAACCGGGGCTCCTCCGAGCAGGATGGCAACTAGCAGTAAACGGGCAGTCATTATGTCGTATTTTTAATGAATTACTATCGGTACATGGCGTCAATTTCTTTGGAAAACTTGTCCATGATAACTCTTCTCTTGAGTTTGAGTGTCGGTGTCAACTCTCCCTCCGATCCGTCGGCCTTGACAGGCTCCCATACATCCGGCAACAGGGTAAATTTCTTGACCTGTTCAAAACGTCCGAAGTGCTCGTTTACGCGCTCCAGAAGCATTTCAAACCGGTGCAACACTTTCGGATTAGCGATAGCCTCGTGGACACCCTTCCACTCCTCGTCGTGTTTTTCATACCAATTCTTCAGTCCGTCCACCGACGGTACAATCAGGGCAGACACGAATTTCAGATTCTCGCCTACCACCATTGCCTGTTCCACGAGATAGTGTTCCTTGAGGATAGACTCAATAGGGGTGGGCGCTACATACTTACCGCCGCTTGTCTTGAGGAGTTCCTTCTTGCGGTCAGTGATTTTCAGGTATTTATATCCACCCTTACCTTCAACAAACGTGCCAACATCGCCGGTAGCCAGCCATCTCTCACCGTCTATGATACGAATCATCTCGTCTGTTTTCTCCGGCTGCTTGTAGTAGCCCAGCATAATGCCCGGACTTTTGGCCAGAATTTCTCCTTCGCCCGGATTGTATTCGGAAGATGGCTCGATACGGATTGTTACTCCCTCGAGTGCCGCTCCGACGGTACCGAGCACACAGGGGTGTTCAGGCCGGAAACCATTGAACGTAAGACCCGGTGCCGCTTCGGTGAGGCCGTACCCCTCGCGCACCATCACACCTGCTGCATTGAAAGCCCGGAGAATACGTTGAGGACAGGCACTGGCGGCGGTAGTCATACCTTTCAGATTGCCACCCAGTGCCTCGCGCCACTTGGAGAATACCAGTTTCTGGGCAATTTTCCACTCAAAAGCTTTCCAGCCCGTAAATTGCTTGTCAATATCCCACTCGTCGGCCAGTTCAAGCGACCGGAAGAAAATCCAGCGCTTGGGCCCTTTAAGCGCCATACCCTTGGCCAGAATTTTCTCATACACCTTCTCCAGCAGTCGGGGAACGCAGGTGAAGAAATGCGGTTTGATAGCCTTCAGGTCTCCATCTTCTCCTCCGAGAGCCTCCGGGGTAGTGAACGAAACACTTCCGCCGTAAGCCGTGAAGGCATAAACAGCAGCCCGCTCATACACGTGGCTCACGGGGAGGAAACTCAGAATCCGGTCGCCAGGACTTATGGGCGCCAGATTTCTCAGCGTTTCCACATTGAAAGCGATATTTCTGTGCGTCAGCATGACGCCTTTGGGATTTCCGGTCGTGCCAGACGTATAAATAAGCGTGGCCAGGTCATCGGGACTGATTGTCGCTTTAATCCGATCCACTTCGGAGTAATCGCTGCCTGCGGGGGGGAGTATTTCACTCCATAAAGGCGCCCCGAAACCCTCAAAAAAACAATATATTTCCTGTAATGCGGGAGTTTTCTCACGGGCTTTTTTCAGTTTGTCGGGCAGGTCACCATCACCGACGAAGCAAAATTTTGATTCTGATTCATTGAGGATATACTCATACTCCCTTGAACTGATGGTGGGGTACATGGGTACATTCTGCACGCCAATCTGAAGCATGGCAAAATCGAGTGCTACCCACTCCGGTATAGTCTGATAGACAACAGTAGCCACTTTATCACCCGGTTTCAGACCGAGCCGCAGGAGTCCCAGACTGGCTCTGTTAACCAGTTCAACCATTTCTGTGGTGGAAAAATACTTCCACTCACCATTAATCTTACGCCCGAATGCCCGGTCAATCGGATGATTCTGGAGCTGCTCGTAGAGGTAATCAAAAAGACGTTTTTCGTAATTCATGAGACGGTAATTTTTGATTGGCGAACGGTATGTTTTGAGAATTAAGCGGTTCTTATTCAAAACATTTTGTGAAAAAGCAGCGAGAAAGCGGCAATTGGCAGTCTGGTGAATTCCACAAAAAAACCCTTGAACAGGCACAAAAAAACAAAAATATATTTGTAAGCGGTGGTGTTTTGTTTTTAAAAGCGCTAAAACCGTCAAACATTACAGAATCAATTTTGGCAATATTAAAACAAAACAAATAATTTTTTTTTAAAAACTATTGATAATCACTTGTTTGCATAAAATTAACATTGCATCTTTGTAGGCTATTTTTTTGGGAAAGTGCCTCTTTTACACTGGTCACGAAGGCCGGTTTTCCTTCTCAAAGGGGCATATCATTTTTTTGTTGATCAGGCTACATTCACTCACAAAGTGAAACAGCCCTTTTTCGCCCCGGGCAATTTGTCCCGTGAGGTCAGTTAATCCGACCCGCTCTCCGGTACCTCTGAAGTTTTTCTTCAGCACCGAATTGAATGTGAGTAACGCAATATAAACAGCAGGATGAGTATCATCGCACAACAACCGCTCAAACTGGTCTTCAGAGGCCGCCTCGATTTTGGAAGTCAGCGCACTTACGACCTCGTCGTAAAGCACTGGCAAACACGTCTTGAGAACTATTTCAGGACAGAGATACTGTTCAAGGCGGAAGAGATTTTTGTTCCGGAAGAACTGGCCATCAATGTACCTCAGCAGACCCTGATGAGTACTGAGAAGCACTGGCGCAACACCACCTCCCTGCTCAAGGAGGTGGCACAGTATGCTCTTGCCGGCAATGTAGGTGCCTGGTGGGTTCAAAACGGTCAGGTACTGGCTGAATGTCAGATTGAGCCGAACAGTGACAAGGTTGCCGTCTCGGAATACCTCCGCGGCCGCGAACTGGTGCAGCAGGGTGGTATGGAAGAGGCCAGTATCGCCCTCAGTAACGCTATTGAAAAATATGAGCGCCACGCTGCCGCCTTCGAGCGCAGGGGATACGTGAACTACAAACTCAAGAATTTCAACGACGCTCACTACGACTTTTCCAAAAGTATTTCAATCAACCCCATTGCCCCTGAACCATTCTACGGACGAGGCAAAATCCACATGATCAAAAACGAATGGGAGGCTGCGGCTGCCGATTTTGATCAGGCTATCAAAAAATCACTGGCCGTACAACCAATGCACTGGCTCTCACGCCTGCGCAAGGGCGACAGTCTCTATCATGCCAAACGCTATGCAGAGGCCATCCCGGAACTAAAATTCTTCCTTCAGCGCAAATTTCAGGAAACCGACCCGAACGTCAGGTTCAAATCAAAGGCCGAATTCCTGCTGGCTGAATGTCAGAAACTGGTTTAATTATACGGACAGGCAGCAAAACATTGTCCCGATTCGTTCATATACCGGGCCGTACCCGCTTATTTTCGTACCTTTGCGGCCCTTTTGGATTTGAACGACAATCTGTATGAGTCACCGCGACAATCTCCTCGGACTAATTGGCACTATTTACCGCTGGAGAAAAGCCCTCCGAAACGCAACTATACTGGCACTTGCCGGAAGTGCTGCCTTCGCTTTGTGGCTGCCAAACTACTACCAGTCAACTACCGTGTTTTACCCGGCCAGTCCGGAAGTTTCCAAACCGGAACTCATCTTCGGATCATCCGCCAAGATGATTGAGTACTTCGGAACAGACAAGGACCTCGACCGGCTACTCGAAGTAGCCACCAGTGACGAGGTCACCGATTACATTGTCAGCAGATTCGGTCTTTACCGCCACTATGATATTGATTCTGCCAGCAGCGAAGGGCTGTTTTGGGTACGCGAAAACTTCAGGAGTCACTATTCTGTCCAGAAAAACAAGAACGACGCTATCGAACTCAGCATAGAGGATACCGACCCGCAACTGGCTGCTGATATGGCTAACGCCGCCCGCGAAAAAATTAATGAGATATCCCAGCGACTGGTAAAAAATACCCAGGCGCGATTCATGGCCTCTTTTGAAGAAAATATTCAGGAAAAACAAAAGGAACTCGACAAGCTGGCCGACAGTGTACGAACGCTCCAGAACAAATACGGAATTTACAGTGTCACTCAGCAGGGAGAAGTATTCGCCACCGAACTAGCCCTCGCTCAGGGTGAGGTAATGCGCAACCAGGGGCGCCTCGAGGTGCTTTCCGACAATCCACTCATCCCAAAAGACACTGTTGAGTATATACGCGCAAACCTGCGCGCCGGCGAACGTACCCTGCAACGCCTCTACAAGTCTGGTAACTACGGTGATAACTTTTCGGTGTCAAACTACAACGAAGGCCTCCCGCAGGTGGCACTGGCAAATGACCTCCACTATCAGGCAAGGCGACAACTAAGCTACGATATCGAACGCTATCATCAGATCAGGGCTGCCTACAATACAGATATCCCGGCAATCCAGCTGATTTCCATAGCCGAAAGGCCCATCATGAAAATCAGACCAAAACGAACGGTACTGGTTGTTGCTTCCACTGTCGCAGTATTCCTGTTCACGCTCCTCGCGGCACTGCTGGCTGATGCCTACAGGGATGTAAACTGGAAGAAGCTGGCCGCCGACAGCGAAAACTGACCCCGCAACCCCGGATCATGTCTCTCCCACGCATCATCGAGCGACTTACTGCCGTTTCCGGGAAACACCCGCAGGGATGGCTGGTAGCCGTATGTATACTCATTTCACTGATTTCAGTGTGGGCCGGTATTGCGCTCGATGCATTGTGGCTTACTCTGGCGCCGGCAGCACTGCTCATCTTCTGGCTTACACTGGTTGACATACGCAAGGTGTTCTATCTGATGATTGGTGCCATACCACTCTCGGTAGAAAAGGAATTGCCGGGTGGTTTCGCCACCGACATGCCATCTGAGCAGTTCATGTGGCTGCTTACCCTGGTGGCTATAGGATGGTTTCTGATGAACTGGCGTACGGTGGACGCCCGCTTCCTGAAAAACTCCATCTCGATTGCGCTGCTGGCTCATTTATTCTGGATTATTGTGACCATGGCGAGCTCTCAGGTGTTTTTCATCTCCCTGAAATACACGCTGGCCAAAGGCTGGTATTTCATAGTTTTCTACTTCCTCGCTGCCCGGTTTCTGAAGGAGGAACGCGACTTCAAAGACTTTCTGTGGTGGTTCTTCGTACCACTGGTGTACGCCATTACGACCGTAGTAGTACGCCACGCAGCCAAAGGATTCACCTTTGAGGAGGTCGGATACGTTATGTGGCCTCACTTCAGGAACCACGTGATGTACGCCTGCCTGCTCGCAATATTTCTGCCCTACATCTGGTACGGAACCTATTGGTACAAACGGTTCAGCTGGAAATGGCTGATCCTTGCCGGCGGCATCCTGTATCTCCTGTTTGCCATAAATTTTGCGTACACACGCGCTGCGTACGTGGCCCTGGTAGCTGCCGTCGGTGTGGTATGGGTGGTGCGTTTCCGACTGATGAAGGTGACGCTGGTAGCCGTCGCACTGTTCTTTACAATAATTGTGGCATATCTGGGCACCCGCGACAACTGGCTCGCTTTCGCTCCGGATTATGAAAAAACCATATCCCATACAAGTTTCGACAACCTGCTGGAAGCCACTGTAAAGCTGGAGGATATTTCCACCATGGAGCGGGTTTATCGCTGGGTGGCAGCTTCATACATGATAAAAGACCGGCCACTTACAGGTTTCGGCCCCGGATGTTTTTACACATTCTATAAAAATTACACCGTCTCCAGTTTCAGGACATACGTAAGCGACAATCCCGAGCGATCTGGGATTCACAATTATTTTCTGATGGTAACGGTGGAACAAGGTATCCCGGGACTGTTTTTCTACCTGCTTTTCTGCATGGTTGTCATGCTTCGCGGAGAAGGCCTTTATCATACTACCAAAGTACCCTGGCGCAGAAATATGCTCATGGCCGCACTGCTCTGCTTCGTTCTGACCAACCTCCTGATGCTGATGAATGATTTTGTGGAAACGGACAAGATTGGCTCCCTGTTCATCATGTCAGCAGCTATTCTCGCCAATGGTTCGGGGGAACAGGAAGAGGCATAATCATACCGGTAGTGTAAAGATCAACGGGGCACTTCCACATTATTAATAATATTCTCCAGTATTTCGCGGGTGGAATATCCCTCCATCTCTCTCTCGGGCGTCAGGATAATCCGGTGGTTGAGTACCGGATAGGAGACATACCGTATGTCATCAGGCGTAACAAAATTGCGTCCCGACATGGCTGCAACTGCCTTGGCAGATTTCAGGAGCGATAATGACGCACGCGGACTCGCACCCAGGAATATATCCGGATTGTTACGGGTATTGTGAACGATAGTCGCAATATAGCTCAACAGCTCCTCTCTGATATATACCTGCTCTATTATACGCTGGGATTCTGCTATGTCAGCCGGTGTGAGTATCGGGTTTACCGACTCCCTGATTATCCCGTTAAAATCGTCGCGAAATCTGCGAAGTATCTGTTGCTCTTCCTCAAGACCCGGATACGACATGATAATCCTGAAGAGAAATCTGTCGAGCTGCGCCTCCGGCAACTTGTATGTACCTTCCTGTTCAACAGGGTTCTGGGTGGCTACAACAAAGAACGGGTTGCTCATCTGCCTGGTGATGCCGTCAACTGTTACCTGCCTTTCCTCCATTACTTCAAAAAGAGCCGATTGTGTCTTGGCTGGTGCGCGGTTTATTTCGTCTATCAGTACAACATTGCTGAAAATCGGCCCCTCGCGGAAGGAAAAATCCGAAGTTTTCATATTAAATATGGAGGTGCCCACCACATCGGATGGCATCAGGTCGGGCGTAAACTGAATGCGGCTGAAATCGGCCCTGACTGTCTTTGCCAGTAACTTGGCCGTCAGAGTCTTTGCAATGCCGGGAACACCCTCAAGTAATACATGCCCGCCGGTAAATAATGCCGCCAGCAATAACTCCAGCATTTCATGCTGACCAATAATTACCCTGCTTATCTCGGATCGAACGCTGTCGGCGCGTAACATCACTGGATCAACATTGACTCCCGTGAACGGATTTTCTCTTCCGGCATGCGAAGCCGGTTCTGACTGTGCTTGTGAATTGAATTCGTTCTCCATCATTTTTCAGCTGGCGTTTTTCATGAAAGCCTCAAGGGCCTGATAAAAATCTGTCATCATCTGCTCTGTCGGCTCATACCGGGCAATAGCAGTGTATTGGTCAAATATGTCAAGTATTTCTGCCTCGGAAATACCGGAAAGATAACTCAGTCTGGCAGCAGATGTACTGCTGTCCGATAGCATACCATTATGGTTCAGGTGTATCACTATTCCGTAGCGGTCGCGGAGGTGCTGCAAAAAATGCCGGAAAGCCTGTACACTGATACTCCTGTAGCTTTTTTCCTGAAAGTGCATATCAGCAATGGTACCGATAAACTCGCTGGATGCATTCTCATTAGGCTTCAGCACCGGAATAACTCTTTGACGCCGTTTGGCCCTGAAAGCAACCCACAGCAGTGAGGTGCCAATCAGCAGATACCAGGCCCAGGCAAGCGATCTCTGCTTCAAAATATATGTCAAAATACCGGGTTCTTCACTGTCGTTGGTGTTATTGCGCGTGCGACCCACTGATTCCGGAATTCTGGAAGATGCATCCCAGTAAATATTCCCCTCCGACAGAAATGACAGTACGCGCTCCGCATACAACCGGGCATCTGTTCTCAACAAAGAATAATTACTGAAGGCAATTGGGGTGGTATGCAGCAAAAAGCGACCTTCTCCATAATTAACAAGTACAAAGTTCAGGTATGTCCCGTTCAACAGGCCAAGGGGATGAAGATCGTCCTGATTACATACCGACTCCTCGTCAATATAGTGCCAGTTGTAACTTTTAATGACATTCTCCCGGGCATAATAGTATCTGGCGTCTTCTTCGGATTCAGTAAAGGAAAGCGACAGGAAACCCGTTGTATCTGTTATGTAGTAGTAATCAGTCCATGCATAATCCACACAGGACAAATCTGTAATACGAGAAACAAGCTGGTACGGGATTGTCTTGCTGGAAATAAATGCCGTATTACCCCTGTAAACAAAATTCAGCAGCTGTTCATTATCCGCGGAGTCGAGAAACATGGCCTCTCCGATAAACACGTAATTATCGCGGGAAGAACTGGAGTCCGGCAACTCTTTGGCTACACCCTTTTTTATATCTTTCAACTTGTAATCCGGAAAGTAATCAGTCAGCACCTCGTGCATAATATGCGTCCCGTAAGGTTCAACGCTTTTTTCAGAATACCCCCGATTTTTGTCCATACTGTCTTCAAACCAGTCGTGAGTGGCATGGCTGTCGTGGTTCAGCCAATAGAAAACCCCGCCGAGCAGAAGCACTGCGAACGAAATAGTAACTGTCAGGGTCCGGTTTGACATGCCGTAAAGATAATATTCCGCGCAAATATAAGCGCAGACATATCTTTGCACTTCGAAATCATGGAGTTCAAACTCTCTTCAACCTATATCCCCACTGGCGATCAGCCTCAGGCCATCGCCCAGCTCGTTGACGGTATCCAGAAAGGCGAGCGCGCCCAGGTACTACTCGGCGTAACCGGTTCGGGTAAAACGTTCACTATGGCCAACGTAATTGCCCAGGTGAACCGCCCAACACTGATCCTCACGCATAACAAGACACTGACCGCCCAGCTATACGGTGAATTCCAGTCTTTTTTCCCCGATAACGCGGTTGAGTATTTTGTAAGCTATTACGACTACTACCAGCCGGAGGCGTATCTCTCGGTAACCGATACCTTTATCGAAAAAGACCTTCAGATTAACGAACTGGTAGACAAACTACGCCTGAAAGCCACCTCATCGCTACTTTCAGGCAGGCGTGATATCATCATCGTCGCTTCCGTATCATGTATATATGGTATGGGTAATCCGGAGGACTATAAAACCGGTATCATCAGGCTGCAGCGCGGCGAAAAAAGAAGCAAAACAGACTTTCTGTTTGCCCTCACCAACAGCCTGTACTCCCGATCGGAAACTGATTTTATCCGGGGCACCTTCCGTGTGAGAGGCGATACCGTAGATGTCAATCTCCCTTATGCCGACTGGGGTGTCAGGGTCGTTTTCTGGGGCGATGAGATCGAAAGCATTGAAACTATCAGCCTCGAAACGGGCAAAAGAATTACCACTACTGAAATAACTGCCATTTTTCCAGCCAACCTGTACGTGGCTCCCAAGGACCGCCTCGGACAGATTATGGAAGATATTAAGGCAGAAATGACAGCCCAGGAAAAATTCTTCATCAGTGAAGGACGTATGCAGGAGGCCAGAAGGGTGGTTGAAAGAACTTCTTTTGACCTGGAGATGATCAAAGAATTGGGCTACTGCTCAGGCATCGAAAACTACTCCCGCTTTTTTGATCGCCGGAAACCGGGTACCCGCCCATTCTGCCTGCTGGATTATTTCCCCGACGATTACCTCATGATTGTTGACGAAAGTCACGTAACGCTTCCGCAGGTACGCGGCATGTGGGGTGGCGACCGCGCCAGAAAACAGTCGCTCGTCAACTGGGGATTCCGGTTGCCTTCCGCCATGGATAACCGGCCGCTAAATTTCAGCGAATTCGAAGGACTCGTCAATCAGATTGTATTCGTAAGTGCTACTCCGGCCGATTACGAGTTGGAGCAGACAGAAGGGGTGGTAGTGGAACAACTCGTCAGACCCACAGGTCTCCTCGATCCGCCCATCGTAGTACGCCCCACGCTCAACCAGATAGACGACCTGCTGGAGGAAGTACAAAAACGAATAGACATAGGTGAACGAACACTGGTTACTACGCTCACCAAGCGTATGGCTGAAGAACTGGCCGACTATATGGCGCGTGCAGGCATCAAATGCCGCTATATACACTCGGAAGTCGAAACGCTCGAACGCGTCGAGATTCTGCGCGACCTCAGGCTCGGAGAGTTCGATGCACTCATAGGCGTAAACCTGCTCCGGGAAGGTCTTGATCTGCCCGAAGTATCACTCGTAGCCATTCTCGACGCCGACAAGGAGGGATTCCTCAGAAACATGCGCTCGCTCACACAAACCGCCGGTCGTGCAGCCAGAAACTCCAACGGAATGGTCATTTTTTATGCAGACAAGGTAACCGATGCCATGCGAAATACCATAGACGAAACGAATCGCAGAAGGGATATTCAGATGGCCTATAACGAAAAACACGGAATTACCCCCACAACCGTCTGGAAATCGAAAGAACAGATCATGGCCGGAAAAAGCGTACTCGATATCCGCGGCGATGCACCTCAGTATTATGTGGAACCGGAAAAGACGGGTATGGCAGCAGAACCCGTCATCGCCATGGCCAGCAAACCCCAACTGGAAAAAATGATCGCCGAAACAGAGCGTAAAATGAAGGCAGCCGCCAAAGAACTGGACTTTATCACAGCAGCACAACTCCGCGACGAAATGCTGGCCCTCAAACGCCAGCTGGCAGAAAAGCCATAATCCCGGGTCTTTCAGTTTAAATCTGTAACTTTGCGCCGCCTTACCGAATTTCATTATTCGTCCTTTAACTTACAACAAAATGGCCCGTTTTCGCCCTGGAGTCCTGCACGGACAGGAAGTCACTGATTTGCTGAACTACGCAAACGAAAATAATTTCGCCCTGCCAGCCGTCAATGTGATCGGCACCAATTCGGTCAATGCCGTTCTCGAAACAGCAGCAGCCGTAAACAGCCCGGTCATCGTACAATTTTCAAACGGCGGTGCCGCTTTCTTCGCCGGTAAATCACTGTCCAACGACGGACAAAAATCAGCTGTTCTAGGTGCTGTATCAGGTGCTCAACACGTACATGCTGTAGCCGAAGCCTATGGCGTACCGGTTATACTCCATACCGACCACTGTGCCCTCAATATCATATCCTGGGTGGATGGTCTCCTCGATGCCGGAGAGAAACACTTCGAAAAAACTGGCCGCCCCCTTTACTCCAGTCACATGCTCGACCTGTCGGAAGAGCCACTCCACGAGAACATCGAAATTTCTGCCCGCTACTTCAAACGAATGGCTCAAATGGGTATGACTCTCGAAATTGAACTGGGTGTAACCGGAGGCGAAGAAGATGGCGTGGACAACAGCGACGTGGATTCATCCAGACTCTATACCCAGCCGCACGAGGTCGCTTATTCCTACGAGGAACTCCTGAAGATAAGCCCGAATTTCACCATCGCTGCCGCATTCGGTAATGTACACGGTGTTTACAAACCCGGTAACGTAAAACTGCAGCCCGTCATCCTCAAAAACTCTCAGGAATATATCCGCGAAAAATTCGGAATCGCCGGAAAAACACCAGTCAATTTCGTCTTCCACGGCGGATCCGGCTCAAGCCGCGAGGAAATCCGCGAGGCCATCGAGTACGGCGCCGTTAAAATGAATATTGATACCGACATGCAGTGGGCCTTCTGGGATGGTGTTCGCGCCTACCACGATGCCAAACGCGGCTATCTGCAAGGCCAGATCGGAAACCCGGACGGCGACGACAAACCCAACAAGAAATTCTACGATCCGCGTGTGTGGCTGCGCGAAGGCGAGAAAACCTTCGTCACCCGACTGAAAGCCGCATTCGAAGACCTGGACTGCCTGAACAGAAACTAAAAGCCTGTACAGGGTTTTCTGCCGATGGCAAAAACAGGCGTGTTTTTTGCCAGTTTTGAATCCTGAACACACTTTAACCCCTCGGGATAACCTAAATAGTCGCCGGGAGGCTGATACGTACATTCAAAGACACGTATCTCCTCCCGGCGTTTTTTATATGAGCATGTTCTGTTTACCTGGCAGCAAAATTGCCGGAAAGACATAACTTTGACCCAAAAAGACCGCTATGCTGCAACCCGGCGATAAAGCCCCCGATTTCTCCCTGCGTGCCACCGACAAGTCGCTCGTGAAACTGTCCGAATACCGCGGAAAAAATGTGGTAATTCTGTTCTTCCCCTTCGCATTCACAGGTGTATGCACAAAAGAACTCTGCTATATGCGCGATAGCCTGGCTCAGTACGAAAATCTCGACGCACAGATTCTGGCTATCTCTGTTGATAGCCCCTATACACTCGCAAAATGGAAGGAAGAACAACAGTTCAATTTTCCCCTCCTCTCAGATTTCAATAAAACCGTCAGTAAAAAATACGACACCATCTACAAGGAGTTCGCCCTCGGCCTGAAGGGTGTTTCCAAAAGATCGGCTTTTGTGGTTGACAAAGAAGGTACGCTCCGGTTTGTCGAAGTACTCGAAAACGCCGGTGAGCTTCCCGACTTCGACGCCATCGAATCTGTACTCAAAAATCTCAACTAGCTACCATGTCTCTCGATAAAAAACCGGGTATCCGTATGTACGAAAAACCACTGTGGGAAGAAGATGAAGAGGTACTGGTTGATGACGAAACCGGTACGGGCTTCTCGTCCAGGCTCATTGTGTTCAACGACGAAGTCAACACCTTTGAATGGGTAATTGAATGCTTTATGCAGGTACTCGGACACTCGTCAGAGCAGGCTGAACAATTGTCGCTCATTATCCATTACAAGGGAAAGGCAACCGTAAAAAGTGGCACCCGAACCGAACTGATTCCTTACTGTGAGGCACTGCAAGAGCGCGGCCTCTCGGCAGAGGTAGTCACCGATACAGAATAAATCAACGCTCTAACAACTCAAATCATGTACCCGGACCTCTCCTATCTCTTCCACGACCTGATTGGAACTCAGCCTGATAACGGGCTCGCCATGTTCAAGACGTTCGGGTTCTTCCTCGCTATCGCATTCCTCGCCAGCGCTATGGTTTTCCATATCGAACTCAAACGCAAGGCGAAAGAAGGATTCTATACTCCAGTTAAGGTAAGAATAACCACTGGCCTGCCGGCAACACGCAGCGAAATCATCAGTAACGCCCTCGCCGGACTCATCATCGGCGGTAAGGGGCTTTACGCCTATCAGCACTATGCCGACTTCCGCCACGACCCGGCATCGGTCATCCTGTCTCTAAAAATGAACTGGATAGGGGGTATCATCGGTGCTGCCCTGCTTGGCGGATTTACTTATCTCGACGGTCAAAAACGCAAAAAAGACAATCCCGAAATCAAGGATCTGCTAGTCTTCCCGCACGACCGGATCAGCGAAATGACCGTGGCCGCAGCTGTGGGCGGTATTCTCGGTGCAAAAATTTTCGACCTGTTCGATAACTGGGAAGACTTCCTCGCCGATCCGATAGGGGCTCTGACATCTGGCGGCGGACTCGCATTCCTGGGTGGACTTATCCTCGGATTCATAGCCGTGGTTTACTATATATGGCGCAATAAAATACCGTTTCTGCCCACAGCAGATGCCGTAGCACCAGCACTGGTTACCGGTTACGGAGTAGGACGTATAGGTTGTCAGCTTTCGGGCGATGGCGACTGGGGTATCATAAACACAAATCCCAAGCCGGAATGGATGTCTTTCCTGCCCGACTGGATGTGGAGCTATCAGTACCCGCATCATGTACTCAACTCACCCAATACCGATCCGGTGAGAAGTGTGCCGATTGACGGATGTACCTGGGACTATTGTATGCAGCTCGGGCAGCCCGTATTCCCTACGCCATTCTATGAAATAGTAATGATGGCTGGCATTTTCGCCATTCTGTGGGCTCTCCGGACCAGAATAAAGGTTACAGGCATGCTGTTCTTTATCTATTTGTGCCTGATTGCAGCGGAGCGATTCCTTATCGAAAAAATCAGGGTGAATGTTTCACATGAAGTACTGGGAATCAACCTCACTCAAGCGGAAATTATTTCTATTCTGCTCTTCGTGACTGGTTTGGCAGGAGCTGGCTGGCTCTGGAAAAACAGGACTAGCGGATAGCCTTCCACTCTTTTACGTACGATTTTTTGCCAAGCAGCATCCACAGACCTTCACGAAAATAGATGAGGGTAAGTTTCACATATCCGTACTCGCGGAACCTCCGCGGAGAATGGTGTACCTTTAAACGCCACAGGTAGGCAATTTTACCCTCTCTCTGCAGACGGTAGAACAAATTACAGTCCTCCCCGGCAATCAGATGTTCGCTGTAACCACCAATTTTTTCAAAGACATCGCGGCGAACAAGCTGACACTCTCCCTTGGCGAGGTATATTTTCACGAAAAAAGACAGCCTGATGATGGCATTCATCAGAATATGATAAAGTTTGTCGTCCAGACGGGCCTCCTCGGGATAAACCCATATAGGAACGGTAGCTGCCACTACACGAGAATTCTCAAAAGTTTGAAGTACTGCAGGAAAGAAGCGGTCCGGATCCGGGATTTTCACATCGGCATCTGTGTGAAACAGTATGTCGCCGGTAGCCTGTTGCGCACCATAGTTACGACCTATGGCAATATTCTGTTTACCCGGTTTCTGTGCCAGAACAACACGACCCGGTAATTTATCTGAAAAAGCGCTGACAATACCATCGGTACCGTCAGCGCTGTTGGCATCAGAAACTATAATTTCCAGGTTATACCTCTCTATCAAAGGCTCAAACTGGGCCAATGTTTCTGCTATATAACCCGATTCATTCTTGCACGGAATGACAATGCTGATCTTGGGTTGCCGGCTGTTCATAGCAAAGTAATTGAATCAAAATTCAGCCAAAAGTAAGACAAAACGATAAGCCTCGGCTAATCATCTGTATTTATTTATCGTCGCCAAAAAACGCGATGATCTTGTCGGCAAGTTCCATACCTATGTAGGACTGCGCCTCCACAGTACTGGCCCCTATATGCGGTGTGCAGGAAACAAGCGGATGTTTCAACAAGGCCTCTCTCGGCGTGGGTTCCTGCTCAAATACGTCCAGACCCGCTCCGGCAACTTTACCACTGGAAAGAGCAACGAGCAATGCCTCTTCATCAATGACTCCGCCGCGTGCCGTATTGATCAGAAACACACCGGGCTTCATCTTTTCAAATTCGGCAACCCCAAACACGGGTTTTCCTCCTCCAGGAATATGGATAGTGATGAAATCAGACTCTCTTATGATTTTGTCAAAAGATTCGGTCCGAATCTTTACACAGGTTTTGATGTCCTTGAAGTCAGCCAGAGTAATACCCACTTCTGCCTCGGCTACATAAGGATCGTGCGCGCGCACACGCATGCCAGCTCCAAGCGCAATTTGCGCTACTTCCTGTCCGATACGACCAAAACCAATGATACCAAGTGTTTTTCCCTTGATTTGAAATCCGGTTTCATAGGCCTTTTTCAGTTTCTTGAAATCACCACCCGTTGCAAGTTCGCGGTTACTGCGCTGCAACATACGTGACAAACTGAAAAGGTGTGCCATGGCCAGCTCAGCCACAGCCCTTGATGATGCCCGGGGTGTATTGAAAACCTGTATCCCCTTGCTTTGGGCATAATCCACGTCAATGTTGTCGAGGCCAACGCCGCCACGAGCTATGACTTTCAGGTTTTTACCCGCGTCAATGACTTCCCGGGTTACTTTCGTTGCACTGCGGACAATAAGTACATCGTACTCCGAAATCCGGGATACAAGATCCTCCTGTGCAATTTTATTTTCATCTACAAGATAGCTCGCCTCCTCAAGAAGAAGCTTTCCATCAGGATGTATGCCGTCGTTTGCAAGTATTTTAATCATCGTTTGAGTTTTATTGATCGCCGGAGCAAAGATAGTTCTAAAGCCACGGATTGTTTAACCAAAAAACAGAACTTAATTTTAATCATCTCACAACCGTCACATCGCCCTTGTACAGGATGCGTTCTCCGTCAATGAATTCAATCTCTGCAGACCAGACAAAAACTCCGGGGTTCATGGGTTCGCCATTAAAAGTACCATCCCAGCCAATGGTCGGATTGTTGGGCAGGAAATTCTGCAGTTCGTACACCTCGTTACCCCAGCGATCATAAATCCTGAAATACAGGATATTTGTCACTGCGCCAGGTTTTGCAGATACTCCAAGGATATCGTTATTGCCATCCTCGTTGGGAGAAAATACATTGGCCACGTATATCTGCCTGCGGCGATCCACTCGTACGGCCACATCATCCCGATCCTTGCATCCGTTCAGCGCCTGAACCTCGACGGAGTAGACCGTAGAAATAAACGGCCTTACAATCTGATCCGGACACTGCGGACAGTCGGTACTGTCGAAGGGTGGCGTCCAGGTTATCTTCTCAATACTGTCTATGGGCAAATTGATTATCGCCCGTAGTGTGGCTTCATCGCCCTGGCTGATGGTGAGATCTTCTCCAAGATTGACATCCACCTGAATGGCGGCATTAACAACGATAACCTCTGTTTTTTCGCACCTGTTAGCGTCATATATCGTGACTTTAAAGGTTCCAGCCATCAGATTGGAGAACAAATTAGCCGTTTGCTCGGGTCCGTCGTTCAGACGGTAAGTATATGGCGGTGCTCCACCGGTCACATTAATTTTAATGGCACCACTGTTCTGTCCGAAACAATTCAGATTATTCACAACAAATGCGACGCTCATCGGTGTAGAAGACGCAAGAGAGACCGTGGATGTATCGGTACATCCGTTACTGCCCGTAACGGTAACAGTATATGTGCCAGCGGCCAGGCCTGTTGCCTGTTGGGTGGTTGCACCGCTCGACCATGCATACTGATAGGGCGCCTGACCGCCAGAAGCAGAACCCAGGGCTACTCCATCGGCAGCACCGTTGCAACTGATATCAAAACCGGAATAATCCGAACTCACCGTCGCACCGGCATCCGGCGGAAGTAATTGGTTGATCGTAGCCTGCACGGATGTACTGAAACCATTCGGTGAAGTAATGTTGACGGTATAAACACCGGGTGAAAGTCCGCTGATCAGTTCGGGTGTGTAAAGCGCCTGAACTGATCCCGAATTCACCTGATTACCGTTTTTCGTAACCACATAACTGAAGGGGGCAATACCCACAGTCGGAGTCAGCGTGAGCGTACCCGTTGACTGCCCGCATGGTATGGTTGAACCCTGAAGCGTGGCAACAACGGAGCACCCGTCGGCCGGCAACAATGTGGTAATCGTCGTGATTGTACTGTCGCAACCATACTGATTCGGTACCACTTGTGTAACCATGCCAACCTGACCCGGGTTACAGGTGGTCCGGTTAACCGTGGTTGCACTGGATGGCAACAGCGTGCGAGTTTCGGTAACGATACTGTCGCAACCATACTGATTGACAAGCTGGTACGTAAATACCCCTGCCTGAGATGGATCACAGGTATAGGTTTGTATGGATTTCTGACTGGTAGGCAACAGGTTTACCGTGGTTATCACCGTACTATCGCAGCCAAATTTATTGGTCAGAACCTGTGTAAACACACCCGCCTGCAGAGGGTTGCAGGTGGTGGCACTCAGATTCGTGGTGTTGCTCGGCAATAGTGTCACCGTAGTGATGATCGTACTGTCGCAACCGCCTGCTGTGGTAAGAGTATTCGTGAATACACCAACCTGAGCCGGATTACAGGTGGTGGCACTCAGGTATGTTTTATCCAGTGGATCAAAAGTAATAGTGGTAACCACAGTGCTGTCACAGCCCCCTGAAGTAGTATAAACATTCGTAAATACGCCAACCTGAGATGTATTGCAGGATGAGCCCGTCAGGTAGGTAACAGGCAACGGATCAAACAGTATTGTCGTTGTTACCGTACTGTCGCAGCCATATTGATTGGACAACACCTTGGTAAACACACCCACCTCGGAAGGATTGCAACTCAACCCCGAAAGCGCTGTGGCACTGGAAGGTGAAAGTGTGACAGTGGTTATTATGAGGCTGTCGCAACCATCAGCGGTAGTCAGCGGGTTATAGAATACTCCGATAGCCGAAGGATCGCACGACTTCAAATTGATGTAGGTGGTATCGGAAAGGGAAAAAGTAATCGTGGTAATCACCGTGCTGTCACAGCCGTACTGATTGGTCAGGTTCTGGGTAAAAATACCAACATTATTGGGGTTACAGCTCTTGTCGTACAGCAACACCGTATTGGACGGATTCAACACCACGGATCGAACAACCACGCTGTCGCAGCCATTCAGTTGCGTAAAATACTGAACTGTTGACCCAGCCTGTGAAGGATCACAAGTGTATGTGTTCAGCGCCGTTGTGTCAATTTCAAAAACTGTCAGTGTGGTAATAATCACGCTGTCACAGCCGTAAACCGTCTGCAAGCTATCGGTATAAACGCCTGAAATGGTCTGAGACGCACCGCCGGCCACTAAAAACTCGCCTTCACATATCTGGGCACTGCGGGAGAAACTGAAATTCGGTCTGACTGTGACCGTTACACTGTCGAGCAGCGCATTACTGCATACCGGAGCCGAATTATCTGCAATAGCGAGCAGTTTGTAGGTGGTTGTCGCCACCGGATTTACCGTTACAGAATGATTGTTGCTGATATCATTGAGCGTGGTAGTCAGGGTGCCATCCGTCCAGGTGACATCAAACGGACCGTTACCCGACAGACTGAAGTTCAGATTGACTGATTCTCCCGTACATATCTGGGTACTCTGGCTGAGATCTGCAGCCGGGGCAGGCCTGACAACCACATCAAGACATACCGGCTGAATGGTACCACACACATTTTGAGGAGCAACGCAAACTTTACCGGAAACTGCATTCTGGAAGCTAACCAGAATAGTATCTCCGCCACCGGTAAACACAGCACCGCCCGGAACAGTCCAGTTGTAGTTGACGCCAGTTTGTTCCAGGTTCAGGATAAACGGATAATTCCCTCCGTTGGCACAAACACTCAACGGACCAGTCATGACTGGCTGCTGTATGGGTGGCTGTACTGTAACAGGAATACATGCCGGTTGTGATGCTCCACAGGAATTATTAGCGGTCACACAAATCTGTCCGCTTACAACAGTATCCCACGTTATTCTGATTGTACCGGCATTTAACGAGGTGAAGTTAACCCCGCCCGGAACAGTCCAGTTGAATGAAGTTGGAGAAGGTAAGCCATTCGCCGTAGCAACATAGGTAATCGTAGAGTCCCCGCACGGAAGCTGATTTCCTGAAATCTGCGGAAGCTGTGGTACCGCACTTATGGCAGCCACATTCACACAGGTAGTATCGTAACAGGCAAGTACCCCCCGGCTGTGCTTTAACACCAGACAATATTCTCCGGGCTGATTCACGACCACGGTTGGCTTGTTATTGAAACCAACTATACCCGGACCCGACCATTGATACAGCGTTACTCCCCCGTTAGCCGTATTGACTGATGATCCGGAACCATCCAGCGTTATGGTAATGTTTGTATCACAATTAAGAGTATCAGGAGACGCAATTACTGCATTTGGCTCAAGTATGGCCAAATCAATATTAACGATACTGTCGCAACCGAGATAGCTGGTGCATATCTCGCTGTAAATACCAGATGAAGTGAAAAAATTGTCACAAACCTGATATTGCGACGGTCCGCACAGATTGATAAATTGTACTGGACCATTGTAGGTTGGTATGAGATTTACCTTGCAGGTTACAATACTGTCGCATCCCTGATAATTGGTAAACATAACCGGATAAGATCCCGGTGCAAAAAACTCCTCGCCAGCGCAGGTAGCCGAGCCTCCCTGACACATAAAAACCGTTTCAGTCACACGAACGGTCGGAATAAGGCGTACCTGACAACGAATGATACTGTCGCAATTCAGGTATGAAGGCAGGTTTACAAGAAATGTTCCGGCCTGAGAAAATGTTTGTCCGGCGCACTCCACCGTATAACCCTGACACAAGTCAACATCCTCCGTCATCTCCAGATCTTCACCGACCGTTACAGGCAGACAAAATTCAGGGGCATTCGGACACAGATCGCTCGTGGCACAAACCTCGGCGGCGCCCGCCTCTACCCACTGGACAGTTACCGTAGGTGTGCCGGAACTGGGCCCTATAAAATTACCCGCAGAAGGCGGATTAATCTGCCAGGTGGATGGCACACTCGTAGTGTAGGTTCCAATCGGCGAGGAGGGAACACATATACCCGTTGCCGGACCATTTACCGTAGGATTTGATGCATTGATCGAATACTCACACTGTGAGCCACTGCTGCCATCAATACTCAAGTAGTAAACTTCACCGGGAACCAGGCCAGATGCTGTAAGGGATGCCGTGCTGTTGGATGGAATATTGCCCAGACAGGGCGATACAAAGCTGAAGTCAATACAATCGGCTGTTGAAAAAACAGCGGCCTGAAGCGCACTCCCGGTACCGCATCCATATACCGAAATATCAAAAGTTGCTGTCGCGGCATCGGCTGTGAAGGCAAAGAACTGGTTATTCTGGATGGAGGTACACCAGGGGGGAAACGAAACCGGCGATTCGGAGGTTGTTTCACCGTAATAACAGTCGAGTGATGAAGGACTGGGCAGAATACACGCCTGGGTAGGGTCAACTGAGGGCATCGGCAGACTACATTGCGTGGTACTGCACTGTGCGTTAAGTGACAATGGCGACAAAAAGACAGAGGCCGCAAATAGGGTTGCGCAGGTAATGGAAAATTTCATCCAAGTAGAGTTTGCTGTTATCCCGTTTCGGGTTGGGATATAAAGGTAGGCTTTCTATCGGTTTTCAAAACAAACATCAAAGATAATTTTATACCCTGCAGGAATATCAGCTGAATAACAATGGCCGCTGCCTGCAGTGAATGAAAAATGATTTTGTTTTTCTGAATTTGTAAAACACTCAAAATAAGCATTTTATTCAAAAACTCATTTTCCATACTGACACTGAAAGGCAGCGGCCGGTCAAATAGTCAAAAACAAAATTAATGCTCTTCGTGATGCGTCGCCTGCGTATATTCTGCCGTCAGCCTGGCCTGAACATCGGCTGGCACCGGTGCATACTCGACGTAGGTCATGGTGAACTTAGCCTTGCCCTGAGTGAGCGACCGAAGTGCAGAGGAGTACTTGTGAAGCTCTTTAAGTGGTACACGGGCGCGTATAACCTGATAGTGTCCCTCCGTATCCATACCCATGATAATTGCACGCCGCGTCTGCAGATCACCCATCACATTACCCATTACTTCAGCATCACACATCACCTCCAGATCGTAAACGGGCTCCAGTATTTGTGGATGAGCTTTGTGGAAAGCCTCCTTGAAGCAGATTGTGGAGGCAATCTGGAACGCCATATCGTTGGAATCCACATCGTGCATCTTTCCGTCATATACGCTGACGCGCACATCGCGGCAATAGGAGCCGGTACAGGGCCCCTCCTCCAGTTTGGCCATGACTCCTTTCTTGATGGCATTGGCAAAACGCATGTCAATCACACCACCGACAATTGCCCACACGAATACAAATTTGCCACCCCATTTAAGCTCCTCCACTTCCGTATTTTTCACCGTGAGCCCGGCCGAGTCGGGCATGCCATCGTAATATGGTTCGATACGCATGTGCACCTCGGCAAACTGACCAGCTCCTCCCGACTGCTTTTTGTGGCGATAATCCTGATTCACCATCTTGGTGATAGTTTCACGATACGGAATTCGGGGCTCGGCAAACTGAAGTTGTACCCCGAAATGATGCCGGAAAATGAATGCGCTCAATTTTCAACTCCGAACCCTTGGGATTCAGTGTCTGGTTGGTATGCGAATTTTTGAGCTTGACCGTGCAGCCTATATCGCCGGCCATCAGTAATTCTACCTGATCGCGATTTTTACCCTCGCTCTCAAACAACTGTGAAAAACGCTCAACGGTACCGTTATCAGCATTCACCAGTTCATCGCCGGCCTTGAGTGTACCGGAATACACCTTGAAGTAGGATACATTTCCAACCTTGGGCTCCTGAACTGTCTTGAATATGAAAACACACGGCCTCGCTCCTGCGTCACAAGGTTTGGAACCACCCCCCTCGAGTGGTGCCGCAGGCCTGTCTGCCGGACTCGGGCATACATCGTGGATGAACCCCATGATACGACCGCTGCCCATATCCTGTAATCCGGAAGCACAGAACACCGGAAAATACTGGCGGTGCGCCAGTCCTGTCTTCAGGCCCCTGGCGAGATCCTCTTCGTTCAGTGTTCCCTCCTCAAAAAAGCGCTCCATCAGCGCATCATCATTTTCAGCAGCTGCTTCTACCAGCGCGGCATGCAACTCGTTCGCCCTGGCCTGATATTCGGCCGGTACCGGCTGTTTTTCCGGCTTTCCTCCGCCGGCAGGAAATTTATACATAACCATCCGGAGTGCGTCAATTATTGCATTGAAGCCCGGACCCTGATTTACTGGAAACTGAAACGGTATGACGCGGTTCCCGAAACGGGCTCTAGCCTGCTCCAGGGTGGTTTCAAAATCGGCTTTCTCGTGATCAAGCTGGTTGACTACAAGTATGGTCGGTGTCTCGTTTTTTTCAATGTATTCCCAGATCAGTTCTGTACCTACTTCAACACCATTTCGCGCATTGAGTATCATCAGGGCTGTATCGGCTACTTTGAGTGCCGTGACAACGCACAGCATTCACTCAACAAAATACATGGCTATCTCTCCCTTGTTTTTCGCCGGCAGCTTTCCCCTGTAATGGCAATTAAACTGGTCTTTAACCGCTTCCCATGTCGTCTCTGAAATATTGACTTTGCCGGGTTCTCCCCCCTGCTCCAGACGGGCGGCCGTGTTCACGGTATCTCCCCATATATCGTAGGCGAATTTTCTGAAACCCACCACTCCGGCTACCACCGGGCCGGTATGCACCCCTATTCTCATCTCGAAATACGGTTTCCCTTCGCTGATTTTACTTTGTATTATTCGCTGCATCTCCCGCTGCATTTCAAGCGCCGCACGCACGGTATCCAGGGCATGGGTTTCCGACGGCTCCGGAAGTCCGCCTGCACACATATAGGCGTCCCCGATTGTTTTGATTTTCTCGAGACCGTACTTGTCCACAATGCTGTCGAAACAACGGAAGCATTCGTCGAGCTCCTGCACAAGCTCCTCCGGCGATAGCAGTTCTGCTACCGTGGTAAAACCCTTGAAGTCACTGAAAAGAACGGTCACTGATTCATAGCGCTGTGGCTTGACCGCGTTGTTTATCTTCAGCTCGGCAGCTGTTTTTTCCGGAAGTATGTTCCGCAGCAAGGCATCCGCCCGTTCGCGCTCCTGTTCAATCTGTGTATTCTTGATGGCCAAATCCCGGTTGGCGCGTTTCCTGATCCGGTTCCGGTTGAACAACAATAATACCAGCAGGGCAAGCGCCAGCGCTCCTCCTATCAATGCCCATGTACGGGTCTTCGCCTGAGCCAACTCGTGGTTCTGCCGGTCTATCTCCCGCTGCTTTCTGCCATCCGTAAACAAAGCCTCCTTGCGTTCAAATTCTTCAGCCTGCCGTTCATTAAGCATATCCCAGCGCAACTCGTCATACTGAACACGATAATCATAGGCCTTCTTCCAGTCGCCCATCGCCGCGTACAACTTGCTCAAGTCCTTCAATGACCGCTGTATGAACTTTTTCTCGCTGGTTTTCTCTGCAATTTTCGCATACCGGAGCGTATATTTCAGCGCTTCCCGATACTTCCCCTGTCTGTAAAGTACATCACCAATATTGTTATACACTCTCATCAGTTCCAGTGGACTATCCAGTTCCTGCTGTATTTTCAGACTCTTTCGGAGGCAATTCATAGCCCTGTTATAATCTTCCAGGTGTTTGTAGGCATCCCCCATATTGTTGTATAGCTCGGCAATGCCGGCCAGATCTACGGCCGACTCCCTGATTTTCAGGGCCTGCTCATAAAGGCCAATGGCCACCCGGGTGGAATCATCAATCTTGAGTTCATCCAGTGCGTTGGCCAGATCATTCAGGGCTGTGGCAAGTGATTCAGGATCATCGAGTTTTTGCCTGATACGCAAAGCGCTTCGATAATATCCGATTGCATCGGTAAATATCCCCGCCTCCAGACGAATATGCCCGAGATTGGTATAAACACGGGCCAGCGCAATACTGTCGGAACGGGTATCGTAAATTCTCAGGGCCGCATAAACCTGATCGTAAGCCTCCGGTAAAAGCCCCATATTCTCAAACAGGCTGCCCAGATTCAGATGTGCCCGGGCAATACGGATGGAGTCTCCAAGCTCTTCGGCAATACGGAGGCTCGCCTTCCGCTCGGCAAGTGCTTCCATCAATTTTCCCTGATGCTCGTAAACATTACCCAGGTTGTTGTGGATAGAAGCCACACCAAGCCTGTCGCCGGTTTCCTCGCGTATCCTCCTGGCTTTCAGGTAATATTCAATGGCTCTCTCCATACTGTCACGCACCTCCTCTGCCAGTCCCATCGTGTTCCAGGCTGCTGCCTCTCCTTTTCTGTAACCCAGCTGCTGCGCCAGTTGAACGGCCTCCCGTGTCAATAAAAGAGCCTCCTCCGGATTGTCATCCACAATCTCCCAGGCATAGTCGGCCAACAGCGATACACGATGTGTATCACGAGGCGCACTGGCCAGCAATATCTTCAGCGAATCTGCTCTTCCTTCCTGTGCCCGTATCTGTACCGACACAACAAGCACAAACACGATAATATGACAAAACCGGTACTTCATGGCTCAAAATTAGAGAAACGATGTGTTTTAACTAATATTTCAATATAACTTGAACCTTACTTTTGTATCCCGTGTTTAATTTTGCGACTCAACCCCGATTTTATCGTTTCACCAACCAAACCACACCTCTATATATGTACCCGATTGCTCTCACAACACCAATGGCCAGAGATCTTACCGATTTTGGCTTCGAATCGCTGCCAGACGCCGATGCTGTCACAAGTCTGATGGAAAATCAAAAAGGAACAGCTCTGGTAGTTGTCAATAGTGTATGCGGATGCGCTGCCGCCATGGCGCGCCCGGGAGCCAAACAGTCGCTCCAGAACGAAGCCCGCCCGGAAAAACTCTACACCGTATTCGCCGGCGTGGATACCGATGCAACAGCCAAAATGCGCGAATACCTGCTGCCATATCCTCCATCCTCACCGAGTATCGCCCTCTTCAAAGACGGTCAGCTGGTACACTTCCTCGAGCGCCGTCATATCGAAGGCCGCAGTGCCCAGATTATCTCGGATAACCTCCGCGCCGCCTACGATACTTACTGCCAGTAAGGCTCAAAAGAAACTCCATGACGCCGGACAATCGCAATCTTCTGGATGAACTTCGAAGGCCGGAAGCCGGTACCGTGGAGTTTCTTTATTCTAATTACAGAAAAACTGCCGCCAGAGCGGTGGAAGCCGCAGGCGGTTCGCACGCCGATGGCAATACTTTCTTCAGAATTGCCGTCATTCATACCTGCATCCTCGCCAGTCAGAATGAACTGCCAGAGTCAACCGATACCGGAGTCTTTCTGACAAACCTCTCAGAAGCTCACTTCCGCGACTGGGCCTCTGAAAGAAATCTGGAAACAAACCCTGCAAATCCGGTCGCCGGAAATGAAATTCCCGATCAATTGTCCCGCACTCATGTCAGGAAACTGATTCGCGCAAGACGCCAGTGGCAAAAACTCGAAAAAAAATGCCGGGAAGAGGTGCGCTCGGCCGCAAATAACGGCGCTACCACCGAAAGCTCTCCCTGTGTAAGCGCTTTCCTGAAATCCATCCCCGACCTGCTTGCTCCGGATAATCAGGCTTCTCTGCCTGATGTGGCCGTCAGCGCACTGACAAGCGAGGACTTCAACCGGATTTTTCTGACGGTTGATCAGCAAGAAGCAAATCTGGCACTCAACCAGAGTTCTGCCAAACCAGCTGAAAGAAAAAGAAACCGGACAATCGCCGCAGCTATTCTTCTGACTGCTGCAGCCATAGCCACCTGGACTTATTTTTCGATACCCAAATCGGCTGAAGCAATTTTTAATGAAAATTACGCTCCGCCCACAAGTATTCTGCTCGACCGCTCGGAAAGAGAAACGCGGGACGCCATCAATTCACCCCTGCCCGCCGAATGTGAACAGACGCTGCAGGAAGCTGATATTTATTTCAAACAGAAAAACTGGGAAGAGGTTATAGGAATACTCATACTGATGGCCGACCATGAAAATGATGTCTGCAAGTCTGATGCGCTATTCTATATGGCTGTTGCAGGTCTCCAGCTGGAAAACCCCGAACTCTCGCTGGAATGTCTCTCCAAAATAAGTGACATCGAGCGATACGGGGAAGATCTGTACTGGTATCAGGCACTCGCTTTCGTTAAAATTGCCGCCGACAGACCCGGAAAACGCAGCCTCGCGCGAAAGGCTGTTGAAAGAGCCCGCTCAAACACTGTTATACCCGAAAGAAAGGCTCAAGCAGAAAAAATGCTGTCTGAACTCGGCGACTAAATCCAGCACAATGTCTGCCGGTATCCACATAGAAGACAGCCCTGTTTTTATCGGACCCCTCTCCGACTCGCTCTCCGTATGGCTCCGGTCAAAAAACTTCTCCGCTGTATTCGTATTATCCGATAACAACACAAACAGGTACTGCTTCAGTTATCTGCCAAAATCGCTGGAAGATTACGCTCCGGTTCACTCATTCGTCATAGAACCTGGAGAATCACGGAAAAATCTGGATACCTGCGCGATCATCTGGTCGGAAATGAAAAATGCCGGCCTTGACAGAAAAGCGCTGGTCGTAAACCTCGGCGGTGGTGTAATTGGTGATATGGGCGGATTTTGTGCAGTTACATGGAAAAGAGGGGTCGAATTTATTCAGATTCCAACCACCCTGCTGGCCATGACAGATGCAGCTATCGGAGGAAAAACAGGCGTTGATTTCGACGGTATTAAAAATGCTGTCGGGGTAATCAGGCAACCAGCAGCCGTTTTCACAGATCCGTTTTTCCTGAAAACTCTGCCAGATAGGGAACTTCGAAGTGGAATGGCAGAAATATTCAAACACGCAGCTATCTCCGGAGAACTCTCATCAGGATGGATTAACTCTCTGGCCCGATTCGAATCCTCCGAACCCGACTGGATCGAAATTCTTACCAGATCAGTCTCCGTAAAAACGGATATCGTCCGGAAAGACCCGGAAGAAAAAGGGGTACGTATGCTTCTGAATATGGGTCACACTATCGGACACGCCATCGAAAGTGTCTTTATCGATTCCAGCCATCCACTGACCCATGGAGAAGCAATTGCCGTGGGAATGATTTGTGAGTCGTATATCGCACAGTTACATAAAATTACCGTTCCCGATAAAGATCTGCTCACTGATTATTTGCTAAAAATATTTGAGTTGCCGCAATTGTCAGGCGAACTGACAGAAACCCTGTGGCATCTGATGCTGCAGGACAAAAAAAATGCGTCAGGCAATGTGCGAATTACACTGCCCGACGCCCCCCGCTCCATGCGGGTACTGAATATCTCCAGATCTGACCTGGAAAGAGGCCTGGAGTATTACAACAGTCTTATTTGAGCTCTTTGGGCTTTACCACAGTGAAAACCCTTGAAACGTTAAATCCAAAACGGATTCCGCTCATCAACTGACCATCGTTACCCTGAAAAAACCACTGCTCCTGTGTTTCTGTGATGAAGCCCTTGTAGGTCATATCCGGAGAGTTGGTGAAATGCAGCTGAAAAACGTGTCCCCCGGTTTCAATATCGAGTCCCAAAGACAACGAATTGACGTACGAAGTCGCAATCTGCCCGTCGGGTACGTAGTAATACTCGGCATTTAAAGCCACCCGCTTCGACAGTTTGAACCGCCCGGCCACTCCCATCGCATACACATCGTTCTTGTCCTCCGGTGAGGTGGTGAGGTTTCTGTGCACCAGCGTTGGCATCAGTTGCAGTGATAGCCTGTCGCCAAACTTGCGCCCGATCAGCAGCTGATGTGTGTAATACACCCTGTCGGTAAACTTGTTGTCGCGCGACGGATCGGCAAATTTCACCGACTTGATCTGTGCATCGGCCAGATAGGTTAGTGTCACTGGTATATTTTTGGCGCCGGAGCACTGCCTGAGTATTTTATACTTGACAAAGCCGTCGTAAATCTTTTCCCGGCTGTTGCGGCCGGCTCCAACCATAAGTCTGTTCGTTATCCCGTAATCGAGCCCGAACCGGATGGTAGCTCCGTCAAGTCCGAAAATATCGTACAATCCCTGTCTGACAGGAGAGAAACGGTGCGATATTTTAAAATCCAGCACGCCGGCAGCGGTATTCTCTATGGAATGACCGTTAATAACGCGGTTCGTCTTGAAACTGGCCGTGGCGTACTCCACACTCTTCTCTTCACCAAGCAGTGCAAGAAGGTCCTGGTCCTGCGCACGCAGGAAGGTCGGGAGCAGGAAGAACAGGAGCAGATACTTTTTATTCATAAAATTGACATTTCAATGTTCGGAATTTCCGTTATTTCATCGGTTCAAGGGTGGCATCAATCAGAATACGGGCATCCTTGGTCACTTTGTCACTAACAAGCGAAGGAATAGTGATCCCGTAGTCCGGCAACATGAGTGAAAATCCGGCATTCACCCGGATTTTTCCTCCGCTTACATTGAGGGCTCCATTGGTTGTGATGTCTTTTGTCACTCCGTGAAGCGTCATTTTTCCGGTTACCACTGCATTGTAGGTGCCATCTTTTGCCAGATTCACCTCGCTCAGGTTGGTAATCTGACCGGAAAAGGTTGCTTTGGGGAATTTGTTGGACTCAACATAATTTTCATTGAAGTGCTCCTCCATCAGTGCCTGCTCGAATTTGAAGCTTTTCAGCAGCACAGCCCACTGAATTTTGCCGGCTGATGCGTCAAGCACGCAGGATGCTGTTTTGGTGAGCGCCTCGATTTTTTCGGGCGAAGTGGAGCTGGTAGCATCAAGCTTTACCTTGCCATCGCGGGTGAAGTAGTTCTGGGCAGAAATGGTGGTGGCAGCAGTAAGCGCCACGAACAGAAAAACTATTTTTTTCATGTCGGATTGATTTTTTAAAAGAAGAATTAACGGACTTCCACGCAGTTGTCAAGTTGAACGTCGAAGTTCAGTCCGCTACAGGTTCCCTTGAATTGGACTTGTTCTCCAACAGTGAACTCCGTACGTGCATGCGGTGCTGTGGCGGAGAGTTCGCAACGCACCACGAATCCGCTTGGATCGCCTGTTTCAAGGCTTACCTTCACGGTTCCTTCGTCGTTCATTACCTCCATCACAGTCCCTTTTACAGCGATGACCTTGTCGAAATACTTTTCGTTGGAGGCGGCCTCGTTCAGCTGATACTCCTCCAAAAGGGTTTTGGCATCTACAGCAATGTCCGATTTTGCATTCGTCAGATCTACGTGTGGCTTGTTCCACAGGTAATAACCGACTCCGGCAGCTGCAGCTACAACCACCAGCAGGGCAATTAGAATTTTTTTCATGGCAAATCAGTTTTATGACGTGTCCAGGATTTTCCACCGGCAGCAAGAAATACGCCTTTTTTGACTCGGTGAGAGAATCCTCGATACACTCTTAATTATTTGGCATACCTGCATTTACCCATGCCTCGAGCAGGGCAATATTACAGGAGGTCATCCTGCCGGATGGTGGCATCAGGTTTCCGCGACCGTTCGTACGATCAACGGCCGACACGGCAAAGTTGACCAGGTTATCGTAGGTGTCCATTGCCGACGACTCCTGTGATCCACCCGGCTGGTGGCAGGCCACACAGTTCTGTTGAATAATGGGGGCAATATCGTTGGCATAACTGACGGCTGTTGTATCACACGCTGTCACTCCATACTGGTCAACCTCGTTGTCATAGTAGCAGGAGGTTTGGGAAAAAGAAACAAACAATGCCATCAACATGGCCGTCGGAAGGATGAATTTCATGGTATTGACAATTTTGTTGTTTTCAAAAATAGCTGACAAACCTGATTCAGGCGATAAAGATCAGTTTTCAGGTGCTCCGGCGGCCACCCACCCCCTGAGTTTGGCCAGCGAACAATCGTCCAGCCTGGATCCGCCCAGTGGCATCCAGTTACTTGCCCTGGTCACTGAACTGTATAATGAACCGTTCAGCGCGTAAGTCCGGATTTCTGAGTAGGTGGTCAGTTTAACACCACCCTGCGGATTGGAACCGCTGTGGCAACCCTGACACTTGACTTGAACAAGCGGTTTCACAAAGATGTTGTAACCAGACCCGTTGATTGTGTCACATACTCCGGCAGCCTCGTCGCAGGAATTGTTCTGAGCTCCCTGACTGATCCATTTCTTCAGCAAATCAATCTGTGCCGTGGTAAATGCGGGCTTGTTCAGAGGCATCCGCTCATCCGACTCGCTGGTAGTAAGTGATTCTATCAGGTCGTTTTTGCTCCAGTTTGTCCGCGTTACATCTTCCACCGTAGTCATAAGACTTTCGTAAGAATCAACCACCACACCTTCAGCCCGATCCTGTGCATTGTGGCATCCAGATTCTGTGCAACTGGAAATCAGTAGGGGAAGTACCTGATTTTGAAAATATACGGTATCGGGATCGCAGGTACCCCCTGATGGAGTATCCGGATCAACCGGAATAAACGGGTCGTGCTTGCAGGAAAAAAGAGTTGCAGTAAATAGGCTTGCGAATAAACCTGACAGCAGAAAAAAGCGTTTCATGTTTTTTTTTCTTTCATTAAAAGTGACCGCCAAGATGCAGGTCTTTCACCAACTCAAACAAATTTAAGATACCGAACGGGAATAAAACATCTCTGAATATGGAACAAAAGGAATGGAAGACCTGGCTCGGTCGTTTCGGAGTAGCGGGATTTATGTTCTTCCTCGTCAAAGGACTGGTGTGGATTGCTGTATTTATGGGCGCTTTCAAGGCCTGTTCTTAGTACCTTCGCGCCTCAAAAGGCCTCTGCTCACATTGAACTGAAAGATTACGGCATATAATGACCGAAGCACTCGAAACGGATCTCGTAGATCCCCGACATATCAATATCAAGGGCGCCCGGACCAACAATCTGCAGAATGTGGATTTGCAGATTCCGAAAAACCAGCTGGTGGTTGTCACCGGCGTGAGCGGCTCGGGAAAGTCCAGTATCACTATGGATACCCTGTATGCTGAAGGACAGCGCAGATATGTCGAAAGTCTGTCGAGCTACGCACGCCAGTTCCTCGGACGTATGAAAAAACCGGACGTGGACTATATACGCGGAATTTGCCCGGCTATAGCTATCGAACAACGGGTTTCTACCGGAAACGCACGCTCCACGGTGGGTAGTATGACGGAAATTTACGAGTTTCTGAGGCTTCTCTTCGCCCGGATTGGCAAGTTCTATTCTCCCGTATCCGGCGATATTGTCAAAAAACACGAGGTTTCGGACGTAATTGACTATATCAAAAACCTGCCCGATGGCTCCCGGGGTATGGTGCTCGTGCCGCTTAACAAGAAAAATCGTGAACGACCTGTTGCACAGGAAATGAACATCCTGCTCCAGAAAGGTTATACCCGCCTCTGGTGGAAAGGAGAGATTCAGCGAATTGAAGATCTGCTGGAAGACGAACAGGCGCTCGCCGACATGGATATCAAAACGCATGCCTTCGTTCTGATGGATCGCTTCTCTCTGCCTATGTCTGAGGAAAGCGACTGGATGCGCCTTGCAGACTCTGTCAATACCACCTTTTATGAGAGTGAAGGAGAGTGTACCATCCAACTGTTAAGTAGCGATGGTGGTGAATCTCCTTCCCCTGTTGTATTTAATAACCGGTTCGAACTCGATGGTATCGTCTTCCCGGAACCGACGCCACAACTCTTCAATTACAACAACCCCTATGGCGCATGCCCGACGTGTGAAGGGTACGGAAGGGTACTCGGAATTGATCCCGACAAGGTTATACCCGATAAAACGAAATCTGTGTACGACGGCGCCGTGGCCTGCTGGAAGGGTGAAAAGTATGGAGAATGGCTGTCTTTCTTCCTCCAGCGCGCACATACTGTTAATTTCCCGGTACATACACCATACGAATCACTGTCGAAAGAGGAACTGAAATTGCTCTGGAACGGAAAAAACGATGTGCCAGGTATCATGTCCTTTTTCAATGAACTGGAAAGCAAGACCTACAAGATCCAGAACAGGGTAACGCTGTCGCGATACCGCGGCCGGACAACATGCCATACCTGCGAGGGCGGCCGCCTGCGCCAGGAAGCACTCTGTGTGAAAATTGACAACAAAAATATATCTGACCTCACCAGTATCCCGATTGATCAGGTACTCGAATTCTCCGGAAATCTCGATAAACACATCTCCGAGTTCGATCGCCGTATCGCCAATCGCCTGCTCCTCGAAATCAATAACCGCCTCCGGTTCATGGTGGACCTCGGTCTGGGCTATCTCACGCTCGACAGGGTGTCAAGCACGCTCTCCGGCGGAGAAACCCAGCGTATTCACCTCACCAGAACGCTGGGAAGTAACCTGACCTCTTCTCTCTACCTCCTCGATGAGCCTTCCGTAGGTCTGCATCCGAGAGATACCGGCCGACTGGTCAGCGTCCTCAAGGAATTGAGGGATCTGGGAAATACGGTGGTAGTAGTAGAACACGAGGAAGAAGTAATCAAAAATGCCGACTTCCTGGTGGATATGGGGCCGGAAGCAGGGATACACGGAGGAAGAGTGGTATTCGCTGGCCCTTACTCCGATATCGAAAAGGCAGCGCCGGAAAGCCTGACAACAAAATACATGACAGGTGTAATGTCTGTTGAAACGCCCGCAACTCGCAGGCCCGCCCGCGAGTTCCTGACTATCAGGGGCGCCAGACAACACAACCTGAAAAATATTGATGTCCGGATTCCTTTGCACTGTCTCACTGTCGTAAGCGGTGTGTCAGGCTCGGGCAAAACAACGCTCGTTCGCGATATCTTCTACCCGGCTGTGTCTCAGCACCTGCCCGACAATGGTGGTAAAACTCCCGGACTCTTCGACGGACTGGAAGGCAATGTGAAGCGTATCAACAAGGTCGAATTTATCAACCAGAGCCCAATCGGAAAAAGCAGCCGATCCAATCCGGTAACTTACGTAAAGGCCTATGATTACATCCGAGAGTTGTTTTCCTCTCAACAAATGTC
This sequence comes from Saprospiraceae bacterium, assembly GCA_021298575.1. GTDB lineage: Bacteria > Bacteroidota > Bacteroidia > Chitinophagales > Saprospiraceae > M3007. The sequence goes on along the minus strand of JAJTFM010000012.1, from coordinate 33,737 downwards.
TAAAATACGCGGATATCAGCCCAAACATTTCAGTTTCAATGTCGAAGGCGGTCGCTGTGAAGCCTGCAAAGGGGAGGGTGAACAGGTGGTGGAAATGCAGTTTCTTGCCGATGTTCACCTCGAATGTGAATCCTGCAAGGGCCGTCGCTTCCGTTCGGAAATTCTGGAAGTGGAATTCCGGGGAAAAAACATTTTTGACGTACTCAGCCTGAGTGTCGAAGACGCACTGGATTTCTTTCAAGGTCACAAAGAAATCATTGACCGTATTAAACCGCTCTTCGATGTGGGGCTTGGATATGTACAGTTGGGACAATCCTCCAGCACCCTCTCAGGGGGAGAAGCTCAACGCGTCAAGCTGGCGTCTTTCCTGATCAGGGAAAACAGTAACGGACATATCTTCTTCATTTTCGACGAGCCAACAACCGGTCTCCACTTCCACGATATCAACAAACTGCTGCGCGCAATGAACGCACTGGTGGAAAAAGGGCACTCTGTCCTGGTGGTAGAACACAACCTCGAGGTTATCAAAACGGCCGACTGGGTGGTTGATCTCGGCCCGGAGGGCGGCCAGGCCGGTGGAAATCTGGTATTCGAAGGTACACCTGAAGGACTGGTATCTGTCAAGGAAAGCCACACAGGAAAGTATCTGGCGGAGAAACTGGGGTAGTGTATGCTGCTTTTACTGCTTTCCGCCACTCTAATATTCGTTGGCTGGCGCTTTTGGTTTTTTTTCCGGAATCCGTCGAGAAATGTGCCAGCAGGTGATTCCATGTTGTCTCCAGCCGATGGATATGTAGTTTATGTCCGCCGTGTGGAAGCAGGTGGGGTTCCCGTCGCTATAAAAAAAGGTCGGCAGATAACACTTTCCGAACTGACGGTGCCTGGTAATCTGACTAATACATCAGGATTTATCATCGGTATTTTCATGACGCCGTTCTCCGTACACTACAACCGGATTCCCCTTTCCGGAGAGGTCGGCACTGTATCCAGCTTCCAACCAGGGAGAAACCAGACCATGGCACGGATGATTTTTAATCTCCTGACCGCAAAAAAAACTCCCGAAACAGACTGTACATACCTGTTGACCAACGAAAGAAAGACGACCGTCATTCATACCGGTAGGGGATGGTATGCCGTCACCCAGATTGCCGATGTGTGGGTTAGTCAGATTGTGAACCGGCTGTCACCGGGTGACGAGGTAAACCGCGGAACATCATTCGGCATGATCCGGTTCGGTTCACAAACAGATATATTTATCTCAGATGAGCTGGGCTACCATCCCGTCTGTACACCCGGAGCGTACGTCCGTGCCGGAGAGAGCGTTATTGCGTCCTACTGACCAAAGACATACTGAACAATATTGGCTCCCATCTGCAACGCCTTGTTCCGGATTTCCTGCGAATCGCCGTGTACATCATCCCAGCCATCGCCGAGATCGGTTTCAAAGTTGTAATAGCATACGAGCCGGCCCTGATAAACAAGGCCAAAACCCTGAGGTGCTTTCCCGTCGTGTTCGTGTATCTTGGGGAGCCCGTTAGGAAACTTGTATTTCTGATTGTAAATCGGATGTGAAAAGGGTAACTCAACAAAATCAAGTTCAGGAAACACCTTTTTCATGGTTGGCCTCACAAAAGGATCCAGCCCGAAGTCATCGTTCAGAATCAGAAACCCGCCACCCTCCAGATAGGCACGCATATTGCGCGCCTCAAGGTCGCTTAAAAGCATATTTCCATGTCCGGTGGCGTAAACAATCGGGTAGTTGAACAACTCGGCACTGCCGGGCTCCACCGTGCCAAATTCCGGATCGAAATTGGTTCGGAGGTTATCATTACAGAACTTGGCCAAATTTTTCAGTGAATTGACGTCGTTGTACCAGTCGCCACCGCCACTGTACTTGAGCAATCCGAATTTAATGGTGGGCTGTTCGTAACCAGTAAAAGCAGTAGCCGTTATAGCCAGTGCACACAAGAGTACCAGAAGCGATTTGTTCATTTGCATTATCAGAATTTGGAATCATCAACGGATTCAAGGAATTGTTTTATCCCGCCAACCACGCTTTCCACGCACCCGTCTTCAAACGGCGAACGCAGATTTGCAAGCCTGACCAGCTCAAGAAATGGTTTGCTTCCACCAGCCTGACAGAGCCGCAGGTAGTCTGCCCAGGCCGACTGATGATCTTCTCGGTCTTTTTTCCAGAACTGGAACGCACAAATCTGTGCGAGGGTATAATCAATATAATAAAAAGGTGAATTAAAAATATGACTCTGCCGCTGCCAGAATTTACCAGCGAGCAGGTGATCGTTACCCTCATAATTTCTGTGGGGGAGATATGTTTTCTCCAGTTGCCGCCAGGCGGCGTTGCGCTCCCCGGGAGTCATTTCCGGATTTTCGTACACAATATGCTGGAATTCATCCACAGCTACACCATAGGGAATGAACTGCAGAGCAGCAGCCAGGTGCATGAACTGATATTTTTCCTTCTGGTCGCCAAAGAACAGATGCATCCAGGGCCAGGTAAAAAATTCCATGCTCATGGAATGTATTTCTGCTGCGTCGCTGGTGGGCCAGTAATACTCCTCAACAGGGAAATGGGTGCTGCTCCAAACCTGAAAGGCATGTCCCGCTTCGTGTGTCAGCACATCAATATCCGCGCTGGTACCATTGAAATTGGAAAAGATATAGGGCGATTTATATCCGGGAATATACGTACAATAGCCGCCAGTGGCCTTGTTGTCGCGGTTCACAAGATCCATCAGGTGCGTCTGGAGCATCTGCTGGAAAAAACGATCTGTCTCGGGGCTCAGTTCGCGGTACATCACAGAGGCATTTCCGACAATTTCCTCCGGTGTTCCTGTCGGCCGCGGGTTGCCGGAAGGATACTTGTAGTCTTCGTCATAGTAACGCAGCGTGTCAATTCCGAGGCGTTTCCTTTGCCGCTCGTAAAGCGACGATGCCAGCGGCACAATAGTCTCACGCACCTGTTTGCGGAAATTGGCTACCATCTCCGGGTTATAATCGGAACGCCTCATGCGCGCATATCCAACCTCCACAAAATTGCTGAACCCAAGTTTGTGTGCTATCTCGTGACGCAGTTTCACCATTTTGTCAAAAATATCCTCGATGGCTCCGGAACTTTCGGCGTAGAAAGACCATTTTGCATCGGCAGCACCACGCCGCATTTCCCTGTCTTCAGACAATTCGACCGGACCAATACTGCTCAGGTTATAAGTGGTTCCCCTGAATTCAATTTTGGCCTGAGCCTTTATTTTCGTGTATTCGGTACTCAGCGCATTTTCCTCCTGCAGGTTTTCAAGCGCCGAAGGCTTGAATGTCTTGATGGCGAGCCCGGCGAGTGTGAAGAGTTGCGGACCAAAAGCTGCCTCCAGCACCGACCGGAATGGGGATTGAAGCAGTGCCTCGTAAAACCGGGTACTCAACGCTTCAAATTCAGGCAAAGACTCATCAAAATACTGGTTTTCTGCCTCATAAAAAGGATCTGCTGTATTCGCGGTATGCCGGATCATACAGATATTGTACATGGTGGAAAAATATTCCCGAAGCTGGTTCAGTTCATTCAGATACTCCTTTTGCTGCTCGGGGGAGGAAGCATTGCTGAATGCGGACAGGGTAGTGTTGAAATCGGATGCAAAGGAAACCAGATCGGGCCGCCGGTATTCAAAAGCCTCGAAAGGCGTAGGAAGAGTAGTCTGCGTCATATTCATAATGTACGATTTTTTCGGATTTGAAGCACAAAAATAAGGAAGAACCGGGGAGTGTTTCCGATTTCCGTCCGCTATTCTGAATAGTTGGTTATTTTCGCCACAAAAACGCACACATGACTCGTTTTTATATTCTCGGTTTTTGGTGCATCTTCCTTGTCGGACAGATAAAAGCACAGTCAACAGCTTATGTCATAGGCTTTGGCCCATCTGCAGGATTACAGAAATGGGATAACGCCTATAACCGCGAACCGCTTTTCCAATACCACGCCACACTGGGCATGGAATCTATCAACAATGAAGACGACCGCTCTTCTTTCCTGATGCAGATCGGCTATCACACAAGAGGAAGTGCCATGCGGTTCCGAACGGTCAGCTTCATCAGCGGCCTCCCCGGCGGAGTGTACTCCGAACGCTTCAAGTTCAATAATATATCGTTCATGATGGGCGCCAAACAACGGGGCAACATAGGTCCGCTGGCCAACACCAGGTATTTCTATTTCGTCGGTTTGAGGGGCGACTATACTTACAGCACCAATATTGACGAACTGAACAGCCAGAACTCCTGTAACCGGGCATTGTACCCCCTTATGGGTGGTGTACAACGATGGATGGCCGGCTTTTCTGTAGGCGGCGGCCTCGAATTCCAGTTTGCCGAACTTGTAGGAGCGCAGATACAACTTTCAATTAATCCCGACGTTACCAATCAGTACCGCCAGGGACCAATCCCAAATGTGATTGACTACTGCAATCCAGGGTTCTCTTATGCAGTACCAGAACAGCGTGTACGCAATACAACGGTCGAGCTTACAGTAGGACTGCGTCTGCTCAGAAAGGTCATACTGATTGATTAAACAGCCGTAAATACCCTCAACAGACCAGTAGAATATGCTTGCGCTTGTTATCATACCCACTTACAACGAAATCGAAAACGTAGAGGCCATTATCCGGGCTGCTCTGCGTCAGCCCGGCCCGTTCCATGTCCTGATTGTTGACGATGGTTCCCCCGATGGCACGGCGGGTGTGGTGAAGCATTTACAGGAAACCGAATTCGAAGGACAACTCCACCTGATCGAAAGAAAGGGTAAACTGGGTCTCGGAACTGCCTACATCGCCGGTTTTCGCTGGGGACTTGAGCGCTCGTATGATTATTTTTTCGAGATGGACGCCGATTTCTCACATAATCCGGATGACCTCCCAAGACTTTTGGCCAAATGTCGCGACGAGGGTGCCGATGTAGCGGTCGGATCGAGATACTGCCCGGGTGGAGACGTAGAGAACTGGCCCGCCGACAGAATTATCCTGTCAAGGGGCGCATCGTACTATACTTCACTGATTCTGTGGATGCACATTGCTGACCCTACAGCAGGTTTCATCTGTTACTCCCGAAAGGTGCTGGAAACAATACACCTTTCGGGAATCAAGTTTGTAGGTTACGCGTTTCAGATTGAGATGAAATATACCGCATACCGCCTTGGCTTCAGGGTTGCGGAAGTACCCATCACATTTAAAGACCGGGAAAAGGGGCAGTCCAAAATGTCGCTTAAAATAATCCGCGAAGCAATGCTCGGCGTACTGCAGATGCGCTTCCGCCGTATTCACAGGGTAAACTGATCCCGCTCTGCAGCTTACTTTTTCCTGCGCGGCACCTTCAGCTCGGTTCCTGCCCTGACGATATCGCTCTCCTTCATGTTGTTCAACCTGGCAAGTTCCTGAGCAGAATAGCCCAGTTCGGTGGCAATGGTACTCAATTTTTTGTCTTTCACCGCCTTGTGAATAAGCACCGGGGTTGAGGACCCGCCGCTCGAAGTTCTCTCTGTACCCGCTCCCTTCCCGGTACTTCTCTGAGGCTGCTTGTCGCCATACGTTTCATCTTCTTTCTGACAATCGCAGTTTCCGATGATGACTTTCTGTCCTACTTTCAGGCCGACCGTTCCTTTAACCGGAAATTTATTCATTTCTCTGATACAGGTTTCCGGACAATTGTATTTGGTAGCAAGTCTTTGCAGTGTTTCACCACTTTTTACGATGTGTGTTTGTGTTTTGGAGTCATTACCACCTGCCGGTAGTTTTGTTTTATTACCACCCGAACCGGTAGTACGTCCACTACCACCTCCCCAGGACTGTCCATCCGAATCACTCGGATACAGTTTTCTCTGATCAATGACCTTGCCGGGTACTTTTATCTCCTCCGGCTCCCTTACCGGTCCGACAGGAGCCTCCCCCGGAGGTGGTATATACCATATTTCCTGACAGACCTCAATCACATTCTCATTCTCAATATCGTTCCACTTGACAAGTGTTTTCACCGGAACACCGTAAGTCCTGGAGATACTGTACAGATTATCGCCACGCTGAACAACGTGCTTGCCATAGCCCAAAAGTTCGGGACAAGAAATACGCACGGTGATATCTCCGTAGCGATATTCTCTGACAGCCGGCGGATTGGACGGATCAAAAAACGGAGCCGGATCATCAGGCAGAACTTCCGTCTGATTACATTTGTCGGCTACGTAATCAGCAAAGCCCGTATTGCCGATTTCAGAAAGAGTAGCCTCGTTCTCGTCAGCCTGTGTTTTACCTATACCTGTTCGCTCATATACCACACCCACAGAGGGTATTATTTCCAGCTCGGAAACAAACTGCCTGTTTTTCTGGCTTTTACAGGTAAACTTGTACTGTCTGAGGCATCCCTTGCGGGCTGTTACATCGTAGTTCACCGTGTTTTCCGTCTTCTTCAGGGCCAGATTATCCTCAAAGTTCAAATCTGTAGTATCAAAGGCAAAGGCTGTATGCTGATTTCTGAACACACATTTCAATCCTTCAAATGACATCATGGAGGCTGACTTGACCGTAAATACATGGAAAGACGACGCACTTCGTTTGAAAACAAGTTTTACCTCTTTCGACTGGCTATTTATACCTGAAACAAGCGTTTCACCAATTTTTGCATTCTCGGCAGTATTCATACCAACAGGTGCCGTGCGAGGCCGGTCGTAGGTGTTATCTACTGCGAAAAAAAATTTTTGCTTGCCCCTTGCATAGGAAAATACAGTTATGCCCTCTTCATTATCATCACGTGGATTTTCATATACATAAAATAACTTGTCCACATCCTCCTCTTCAAAGTGGATATATGTCACCGTTGATTTTTGCCCGAAAGAGGAAGCGGATACAAAAATGAGGAAGAAAATAGCCTGGAAAAACTGTTTCATCACTGCTTGTTTATTGGTAAAAGAAAACCTCTGGCAGAGTTTGCTTATAATTATAATTAATGAACGTTTGGACGCACAATAAAATTCCATGCAATTGTATGATATTATTTTTAAAACGCACATATTTCGCGTAAAATATTTATTACATACATAAATTTGCACCATGTCAAAACCTCTGATTCTCGTTACAAACGACGATGGCATAGCTGCTCCAGGCATACGTGCTCTGGTGGAAGTAGCTGAAACTTTCGGCGAAGTTATTGTCGTAGCCCCCGATTCGCCCCAAAGTGGCAAGGGGCACGCTATCACAATCCATGATCCGCTCCGATTGAAAAAAGTGTCCGTTTTTGAGGGTATTGAAGCATGGGAGTGTTCCGGCACGCCTGTTGACTGTGTAAAACTGGCCAAGCACGTGATATTGAAGGATCGTCCCATATCACTTTGTGTTTCGGGTATCAATCACGGCAGCAATGCCAGTATCAATATCCTTTACTCGGGTACGCTCTCCGCAGCCATGGAAGCCGCTCTGGAAGGTATCAGAAGCATTGGTTTCTCTCTGCTCGACTTCAGTTTCGATGCAGACTTCGAAGCCTCCAGGTTCTGGGCAGGAAAAGTCATAGGTTACATGCTCGAACAACCGTTTCGACACGGATGCCTGCTCAATGTCAACTTCCCCAAACTCTCTCCACAGGAAATCAGGGGTATCAGACTGTGCCGACAGGCAAATGCACGGTGGGTCGAAAAATTCGTTGAGGGTCGCGATCCAGGCGGAAGGCCCTATTACTGGCTCACGGGCGAATTTATTAACGAAGATACCGGCGACGACACGGATGTATGGGCGCTCGAAAACGGATATGTGTCAGTGGTGCCATCCATGCACGACCTGACCAACTATACGGTCATGAAGGACTTGTCAGACCTGGAAAGTATCGGATAATACTACTTCAACCTCAGGAAGGGCTCCTCAATAAATTTCCAGCTCAGACGGGCAAGCACGTAGGTGCAGATGAATGCAAGCAACATGTACAAACTCTGCCCGAGAACCGGATTGACCCCACTGGCTATCAGCGGCTTCCCAAACCAGTTCTCCCACTCAAAATTGAACATGTGGTGAAAAACATACAACCCGTAACTCAGTTTGCCCAAATGAACCAGTGGCACCGACTCAAATATCCTGCGAGTGAGCGAACGGTTATCCGGGTTCAGTGCAAGCAAAAGTACACTGGTGAAAAACAGCGAGGATAATGTCCAGAGCTTGGGCTGATTTCCGTTGATAAAAAGCTGCGCCACCTGCCAGCCAGACCACAGGAACAAGACGCGGGTAACCCACAGATAATAGGGAATACGCTGAATCCAGCCAAGCCTGAGCGCCGCTGCCACGGAGGCTCCCAATGCCAGCCCGTCCATCCGGCAATAGGTAAATACATACGACGCCACAGAAAGTTTCTGTCCAGCCATTTCGTCTGTCAGGTGGCGCAACTCCGTACTGACCCCAACCAGAAAGATACAGAGGAAAAGCAGATATCTGACAGGTAGCAGCCATACGATAAGGGGCCACAACAGATAAAACTGCTCCTCCACCGCCAGCGACCACAAATGGTTGAGGTTAAAGATAAAGCTGTGGTACAGGTAGGCATTTTTGATACCCATAGCCACATTGGGCGTGAAAGTGAAAAACCAGACAAAGGAATCAAGACCAGCAAGGCGCTCAGGCGCCCGTTCTACATACACAACGGTAATCCAGGTGACTATCACCGCAAAGTAGTACAGCGGCAGTATTCTCAACGCCCGGCGCTTGTAAAAGTTGGCAAAATAATGCGCTTTTCCGCGCGAATCGAGCAGAATTCCGGTAATCAGAAAGCCGGAAAGAACAAAAAACAGATCCACGCCAATCCAGCCGCTCTGAGCTATATAAAAGCTGCGCTCGGTCGGCCAGTACTCCCGCAAGGTGAAATGGCTTAGTAATACCAGCAGGATTGCCATCCCGCGAACTCCGTCAAGCGCGGGCAAATGACCCCTGAATTGAACGGTATGTGGAGTTTCGCCGGTCATGTCAGTTGATTACATGAATACGGGCACCATTGCTCAGATTGAGCTGTCCGGTAGTTACCACTTTTTCTCCTTCGCGCAAACCACCAGTAACCTCCACTCGCTCCCCATAAACACCGCCAACTGTTACTGCGCGTATTTCCGACAGTGTGTCCTGTACCACTACATATATTTTGGGATCCTGCAGGCTTCCCACAATGGCTTTGCGAGGTAGCGTGAGCCCTTTCCTGTTTGCATCAAAGGTAAAGACTGCCTTCGCGTGCATACCGCCCCTCAATGGCGCATTTTTCGGATTGACAACCTCAATCTCTACGTCGTAGGTAAAGGCGTTGTCAGCACGAAGTCCTACGTTTGTTACCCGACCCGATATACTCGCTCCGGGATAAACGTCCGGGTTAACCCGCACACTCTGCCCTTTTTTGACGTTGAGCACATCGCGCTCCGTTACTTTTACCATCAGGAAAAGCTTCTCCAGATTGGTCATCTGCGCAACCTGAATCCCGGGTCCTATCACACTGCCTCTTTCAATGAACCGCAAACCAAGGGTACCGGTCATCGGAGCAGTGATGCTCGTTTTTTCTATCTGCTTTTTCAGGCCCTTTTCTTTGGCCTCGGCAGCCAGGATCCCCAGCTGAATATCCTCTATCTTGTTCTTGGGAGCTGCTTCACCCTCAATCAGGTTGGTAAGGCGATCCTGATCCTTGCGGAGTTTTGCCAGATTGGCCTGCGTAGCCTCCAGTTCTATTCGCAGCAACTCGTCGTCCACTTTTGCAATCACCTCACCCTCATTTACCCACTCCCCCTTGTTCTTGTAAACCTCGAGAACCCGGCCAGCTGTTTCCGAAATCACAAACATCTCCTTGGCTGGCAAGAAGATCCCGTCTGCTTCCAGACTGTTTGCCAGTGTTTCAAGCTGAGGAAGTACGGCCTCAACGGGCACATAGGCGCGCGTCACTTTCGACAACTGTGCCTCGTGTTCCAACTCTTTCTTGTTGGAACAGAGTTTCCAGGTTGTCAGTGAAACTAAAAAAAACAGGGTCAGCCAAAGATATGTGCGGGTACGCATAAGACAAGGTATTTCGGTGCAAAACTACGCAAAAGACGCTCCGTTTTACCGATTTGTTTCTTTGTTTGCCAGCAAACGTCAGTGTAATTAACTTTGAGGCTCATTTTATCACAACTTGTAACCATGCTGATCAAAGCCTCCCGGGTAACTAACCTCACTGATGCCCGTTATTTTGCCGCCCGCGGCGCCAGTTATATCGGGTTTAATCTGGAAGAAGGTACCGAAGGCTACCTCGATCCCATTTACATGAAGGCTATCAAGGAATGGCTCGAAGGACCGAAAATTATAGGTGAATTCGGAACGGCATCTCCTGCTGTAGCAGCCGAAGCTGCCTCTTTCCTCGGACTGGATGCCGTACAGATCAATGTCGGCAGCCATCTCGGCGAACTGGGTGATCTGGCGGGAACAGAAACTATTCTGCGGCTCGACGGACAATCCGGTGTACATTTGATCTCCGGTATCATCGAGTCCGCTGCCCCGTTCGTCAGCCACTTCCTGCTCGATTTCTCCGGCACAGAAAACTGGACGGAAATACTGGAAAACAATGCCGCCGAATGGCTTGACCTCTTCGAACAGTACAGCATGTTTGTGCACGCCGACTTCAGACCCGAACATCCGGGCTGGCTGGCATCGGCGTTTGGCGTGGCCGGTATCAGTGTCACCGGAGGGGAGGAAGAGAAAGTTGGCGTCAAATCATTTGAAGAACTTGACGCCATCCTGGACATGCTCTAACCGTGCTTCTGTGCAAAATCGGCCATCAGGCCGGTGAGCACTTCCACGCTCGACTTCGGCATGGCGTTATACATGCTCGCCCTGAAACCACCCACAGAACGGTGGCCCTTCAGACCGATAATGCCGTTCTCCTTGCACAGGTTCATGAACTGGCCCTCCAGCGCAGCATACTTCTCCTCCATCACAAAGCAGGCATTCATTGTTGAACGATCTTCAATAGCAGTTGTGCCCCGGAAAAGCGGATTCCTGTCCACTTCATTGTACAGCACGGTAGCACGGGCCTTTGCTCTCCGGTGCATGGCCTTCAGTCCGCCACTCTTCTTTATCCAGCGAAGAGTCAGCATGCTCACGTAAATCGGGAATACAGGTGGTGTATTGTACAGAGAGTTTTCCTTGATGAACGTGCGATAGTCGGTCATGGATGGCAGGTGACGCTTTACATGCCCAAGCATATCCTCGCGAACAATCACAACAGTTGTTCCGGCCGGACCCAGATTTTTCTGCGCACCGGCGTATATCAGTCCGAATGGCTCCGGATTGAACGGCCTGCTCAGAAAGTCGGAAGACATATCGCATACCAGCGGAACCGGTGATTTCGGGAACTTGTGCAACTGGGTGCCAAAAATAGTATTATTACTGGTGATGTGGAAGTACCGCGCATCAGCGGGCACTTTGTACTTTTTGGGTATGAATGTGTAATTCTGCTCTTTGGATGAAGCAACCACATCTATTTTTCCAAAGACTTTCGCCTCTTTGATAGCCTTGTTAGCCCAAGTACCCGTATCAAGATACGCTGCAGTTTCATCTTCGTTCAAAAGATTAAACGGAACCTGATAGAACTGCGTGCTCGCACCACCGGTCAGCCAAAGTACATGATAACCTTCGGGCAATCCGATGATTTCCTTCATCAGGGCGTTGGCTTCCTCAATGACAGCCGTGAACTCCGTGCCGCGGTGCGACAACTCCAGCAGGCTGAGCCCGATACCATTGTAGTTGGCAACAGCACGTGCTGCTTCTTTTATGACCGGCGCCGGCAAAATGGCCGGTCCGGCCGAGAAATTATGTTTTTTCATGTCAGCAGTTGATATTATGACTTGAGATCAACCGGAATTTTCCGGCCCGCAAAGTTACCGGTTTTTTTGCGCCGACATCCGAAGTTGTCATTTTCAGGCGATTTTATTTCAGTTATAACATCATTCTGTATGTAATATTTCTTCGTGTTGCTCATATCACATGGAGAATGGTATATTATTTGGCTGTTTAGTCTAAAGCAACTTGTTAACCTGTTCTCTGTCGTACGCTCGAAAGTACCTTTGCAACCGATTTTACACGGCCTTCATGACAAAGCATTTCTACCTAGTACTGTTTCTTTCCTGTACCCTTTTTTCAACCCTGTCCGCCAACGGCGATCCGACCGATGCATTTCGACTGAATGTGCGAAAGGCAGAGGGGTATATTAAACTGGATGGTTTTCTGGATGAATCCTCCTGGAATAAAGATAATCCCGCTGCCAGCCATTTCAAGCTGAATTTTCCGAACGATACGGCTTTTTCAAAGTGGCAGACCGAAGTCTATGCCACTTTCGACGATAATTTCCTGTACTTCGGTGCCGTTTGCTATCAGAAAAGGAGTGATTATACCATTCAAAGTCTCCGCCGCGATTTCGGACCCGGAACCACGGACGTACTCAACATCCTGCTTGGTCCGGCCAAAGACGGACTGAACGGTATGGCTTTTGGTATCAGCCCCTACAATGTTCAGCGTGAAGCACTCATAGATAACGGCTCCAATCTGTCTTTTGAGTGGGATAATAAATGGTACTCGGCTGTTCAGAACTACGACGACCGCTGGGTAGTGGAAATTGCCATCCCCTTCAAAACACTGCGATACACCGTGGCAGAAGGCGAAAACTCCTGGGAACTTCAGTTCGTACGCGCCAAGGTGAAGGAGTTTGAAACAAGCTCCTGGCGACCAGTGCCGTTCCAGTTCAGCCCCCTGAACCTCGCCTTCGCCGGCCGCCTCATGTGGGAAACTCCGCCACCAAAATCAGGTGCCAACGTCAGTATCATTCCTTATGCCATCGGTAATGCATCACTCAACTACAAGCGATCGCCGAACGACCTGAGTCTCGAAGAGGTTTCAGGGGATATTTCAGGCAATGTGGGTGCCGACGCGAAAGTGGCTATCACCTCGGGCCTCAACCTCGATCTCACGCTGAACCCCGACTTCAGTCAGGTAGAGGTGGATCGTCAGGTACCCAACCTGAGCAGATTCGAACTGTTTTTCCCGGAAGTGCGACAGTTTTTTCTGGAAAACAGGGATCTTTTTTCCATGTTCGGGTTTCCCGGAACCAGACCATTCTTCTCCCGCCGTATCGGACTAGGCTACAACCCGGTTAAAGGTCAGAATGAAAGGATACCCATCGTGGGTGGCGTACGCCTGAGCGGCAAGGTAACTGATAACCTCCGTGTGGGATTGCTCAATATGCAAACCCGGCAAAAGACCTGGAATGACAACGCTGCGGTTCCGGCATCCAACTTCACCGTGGCTTCTGTACAACAAAAGGTATTCGGAAGAAGTGCCGTGAGCGCCATTCTGGTGAACCGGCAAAACGGCCTCGACAAACTGAATGAATCGCAAAAGGCCGACTGGCAACCCTGGAACCGGGTGGCCGGTCTGGAATATAACCTGTTCTCAAAGGATAACCGATGGGAAGGGGAGTGGTACTATCATCGCTCTTTTTCTCCCGATCCGGAGAAAAGAGGCGGTACGCTGGCCAGCTTCCTCGGGTATGAAGACCGCTTTTTTAACGCCCGGTTCGGATACCAGCGTATTGATTCCACCTACGATGCAGATGCAGGATTTGTCCCCCGGCCAGGTGTTCAGAGCCTTTTCCCCGGATTTGGCTTTAATTTCTACCCCCGGGGCGGAAAAGCATCTGAACATGTTACGCAGTTTTATTTCAATGTGGACGGCGATGTGGTACTGGGGCTCAACGGTTTCCAGACCGATCACAGTGTCTGGGCCTATGGCGGCGCCCGATTCAGAGACCAGTCATACTGGAATGTCGGCGGATACAGCGAATTTGTTTATCTGTTCGAACCTTTCGATCCGACAAATCTGTACAAACCGGGAACGCTGCCGCTGCCAGTAGGTGCTTACCCGACCCGCGGCGTAGGTACCGAGTACTCCTCGGGAACATCCACTGATCTTCAGGGGAATTTCTCTATTCAGGCCGGACAGTTCTTTTCCGGAAGTATTCTCGCACTCGATGGTCAGCTGTCGTACAGACGGCAACCAATAGGTCTGCTTACCCTCTCTGTTAACTACAGCCGGATCCGCCTGCCCGAACCTTATGCCAGTGCCGATATATGGCTCATAGGCCCGAGGTTTGAAGTGTCTTTCCGGAGAGATTTGTTCCTGAGCGGATTTTTTCAGTACAACACACAATCAAACAATTTTAACATAAATACACGGGTTCAATGGCGCTTTGCCCCGGCATCCGATGTGTTTCTGGTTTATACAGACAACTCGTTTGCCCAGTCAATAACAGACTCGGCGGTGCGGTTTCTGTCGCCCAAAAACAAGGCGATTGTCCTGAAATTCGTTTACTGGCTGAATCTTTAATCAGTAGATGGCTTCGTCATGGGCCAGATACCGCTGTACGTAGTCCTCTATACCGGCTTCCAGGCCATGGAAAGGCTCCTGGTAGCCAGCCGCTCTGATTTTGTCCATCTCCGCCTGAGTGAAATACTGGTAGGTGTCTCTGATATCCTCCGGAGTATCTACAAACGAGATGTCGGGCTCAAGCCCCAGCGCGTGGAAGGTGGCATTGGCCAGGTCAAGAAATGAACGCGCCTTGCCCGTACCCAGATTGTAAATGCCGCTGGCAGGCTTGTTTTCCAGAAAATAAAGCAATACGTCGGTCACATCCTTCACATAAATGAAGTCGCGGCTCTGCTCCCCGTCCTTGTAGTCGGGGCGGTGCGACCGAAACAACTGCATGGATCCCGTAGCCTTGATTTTTCTGGCAGTATGCATCACAACCGAGGCCATTCTTCCCTTGTGATATTCGTTGGGACCATACACATTAAAGAACTTGAAACCCGCCCAGACGGGTGGTTGTCCTGCTCCCCGTCCCTTTTCTCCAGCCATATCCAGTGCCCAGACGTCAAAATCCTGCTTGCTCTGACCGTATGGGTTAAGCGGTTTTAAAAAAGGAATCAGGGTGTGATCGTCAGAAAAACCGAGTTCTCCCAAGCCGTAAGTTGCAGCACTGCTCGCGTAATACAAGGGGATATTGAAACCCGAGCAAAGCATCCAGAGCGCACGGGAATACTCCAGATTGAGTTCGTCAAAAATATCCGTACGCATTTCGGTCGTGTCGGTACGCGCACCAAGGTGCAGGATGGCATCCACATCCAGGTGATTGCGCTCCAGCCACCGCATGAACTGAATGCGATGAACCGTACCCCGGTACTCTTTACCTTCGAGATTGCGTTTTTTGTCGTGACGAAGAAAGTCGTCCACCACCAGCAAATCTGTATATCCGGCCTCATTAAGCCTTTTTACCATGCAGGATCCAATAAACCCGGCAGCTCCTGTTACAACAATCATAATGTATGAGGTTGGTTGTGTGTCGGGCAAAAATAACCAATCCGAATCATACATATCGTCGCTATTTTTGCCGCCGTGAGTCGGCTGACTTCACCCCGGTTGCGAAAACACGTATCCGGTATTCACAACAAACCAGCATATAGTGCCAGAACAGAACAAGTCTGATCCAGCCGGCGAAATACGCCGAATCTACTTTGCTTCCGATTTTCATCTCGGCGCCGATGCGCGACTTCCGAGCCGCGAACGTGAAAAGCTGATTGTAAAGTGGCTAAATATGGTTTCTGCTGATGCCGCGGCCATTTATCTGGTGGGGGATATTTTCGAATTCTGGTTCGAATACAAATCTGTTGTGCCGAAAGGTTACACAAGGATACTCGGAAAACTCGCAGAACTGCGCGACCGCGGTATCCGGATTGAAGTTTTCACTGGAAACCATGACCAGTGGATGTTCGGCTACTTCGAAGAAGAACTCGGAATTCCTGTCCACTACAACCCCGTCGTGGTTAACCTGAACGGCAAATCTTTCTTCATGGGCCACGGCGATGGTCTCGGTCCCGGCGACTACGGCTACAAACGCATGAAGAAAGTGTTTACTCACCCGATCAGCCGCTGGCTGTTCGGATGGCTACACCCCGATATCGGGGCAAAACTGGCATTTTTTTTCTCAAAGAAAAGCAGAGAGGCCACTCCACCTGAAGAACGAAACTGGCTGGGTGAACCTCAGGAATGGTTGCTTCAGTACTGCAACCGGAAAATATCACAGGGAACAGAACCAGATTACTTTATCTTCGGACACCGCCACCTGCCAGTTGACTGGCTGCTGGAAAACGGAAAAAGCCGCTACATCAATCTTGGTGAATGGCTTTGGCATAATTCATATGCTGTTTTCGATGGTAACGATATGTCTGTACACTTTTTTGAAAATAACGGTATCGTCGTTAAAAACTGGTAATATTTAACTCTTGAATGGTACAGACAGACCCGATTATTCGCGTTTTGTCTATTCAAAGTGGCTGAAACAGGTACTTTGACGTAATTTTGAACGGAAATTATCGTTTTCTCCGATGCAGTCCAGTCCGGCTGCACGAATCATATTTACAGCACAAACATCACAACCAAAACATGAACATTAAAAATCTTGTCGCCGTTGCAGCGCTTTGCCTGCCCGTGGTTCAGGCAACTGCCCAGTCGAAGGCGCCCGAGCATTGGTTCAATCTCGAACAATCAAAGGATAACGTAAACGGTACCGGTGGAGATGATGCGCTTCAGCGCCTCAAGCAAAAAGGTAAAAAGGGACAAACAGTCATCGTAGCAGTTCTCGATTCCGGTGTGGAAGTGGATCATGAAGATCTCAAGGACGTTATGTGGACAAACCCCAACGAAATTCCGGGCAACGGAAAAGATGATGATAACAACGGCTATATTGACGATATCCACGGGTGGAATTTCCTCGGTGGTAAAGATGGCCGCAACATCAACCACGAATCGCTGGAACTCACCCGCGAATATGTTCGCCTCGGTAAAAAATTCGCCAGCGTGGATGCCAACTCACTGTCCGGTGCCGACAAAAAGGAATACGAATACTATCTCGGCGTGAAAGAGGCCTTCGAAGACCAGAGAGCCGGCGCCCAGCGCCAGATGGAAAAGGTAACAGAGCAGCTGAAGCCTATCGAAAGCGCTTTCGATGCCGTGGAAAAAGCACTCGGAAAAACGGAGTTCACTCAGGATGAACTCGGAACTGTCAATGTCAGCGGTAACGCCGAACTTCAGGCCTCCGTTGAAATGGTAAAGCGTATGATGGGACAGGGTATGGCATCCAGAAAAGACCTTGAAGATGCCAAAAAACAAATGTCGGAACAGGTTTACAACCAGCTCGAGTACCAACTGAATCCAAACTTCAACCCGCGTGATATCGTCGGCGACGACCCGTATGACACAAGCAACCGCTTCTACGGTAATAACGATTACGAAGGCCCGGATGCATTCCACGGAACGCACGTGGCCGGCATCATCGCCGCCAACCGCAATAATGCAGCAGGTATCCGCGGTGTGGCCGACAATGTAAAAATCATGACGGTTCGCTGTGTACCCGATGGCGATGAACGCGACAAAGACGTTGCCAACGCCATCTACTACGCTGTTGATAACGGTGCCAGTATCATCAATATGTCTTTCGGTAAAGGCTACAGCCCACAACAAGACTACGTGGACGCTGCCATGCGCTATGCCGCAGAACATGATGTGCTCCTCGTTCACGCAGCCGGTAACGATGCCTCCAACAACGACACTGATACCAATTTCCCCAACGACGGTTATAACAAGGCCGTTAAAAGAGGCCTCTTCAAAAAAGAGAAATCCGTACCTACCTGGATGGAAATCGGTGCCCTGCACTACCGCACCGGCGAAGGCCGCGTAGCCCGCTTCAGTAACTACGGTAAGAAAAATGTTGACCTCTTCTCTCCGGGTGTTCAGCTCTACTCCACAGTGCCCGACGGTGGCTACGGCAATGCCAGCGGCACTTCCATGGCCTGCCCGGCAGCTGCAGGCGTAGCCGCAGTCCTCCGCTCTTACTACCCCGAACTCAGCGCCGTACAGGTGAAAAGCATCCTGGAAAAATCGGTAAACAAGCAAACCGGTGAAGTAAACAAGCCCGGCACAACTGAAAAGGTTGCATTCACCGAGCTCTGTGTTTCCGGAGGTACCATCAGTGCCCCTAACGCTGTGGAACTCGCTGAAAAAACCAAAGCCGCCAAAGCCTCTTCCAAGGCTATCTGGCGTGAAGCAGGTGCCGGTAAAATCAAAACAAATCTGGCCCGTCAGCCAAGAGCGTAAAACGCACTGACACCGGAAAACAGACCCGCATACGATCCCGTCGGAACGTATGCGGGTTTCTTTTTGGAACCTTTACCATATAAAATATGTTTCAGTTGAAGTGATTATCAGTGTTGATATATACAACAAGGTCATCAGGGATGTAAAAACTCCCTTATTTCAAAAATATCTCGTAAATTGCGTTGAAAAACGCTAATCCACACGGAAATGTCTAAAAAGAAAAAACACGGCGGCAAAAAGCTGACCGCCCGGGAATTACAAATTGAAATTCTCCGATTCCTGCTGCAACGACCCAAAAAACAATACGCGCCGCAGCAAATCATCCATGAACTGCATGTCGAAAATAACAGGGACGCTGCAGAATATGCCCTGCAACAACTGGCCAAACTGGGCTCCGTCACCGAATACTCCCTCAACAGATACGGTATAGCAATCGACAAATTTGTCTCCGAAGAGGATGATGAACCTGTTAAATCTCCCGCTATCAGGGAGGAAAGAATCCGGCCCGAAATACCTGTCCGCGAAAAACAGCCAGTCAGCCAGTCAAAAAACAGAAAGGTGATTGAAGGCAGGGTGGATATGACCCGCACCGGTGCTGCCTACATCATATCCGACCAGATGGATTCCGACGTTTATGTGCCTCAAAAACATACAAACGGTGCAATGAACGGTGATACGGTACAGGTACTGTTGTTCCCGCCTCCGCCCGCCCGCAGACGCGGTATGCCCGCCCGAAAACCGGAAGGAGAGATTCTTCTGGTTCTCAAACGCGCTAATGAGATTTTCCTGGGTACCATCAAATTCAGCAGGAAGTACGCCATGTTCCTGCCCGATAACCCGAATATCCAGACAGATATATATGTACCCCTCGAAGCCTGCGGTAAAGCTGCCGATGGTGACAAGGTGGTCGTGGCCATCACTGACTGGCAGGAAGGAAAAGGAAGGGTGCCCATCGGAAAAGTAACACAGGTACTCGGAACAATAGGGGGGAACGACTTCGAAATGAAGAAGATTCTCATCAACTACGGGTTCCCGCTTCAGCATACCGAAGAAGCTGAAGCCGAAGCCGCTCGTATCCCCGATACCATTTCTCCTCAGGAAATTGAAATGAGACGCGATTTTCGCGATATCCTCACCTTTACTATTGACCCGGAAGACGCCAAAGACTTCGACGACGCACTCAGTGTACGTAAACTCGAAAACGGAAATCTGGAGGTAGGTGTACACATCGCAGATGTAACACACTACCTGAAACCCGGATCCCCGATGGACAAGGAGGCATTCGCCAGAAGCACCTCGGTCTATCTCGTAGACCGGTGTAATCCCATGCTGCCCGAAAAACTCTCCAATAACCTGTGCTCACTGGTCCCGGAACAGGATCGTCTCACTTTCTCGGCAGTATTCGAATTCGATTCCAGTGATAAACTGGTTAAACGCTGGTTCGGAAAAACAGTGATTTTCATACGAGGAAGCTCAAACCGTGCTGGATAAAAAACCGGCACCCGAACTGAAAAAGCACCCGCTCTTCGGCGAACTGGAAAAGGCGCTCTTCGATCTGCACAGAATAGCCGGAAAAATGAGGAAGGAACGGGAAAAGAACGGTGCAATCGGCTTCGAAACCGATGAGGTCCGCTTCCGCCTCGATGAAGACGGCGTACCCGTAGAGGCTTATGTGAAGGAACGCAAGGATGCTCACCTCCTTATCGAGGATTTCATGTTGCTGGCAAACAAAGAAGTAGCCCTGTATATGCACCCGCCCCTCAAACCCAAAAAAGGCGACACTGAATCACCTCAAAATCAGGAGGGCAGGGAAATACCTTTCATCTTCCGCGTGCACGACCTCCCCGATATGAGCAAAATAACCGAATTCGCACGGTTCGCTGCCGAAATGGGGCACGCCATGAAGGTGGATACACCAAAACAGATCGCCGAATCCTTTAATAATCTGATGGTGGCGGCACGGAAAGACGATCGCCTCAAAATCCTCGAACCACTGGCAATCAGAACCATGGCCAAGGCGGTCTACTCATCCGACAATATTGGGCACTACGGCCTTGGTTTCACGCACTACTCCCACTTCACCTCTCCCATCCGCCGTTACTCCGATGTTCTGGCCCACCGGATCCTCGAACAAAATCTCGACGGGCGTACTTACCGCGTGGATAAGGCGAAACTCGAAGAACAGTGCAAACACATCAGTAGCCAGGAAAAAAAGGCAGCCGATGCAGAACGGGAAAGTATCAAATACAAACAGGCAGAATTCCTGAAAAAACATGTCGGCGATGTGTTCGAAGGTATCGTGAGCGGAATCATTGACAGGGGTTTCTTTGTCGAACTCCCCGACTCAAGGTCCGAGGGCCTGGTGGAATTCCGGTATCTCGAAGATACATACACCATAGACCCCGGAAACCTGAGCGCTACCGGACGACGCTACAAAAAACAAATCAGGATGGGAGACCGGGTAAATGTCAGGGTGGTCAGTGTTGACCTCAACCGCCGACAGATTGAAATGGATCTTGCATAATAAATGCCTTTTTTCGTTTCTTTGACCCCAATTATAAGCGCCTGATGTGAAAATATCCCGCCTGATCGTCTTCGCCGCAATGCTGTCGGCCCTAACCCCCTGCCTGGCTCAGGAACAGGAGGAAATCGAACGCACAACCGAAGAGGTGGAAACGCTGCTCCGACGAGCCGCTGCCTCCGCCAGCGATTCAGAAATTGAACAACTCGCCGGAAGGAGCCTTTCCATGGCACGCAGCGTCCGGTACGACGGAGGTGTCATCCGCGCCTGTATCCGCCTTGCCGAGCTGTTCGCCCGGCAAGGCAGAACGTCCGAAGCGCTCCAGTATTACCTGGAAGCAGAAGCCAAACTGGAAACAAAGGGTAACAAGGAAACTCTCACTACAGTGCAAATGGCGCTCGGTGATCTTTTCTTTCGGGAAAAAATGTACGGATCGGCAAGAAGATACTACGATCAGGTACTTAAATCAACCCCAGATAACCCCGAAATACTGGAAAAGGCCGCCGACGCCAGCCTGAATAATCTGCAGTTCGACAGCGCCGACAGTATTTACCAGCAACTGATTGCTGCATGCCGGGAATCTTACAATCTTCCCTGTCAGACCAGAATTTATCAGAAACAGGCAGCGGCCTACGACCAGAGCGGAAACTCGGGTAAAAGTCTGTACTTCTACCTGCGTATCAAGGATATCATTGAGCGATCGGGCACAACTATCGAACAATCGCTGCTTTATAACAACCTGGGCCGGCAGTATGCCACGCTGCGCGACTATGAAACCGCGCTCGAATACTTCAGAAAAGCAGAACTACAGTGTAAATTTATTGATTGCGACTATAACGAAATTCTGTTCGCCAATATCGGTATCGCACTGCACAACACCGGACAAACCAGGGAAGGTATCGAATATCTGCTGAAAGCGAGGGATATTCTGGTGAGCCGGAAGGACTTCGCTGCCATGGCAAACCTGGAACACCTGCTCGCGACGGTCTATTTCAGTAATGGTGATTTTTACAACGCCTTGTCACACAATGATCTGGCGGTCAGATATGCACAGGATACCCGCCAGCAACGCGTGCTCGCAGAAGCTTACCGAACGGCTGCCGATCTCTACCACGAATTGTACGAGTTTGAAAAGGCTTTTAATAACTACAAAGAATACCTGAATATTCTCGATGCGGTCAGGACGGAAGAACGGGCCCGCGAAATGCAGCTCAGCCAGCAGCGAGCCCTGCTCTCCGAAGCCGAAGGACAAATCAAATTTCTGATTGCCCGGCAAAATTTCAAGGATCTGGAGTTGTCGCAACTACAGTTCGAAAGTGAAAAACTGTCGCTGCTCAATAAAAATCTGGAACTCGAAACCCGCGAAAAGGAAAATCAGCTGCAACTGCTGGCCGCACAAAAAGATGCCGACCAGGCCAAGCTCCGGCAACAAAGTCTGGAAGTGCTGCGCTCCAGACAGGAGTCAAAGCTGGCTGCCCAGCAGCTGGCTGCCGAAAAGCAAACACGCCTGATCGCTGAACTCAGACAAAAGGAAACCATAGAGCGCGCTCAAAATATGGCCGACAGCACGCGCCGGGCACAGGAACTCTACCGTGTACAGCAGGAACAGGAATATCAGCGCCAAAAAGATGCCAGCTTCCGGGCTTTCGTAACCGGGCTGGGCGCCCTCGGCGCTATCATCGTCGCACTCCTGCTCGTCGGCTGGTGGCTGTCAAGACAAACAGGTCAGCGATTGAAAAACCAGAACCGGCAGATTCAGGAACAAAACAGGGAAATCGAAGAGGAAAGGCACAAAAGCGAAGGCCTGCTGCTCAATATCCTGCCCGAAGAAATAGCCCGGGAACTCAAGGAAAACGGACAGGCACGCCCCAAACTGTACCAGTCGGTTACTGTGCTGTTCACCGACTTTATCAATTTCACCCGGCTCTCCACGCAACTGACTCCCGGCCAGATTATTGACGAACTGAATGAGTGTTTTCTCGCTTTCGATGAAATTTGCGAGCGCCACAGGCTCGAAAAGATAAAAACAATCGGCGACGCGTACATGTGCGCGGGCGGACTGCCCGTTGTCAACGATACGCACCCGACGGATGCCGTTAGGGCCGCTTTTGAAATGATTGACTGGCTCGAAAACAGAAATCGCCAAAACCCCAACGCACTGCTCCGGCAAATGCGTATCGGTATTCATACAGGACAGGTGGTTGCCGGTGTCATAGGCAAAAATAAATTCGCCTATGATATCTGGGGAGATGCCGTCAATCTTGCCGCCCGACTGGAAGAGCACGGCGAACATGGCAAAGTGAATATTTCGGCCACCACTGCCGGGGCTGTCAGTCACCTGTACCGCGTGGAAAACAGGGGGTCATTCTCTGTGCATAATAAAGGTGACGTGGAGATGTTTTTTGTATTCAACAGGGATAAATAGCATGAAAACTTATCGGATCTCGCGCCCTTACGCCGCCATCATCCTCGTGGGTGCACCACTGCTGATAGCCCTGTTCGGCTGGATGCTCATTCAGCCGCTCCTGCCCGGCCCCCTCGACCCGTTTCTCGCAGAAACATACTGGCTCTTCGGACCGATGGCAGCAGTACTGGTACTGACGGGTGTGGCTGGTATTATAGATGTGTTCAACGGCCGTTTTGTCATTGACGAAGACAGGGTATATGCAGTCAGTGTCATCTTTCGCCGGGAACTGCTGTTCAATGAAATTCTGGGCTTCACCGTTGATGACCGCTATATCACCATCAAACCTGTAAATCGAAACAGGAAAAAAATAAAAATCAGTCTGTCCTACGCCGACAGTCACGAGATTGTTCAGTGGCTGGCTGATCGCTACCCGGATCTGGACCTGGAAAATGCCTCACAGGAAGACGACGATATTATCAGTTTCAGTTCGGGATGGTCGCAGGAAGAACGGGAAACCAGACTCGGAAAAGCCGTAAAGGTGGTCCGGGTACTGAATGTCACCGCTATCCTGGTTATGCAAGTATTGGCACTGACAGGGGTCATACTCACTC
Source organism: Saprospiraceae bacterium (assembly GCA_021298575.1). GTDB lineage: Bacteria > Bacteroidota > Bacteroidia > Chitinophagales > Saprospiraceae > M3007. The sequence goes on along the minus strand of JAJTFM010000012.1, from coordinate 9,968 downwards.
CGCTGGCAGTCGTGGCGGCAGTAAAATGGTCGGGCGGCCTGATTCGCTATAACGAAAGAAAATACAGTGTTCTTCCTCACGTGTTTTTCGCGCTGCTTTTCCCCTGTATGAGCATATGCCTGCGCTCGATTCTTGACTACGAGCTGATCGAATATGGCAGCGCCTGGCGTGTAGCATTGCCAGTATTGGGTGTACTGCTGATCGTCGTTTTCTCCGGCAGGTCCGGATTCCGGTTCAGCAAACCCGTCCATTATGTGGAAGCCGCTGTCATCGCAGCTTTTTTTCTGGCATACAGCTATGGTACGGTCACTGCCCTGAATGCAGCCCTAGACCGGTCAGCACCGGTGGAGTACCGGGCTATTGTGACAGGGAAACGTATCAGTAGCGGAAAAACCACCTCGTATTACCTCGAACTTTCACCCTGGGGGCCCCGTACAGAAAAAGAGGAAATTTTTGTTTCATCCGATCAGTACGAGGAGTATGGTGAAGGCGAAGAACTGACTGTTTCAACCCAAAACGGGTTTTTCGGTATCCAGTGGTTCTATGTTGATTAAGAACGACCTCCTGACGAGCATCATTTGGAATTATAACCACCGTCATAAGGCAGCAGTTGTTTCACCTGCAATTTTGCAGTGCGAATCACCAAACTGCACCGCTCTATGAAAAAAATACTTGTCCCCGTTGATTTCTCCGATAACGCCGAAAACGCCCTTTTTGTAGCCGCCGAAGTAGCCCGCAAAAGCGGTGCCGTACTCGAACTGCTCCATGTGAATGTGGCTTCCGTGTATGCTGCGCCCCTGTCGGAGTTCTCCCCTGCATCCGGTTACACCGTTGAAGACAATAACTACGACGAAACCGCGGGTGCCGGACTCGAACGCATCATGACGGAATTACTTGGCAATCCCGAGTACGCCGGGCTGGAAATCCAGACCAGGGTTGGCGACGGTTACCTGCACAGTACCATCAAAAACGTTGCTGAAGAAGACGGCGTTGATCTGGTCGTCATGGGAACCAGGGGAGCCTCCGGACTGAACGAGTTTCTGCTGGGCTCCAATACAGAAAAGGTTATCCGTACCGCCCCCTGCCCGGTGCTTGCTGTACCTGCGGGCGCAGAAAAATTCAGACCCAAAACGGTGTTGCTGCCTACTACACTGAAAGACGACCAGCTCACTACATTCCGCTTTCTGGCAGAATGGCAGAATATCTTCGGATTCACCGTGCAGATACTGTACATGAATAATCCATCGGCGCTGGAAACAGACTCCTCAGCAGAAGATCTGAAAAATGCACTGGCCCAAAAGGCTGGTCTCAATGCATCCGAAGCAATCATTACTACAGAATCCTTCTTTGAGGATACTACCATACTCGGATTCTCGGATCAGGTAAAAGCTGATCTGATTGTGATGGCCACGCATCAGCGGAAAGGCATATCCCATGTCGTATTTGGCAGCATCACAGAAGATACCGTCAACCACTCACATGTTCCGGTACTCGCTGTTCCTGTAAACTGGAGTATTGCGTAACGTGGCAGATGTTTTATGTTAACCGGATGACCTGTGGCTTATCAGCCTGAAAGCGACTTTTCGACAGTCCGGTACATATACAAAACATCCTTTTCATTCGATATAAAGCAGGGGCCGTCTCACAACTTCAGTGTGTGTGAGACGGCCTCTGCTTTATCCGTGTGTGTTTGATAAACACAAATTTTACTTATATATTTTTTTCGAATTTAAAAAAAAAAATCAGTATCCTTGCCAAACAATGTATTATTTATTTTCAAATCTAAAACTCAATACCATGAAAATCTGCTTTATTCCCGTAATTCTGCTGTACCTCCTGACGCCGTTGGCTGCCCAGTCCGATATTTCCAGGCCCATCGGGTATGCCGCATACCTGCGGTCGGTTTCTCTTTCCGGTGAAACTGATAAAAATGGCACCTGCGTCCTGCTTTTCAATACCTCCGGCTCGCTGTTTATTCACAGCGAGGTTGTACGACCTGATTCCACCTACAGCGACCCGGAATACGTTTTCCCGGTAACCATCCGGGGCGACAAACAGGGCGGTCTGCCCGGCCTCATCCTCGAAGCCAAATCAACCGATGGAAAAGTACAGTTTCTCTTCAAGGAACTGGTTCTGTCAAAAAATATCAACTCGTCCATTATACCTCCCGACGGGTTTGCCACGGGACTTGATTACGGCACATTCAGAGAAGAAAAAGAAGCGTTCGACAAGAATCTGATCAAATCATCCCAGGCACAGGGAATCCAGCTCAGAATCAGTTCTCTCGAAATGATTGAACAATGACGCCGGGGCTCAAAATCCTGCTGTATCTCACAGCATGGATACTCCCTGTATATACAAATGCCCAGGCTGTTATCTCGGGTCGGGTACTCGACAGCCTCAGTCAACCAGTTGAAATGGCCAGCGTCATCGTCAGATCCTGTAACGATGACCGCGTTCTGGCATTCTGCAACACCGATCAGTCCGGAAACTTCTCTCTGAAGCCAGAGCTGTCAGGTTGCGACACACCAACGCTGTATGTCAGATCGCTCGGATATAACCCGTTTCGCATGAAGCTCTCCGGCAACAATATGTCATCCCTGACTATTCGTCTGAGCGCAGGTGCGCTGAATGAAATAGTCATCAGGGCAGAAGCACTGCCCGTAGTCGTCAGGTCGGATACCACAGAATATAGCGCCAGGGCATTTTCAGACAGCACCGAATTTTCAGTGGAAGACCTGCTGAAAAAAATTCCCGGTATTCAGGTGGATAACAATGGCCGCATCACGGTCGGCGGAAAATCCGTAGAAAAAGTGATGATTGAGGGCGACGACCTGTTTAACCAAAACTACACGATAGGTACCAGAAATATCCGGGCAGATATGATAGATAAAATTCAGGCTATTGATCGCTATCAGGATAATCCGCTGTTCAAAGGAATCAGTGAGTCAGAGCGAATGGTGCTTAATCTGACCATACGGGAAGACAAAAAATATAAAATATCCGGAAGCACCACAACTGGCGCCGGCTTTGGAGGTCGCGCACGCGGACAAACGCATATCAACCTGATTTCAATAACAAAGAAGAGCAAGTCATATATCCTTGGAAATACCAATAACACAGGGAATAACGCGCTGGAATCAACCGGTGCTTCGATTATCCGGTTGCCCGACTTCGATGGTATAAAATATACAGACAATCCGCTTGTCAAAGAATCGCTCTATGCAGGACAATCCCTGGAATATGCCGGTATGCCCGCAGCTTTCAGTGTAGAAAACAAATCAGCGCTGGTTTTCGGAGGCTACACTGTTCCCGTGAACCCGAAAACGAAACTGAAACTGACAGGCTGGACAGGGGCTGAATCGCTGAAACAGGAGGCCGACAGAATCGCGATTTACCGCGCAGGCTCTCTGATTCAGCGACTCTCGGAAAATACCCGAACCGCCAAAAAAGCTTCCTCTTCCAATATTCAGGCCGACCTGAATTACTCCGCTCCCAATCAGCGACAGTCTCTCCAGTTTTTTCTGCAGTATCGTTCCGATCCGTTAAACGACTATTTCTCTCTGGACAGAAGTACAACACCTGCCGATACACTGCACGTTGATCAAAACCCCGACAACCATACCAGGCAAGGTTTCGCAGCCGCCGATTACAGTTACAAGGTGAACAGTAAGAGTATCCTTCAGGTAATCGCCCGGGCGGCTCAATTGGAAGAACAACAGACGTTTAATTCCACCTATAACCGATATTTTACCCTTTTTCACACAGATTCCAGTTTCACCGGCCTCAAACAGCCATCACTGTTGCGTCAGTCCGCCAATGCGCTTAATCTGCGCTTCCTGACGGTCCGGTCCGGCTGGAATCTGGAACTGACTGCCGATGCAGGACAGGCACTTGCCCGGATTAACTCGTCAGTCGGGCTTTTGGGCCAAAGCAATGAAATGACCGTACCCGACACCGATTTCCGGAATGATATTGGCCTCCGGACAACAACGTATCGCACAGGCTTTCGGGTTGCACGCTCTGCCGGCAACTGGCAGTTCAGAATAAATGCAAACCCGGGCTTGCTGCAGGCCATATTGCGCGATTCAGGTTTCGTATTACAGCAAAAAAAGCAGGTGACCACCGAGTCTGCTGTAAAAGTTACCTATTTTATCAGTCGGTGGCACTATATCAGTGTGCGTTATGGTTTTACCCCGGTACTGTCGGGAGCAACAGATTACCTGCCTGGATACATCGTTTCGGATTATCAGACGTTTAATCGCGGGCTGCCTCAAATAGCCGTCGTTAATCAGCAAAATGCGGATATTTCATACAACTATCACAACGCACGCAAGTTTTATGGGTGGAGCGCAAGCCTGGGCACCGGTGTAAATTCAAATGTGACCGGTTCCGGATACCAGATTAATCCAGATTTTTTCCTGAGAAATATATACAGACCCGTCACCTCCAACAGTACCGCTCTGAATGGTTCGGTTTTCAGATTCGTCCCCGCGATGAGTTCGAGATTTGAAGTGTCGGCCATGTGGATGAAAATCGGTTCATATGCTGCGGTAAATGATGTTTCTTCTGCTCTTTTTCTGAATGAACAAAAAAGCATAACCTTCAAATACGGCAGTGCATTCGACGGCTGGTTTAATGCAGTCCTGAGTATGCAGTGGACATCTTTCGGTGCAACAGGCGAAACGGGTGTTAAAGTCGGTGGCAACAACCTGTTTTCCACCGTGCGCATACACATAAAACCCGACGCCAAAACGAACCTCAAACTCGACGTGTTTCAAACAGGGGCCCGGTTATCGGGTGCACCCATGGACGTAAACTACGGATTATCCGGAACACTGTCAAGAGAAGTACCTGCCTGGAGGAGTACGTTGATACTTTCAGCCATGAACCTCCTCTTATCCGACTCTTTCGGAAGAAGCAATGCCTGGTATTTTTACGAAACCCGCTCGTCGGTGCGTGCCGTGACGCCTTACATCGTATTCAGTTGGGATTTCCATTTCTGATTACACCCTGGCTGCGTTTATCACCGAGCAGGCCAGGGATATTTCTTCCTCGCTGATGATAAGGGGAGGGGCAATGCGCAGGGTACAATTGTTGAAAAGAAACCAGTCGGTTACCACGCCTTCGTGCAGGCAGTGCGCGATTATTTTCTGTACCCGTTCGAATGATCCGACGTCAACACCCAGCCAAAGGCCCGCTTGCCGGATTTCCCTTATTTCCGGGTGGTTCAGCTGGTTTCTGAACAGGTCGCCCTTTCGCTTCGCAAGTGATACCAGATCGGTGTCCAGCAGTACTTCGAGGGTAGCCAGTCCGGCAGCTGCCGACACCGGGTGACCGCCGAAGGTGGTGATATGGCCCAGAACCGGATCGTGTGTGAGCAGTTGCATCAGACTTTTGGGGGCGATAAACGCACCGAGCGGCATCCCGCCACCCAGGCCCTTGGCCAACAGGAGTATATCGGGCACAATTCCGTACTGTTCAAAGGCAAAAAGCGTACCCGTTCGACCCATTCCTGCCTGAATTTCGTCGAGAATGAGCAGAGCACCCGTCTCGCTGCAACGACGTCTGAGCGCCTGCAGCCACCCGGCATCCGGCGGAATCACGCCGGCCTCGCCCTGAACCGTTTCCACGATCACTGCCGCCACGCGGTCATCAATCAGTTCAAATCCGGCAGTTTCGTTAAAATTGATGTGAAACACACCCGGCAGGAGCGGATAAAAAGCCCTCGTAAAGTCGTCGGGCGACATCAGGCTGGCAGCACCCTGTGTACTGCCGTGATAGGCATTCCGGCAGGCCACAAAATGCGGTCGCCCTGTGGCGCGCTTGGCCAGCTTCATAGCGCCCTCCGTTGCTTCGGCACCCGAATTGACAAAAAATACAGAGTCAAGTCCGGGCAACACGGAAGCGAGTCGCTCCGCCAGTTTGACCTGCGGCGACAACACATATTCCCCGTAAACCAGTGTATGCCAGTACTGACCGGTTTGTTGCAGTACCGCTTCCAGTACATGCGGATGCCGGTGCCCCAGCACACTGGGGCCAATTCCTGCAATCAGATCGAGATACTTCCTGCCCGATATATCGTGCAGCCAGCAGCCACTGGCTGACTCGATCTCGAGTGCCAGCGGGGCGGGTGACGTCTGGGCTACGTGCTGCAGGAAAAGAGCGCGCTGGGAGGCATAGTGCATGAGGCTGTTTTTGCGTGCAAAGTTATTATTTAACTGCTCTTGTTGGCAATTCCGTTAATTGGACACATATTTGCCCCGGCGCGGAAACAAGATACACCGAAGACGCGTTTAATCTCGTAACCATGACAGCAAGGAAACTTATTGCACGCGATATCCCGCCACTCACAACGAAGCACACAGGAAGAGATGCCTTTCACCTGCTCAGCGACTTTCATGTGAAGCACCTGCCCGTTGTTCAGGACGGAAAATTGCTGGGCATTCTATCTGAAGAAGATGTGTTCAATCATAAAATTTCAGATCCCATTGGCGAATATGATCCCGCTCACCTGAAAAAGGCCGCCGTACTTGAAAATGAACACGTATTCGGCGTGATTCGTCTGATGGGAGAACAGCGGCTGACGCTCATTCCCGTCATAGATATTGAAAGTAATTACCTGGGCGTAATAGCCCAGAACGACCTGCTCCGCTACTTTTCACATACAGCATCATTCACGGGAGAGGGCGCCGTGCTCGTACTTGAAATGCCCATAAGAGACTACTCGCTCGGAAACCTGGCACGTATTATTGAAGAAGAAGGAATAAAAATACTCAGCACATTCGTCACTTCAGAACCAGACCATGAGCAAATGGAACTGACACTGAAACTCAACCGGATAGATATTTCCAGAGCCATTGCTTCCCTCGAAAGGCATGGCTATAGCATCAAGGAAACTTTTGGCGGCCTGGAAAAGGGTGATATCATGCGCGACAGATACGATGCTCTGATGCACTATCTGAATATTTAGCAGAAAATCCCGACGCTGTCTGTACAGCTGTTTTGATTATTATTTTTGGTAAAAACACCCGTAATATATACATTAAGAGCACTTTTTTCGCAAAAAATAGTCGAATTACAAAATTCCGGGGCAAAAGCCCGCACGGAACCGATTCTTTTTTGGAATTTTGGCAGAGAAAATCAGTATTGTCTGAAACTGTTAACCAAACTTCTTATTCTCATGACAAAAACGATAACACTCAGAAACATGCTGCTTGCCCTTATGCTGGCAGCCGGTTTCCAGGTATCTTTTGCTCAAACCCCGTTCTGGACGGAGTCGTTTTCCGACGAAGTCGAATCCCTGACTACCTGGGAGAACGGCGGTATCAACACCGGTTCGATTATCTGGTCCTGGACTACCGACCTGGCTGCAGGTAACTGGAGCCCCGGCGATTTCTCAGCACCTACGGCTGCTACCGGCTACATGTGGTTCGACTCCGATTCTAACGGAGAAGGTTTCCCGCATGATGTTACTATCACTAACATCACCGCTCCGGTGAACTGCTCCGGCAAATCCAATGTTCACCTGAAGTTCTACACCTACTACCGCACATTCACAGGTGGCGACGTAGCAAACATCGGTATCAGCACAGATGGTACAAACTTCACGTACCACAGCGTTTCCGAATTTGATGAACTCGTTGCAGAAACATCCGGTAATCCGCAGGTGTATCAAGGTTACATTGACCTCGCTATTCCGGAAGCCGACGGCGCATCCAACGTGTGGATTCAGTTCCGCTACAACGGTGAATTCGAGTACTACTGGAAAGTGGACGATGTGGAACTGTACGAATACGCCCCTGCAGTAGTAAATGTATCCTTCAAGGTAAACATGCTGCTCCAGAACGTTGATCCGGCTGGTGCCCGCATCGCTGGCTCTTTCTCCAACTGGTCCGACATTCCGCTGGTAAATCAGGGTAACGGCATCTGGGGTGCTACACTGCTTCTCACAGAAGGCCAGACTTACCAGTACAAGTTCAAAAACGGCCCGAACAACTGGGAACAGGCTCCTCAGGCTTGCGGCGTTAGCGATGGCTTTGGCGGATACAACCGCAGTGTAACTGTCGGAAATACCGACATTTCTCTGCCTGCAATCTGCTATTCATCCTGCGACCCGTGCGTGGTTCCTTGCAACCTGAATCCGAGTTCTATCATCTGCGACAACTTCGATAACTACCTCACTACCCAGAAACTGGGTCCACAGGCTACCTGGTGGACAACCTGGAGTGGCACCGAAGGTACGGCTGAAGACGGTATCGTATCTCTGGAACAGGCCAGCTCGCCTACCAAATCCATGAAAATCAACAGCACAGCTGCTTCCGGTGGTCCGCAGGACGTAGTGCTGAACCTCGGTAACAAAACAACCGGCCGCTACAGCCTGAAATGGAAGTTCTACGTTCCCAATGGCAAAAATGCTTACTACAACATCCAGAACGTAGTGCCTATCGGCGCTGGCTCATGGAACCTCGACGTATTCTTCAGCAATAACGGCGCTGGTAACATCCAGATCGGCGCAGGTGCTTCTCTGGCAGATTTCACTTACCCGAATGCACAGTGGTTCGAAGTTCGTCACGAGATTGACCTGGATAATAACACACTGAAACTTTGGGTCAACAACAATTTCGTTGCGATCATACCTTACCCGAACAACCTCGGGGGTATTGATTTCTATGGCACAAATAACGTAAGCACGTACTATACCGATGATGTTGAATATGTTTCTCTGCCTCCTGTTGTTTACAATGTTGACTTCTGCGAATCAGCTGTTGATATCAACGGACTGATGGTCGGTGCACCTGGTGTTTCCCAGACTTCCGGTCTGTACGACAACACTTCCGCCACTGCATCTGCTTCTGACCCGGTAGTTGACTGCTGGAATGAAGCAAGCGGTGCCGATATCGTAGATAACTCCATGTGGTACACTTTCATCGGTAATGGAAATGCCTACCACATTGAAACGGTACCTTGCAATGCTACCAACTATATCGGTACTCAGCAGCAGGATCCGGGCGATACCCAGATGCTGGTTTATGCAGGCGACGACTGCACAAACCTCACTGAGGTAGTTTGTAATGATGATCTGTTCGCAACTGGTGATCCAGATTGGCGCTCTGGCGTTGATGTTGAAACAGAAAATGGCCAGACGTACTACATGCTCATTGACGGTTTCAACTTCAGTGGCACTGTGGCAACTGGTCAGTTTTGCATCGAAGTAACTCAAATTGCCAGCGTTACATGTGCTGACGGTGCTGTTGGCTCCTACGCTGTTCCGAATCCGTTCCTTTGCTTCGAAGCTCAGCTCGCAGATCTCATCACACTCGATGAGGCAAGCTTTATTCTTCCGACTGAAGGCCCGATCGCAGGTATGGCATGGGCCCTCTCTTCCGGTCCGATTCCTTCTGATACATGGCCTTCCGATGATGCCTCTTTCCTCGGCAGCACAGGCTTCCTGAACGCTACGTTTACCGTTGGTCTTGTGAACGATGGTTCCATCTTCCCGGCCGGTGTTTACTACCTCACTCCAGTTGTACTGGGTGGTGGTACGCTGGTTGATCCAACCCTCGGTTCAAACATCAACAACGTGGATCCTTCCGGTGGCTGCTTCTTCGTAGGCGCCTCCACACAGGTTCTTATGCTCCCGCTGCTCGACGATATCACAGCTACAGCTACTACATCAAGCGGCGCTGTCAACCTGACTCCGGGTGGTGGTCTGGGTTCTCTGCTCGGCGATGACTCTTTCTACACTTACGACTGGAGCAACGGTGCTACCACGCAGGATCTCTCCGGAGTACCTGCCGGTACATACACCTGCACAGTAAATGATGTAAGCGGATGCGCACTGGAAGATGTTGTCACGGTTCAGGTAACTGTGGGAACTGTTGATCCTGCTTCTGTTCAGTCTTTCACCGTAAGCCCGAACCCGACTACCGGTACGGTTATCGTGAATCTGGCTCTCGCTCAGTCAT
>JAJTFM010000164.1 GCA_021298575.1 Saprospiraceae bacterium | reverse complement strand
CCCAGTCCAAATCGTCTGCATCAGGATATTCGTCCTGATGTGGCGAAAAGGAAGTGGTGAAGTCCGGGGGAGCCGCCGGGTCGTCAGGTACGGAAGCAATGAACGCCACGACCTGGTTGGCCTCGGGGGCTCCAGACGAAGTCGGAGCTGAGGGGCCCGTAGCAGCCATCGAAATATCTGGACGAGGCAGCTTTCCACGCCGAGAACCACGATGTCGACCGCTAGCCTGGTTTGAACCAGCGGTTTGAACAGGCGGTGAGGGGTCTGTATTTGACTGCGAAGGACGAAACACTTCGAGGGGCACACCATGCTGAACTGCGACCTGTTTGATACGGTCACGTTCCGACTGATGCTTACGCTTCAGATTGTTGACGTAATTCTCAGAGTAAAACCCTGCATGTTGACTCCCAGCAGCAGGCGAAGGACGTGGAGCCGAGCCCGTAGCAAGGGCGGTGACTGACGCCACAGCCTGGTTTACTGTCGTCTTAACCGCCGTAAAAAATCCCGTCGACGAGCCCTTGTTCACCGGGGGAAGTTGAGCCAATCGTCGGACAAGGAGAGCCATGGATTTAGGTTCATCGGGCGTGGTCACCGCTTTCACAATAAAGTGATTGGTGTTAAATTTCACAGCAGAAATCAGTTGAGCTGTGTACATCGCATCCGGATCTGATTGACGTGTCCGTTGCAGTAACTTAATGTAGCTTTGTACCGAATGGACAGCCTCAACAAAGGACGCGACAGATAGCTGCTCAGTCTGACGAAGAGCCATGATAATATTGAGACAGTCTGCATTGAGCTGCGACTGTTCACGCTCCAAATGTTCATCCATCGCCTGAATCATATTTGCGACAGCTCGAGAACCCTGGTACATATCACCTGGATCCGTAACTTCGCTTTGAAGTGTGCCGTATCGATAACCAATGATCGAATGGTGCTGAGCGATTTCATCAACAGCCACTCGCAAATTAGTTTGCATCAAAAGATGGGTAGCCCCGTCTTGGAAAGCAGGGGTTTTGATCTGCTCTTCAAACAGCGCCAATTCGGCGGCCGGAAACTTCGGTGCAATGCCGTTTACTACGTCTGGCGAGAACTTTTTCGGATCTTGTTTTGCATTCTTCTGACCAGGGTTGTCTGGATCATCCATAGATTCCGGAAGAAACAAAGTCTTCTCAGAGAAACAGCCCAGACCGTACAGGGAACGATAGTTGAGATGTTCCTTGGCCACCTTGTGATGCTGCGTGGAACTTTGTTGCAAGTGCTTGGTAATAGTGTCCGGCCATTCCAACAATGTTTCTGGCAAGGGGCTGAGCTGAAAAGTAGTCATTGAATCTGAACATACAAAACAATTAGAGGAGGATATTGTGCTAGAAGGCACAATCGATTGCAATTTAAACTGCAACATGAGCAAAGTGTACAAGAGGAGAACTCCGTTCAGAGAACTCATAACCTGTTGAAAACTCAATCTATGCATCTAATGAATAGAGAGAAAATGTCTACAAAATGAGACAGACCAGAGAAGAGGAGATCCGCAGTTTAATGAATCATCAACTCAATTCTCCGATGAGCAGCCACGCGCACAGCAGACTGGTCAAAACCCACTAAGGGATTCTTTTTAAAGCCCCTTAATTCTAATTTCGGCGCGCCGCATCTACTCGGAAGGCCCAGAAGATGTCGTTGAACGGGTAGGCGCAGGAACTTGATGTCCGAATTTCAACACACCTCCTAAGGTCCTGAAGCCGACCCCCCATCTTCAGGTCCAGGCCTGCGATGAGTTCAAGTCTCTAAAGATGCTCACGATCCCATCATTCGTTTGCGTAGGAGCAGGAAAACAGGCTCTGCGAGAGGTTTAGTTAACAGGTCAGCAATGTTGTCAGAACTGCTTACCGCATGAAGAGTCAGTATCCCGGCTTTGACCGCGTCATGCACAAAATGCCTACGGAGGTCAATATGCTTAGCACGATCACTGCCTCCAACAGCTCCTTCTCCCCAAGCAATGCAAGTACGGTTATCTTCTCCAATAGGAGTCGGATCGTTCTGCGGAAAACCAAGTCTGTCAAGCAAGCGACGAATGTAAATCACCTCCTGAACCAAAGAAGAGGCTGCCATAAACTCGGCTTCTGCCGAAGAGAGGGCCACTACGTTTTGTCTTTTCGATTTCCAGGAAATAACTGCTCCATTGAACAATAACACATATCCAGTTGTCGACTTTCGCGAATCAGGGCATCCAGCCCAATCGGAGTCAACATATCCCCACAACTGATTGAGCTTGTCTCTCTCAGGACGAGTAAACCGTAATCCCAAATCCCGTGTACCCTTGAGGTATCTCAATACTCTCTTTGCTGCCTTCATATGGATATCCCCAGGATCAGCCACGAAACGAGATAACTCTGAGACTGCAAAAGAGATATCTGGACGCGTCCAACACGATAAATATAAAAGACTTCCAACAATCACACGATACTGTGCATGATCCTCCTTCGAAAGATCATTTCCACGGTCCGCATTCGAAAGACGACTCACAATGGGAGTTGCCACAGGACGACTGTCTCCCATGCCAAACTTACCCAGCAGTTCATCAATGTATGCTGTCTGATTTATCAAAACATTGTACCTGTCAGAGTCAACACAAATCCTGTTTCCTAGGTATACATCCACTGGGCCCGTCTTGATGTCGAATCGCTTCTTGAACTGATCGCGAAATGACGTATAGAACTCACTATTGTTCGAAAAATGAAGAAAATCATCTGCATATAATCCATGAACTAAAACATCTTGGTCTTTGCGCATGATCCAGATTGTCTCCGAATCATTCGCAGGAGCATACCCGTTCGACCGCAGCCAGTCTGTCACCTCCTTCTTGAATTTCGGGGGAGCCTGATGAAGTCCATAAACGGCCTTGAGAAGTTTAAGAACATGGCCGGGAGGACACGGGTAGCGAGCTGGCGGATGGATATAAAGATCAACGTCATTCAGCACCCCATGAAGAAAGGCCTGCTCCACATCGGTTTGAGCCACGGACCAGCCCTGAGCCGCTGCAAGACCTAAGAGAATTCGATTATCGCGGCTCGCAAGCACAGCACAATAGTTCTTGAATTCAAAATAATCAATACCCAACCGTTGGCGATGGCCACCAATGACAAACCTGGCTTTGGCAGCACCGTTTCGTTTCCGCGAGAATAACCAAGTTCCTGGTAATGTACGAAGTGCTGGCGTCGCGGGAACGGGAGCAAAGCACTGATGGTGGAGAAATCCTTGAATTTCGCGATCCATTGCTGGCTCCCATTCCGGCGCAAAATCAGGAGACTGTGCTTCAGTACTGTTGCGGGGAACAGGGCGATTCTGCGCGGGGTCTGGCATCGGGTCCATGCCCAAGAGCGCATAGGAGTCCGTCAGGTGAACATGAGCAGACGACAAGTTTTCCATGTTCGTGTGATTTAAGAGGTCCATGACACATGAAATCGGGAAACATTTTGGAGAGGCAAGAACCTGAGACGCAAGCACTAATTGGTCTTGAACCGAGCCGATAATTTGAAGGTCCGGAGTGTGGTGCACCTCCTGAACAGTAAAGGCGGTGGGAGGGGATGGTAGAAACACCTCCTTGACCATGTCTGGCAGAAGATCGGGGGGCGGTGACTTCGCGCGAGGAAACCTGGTTCCAAAAATCAGATTACTGCTAGAAACCACAGTGTTCGGACCGCGCGATGGACACCAGACCAAATAACCCGATTGATGAGTCGGATACCCGACAAAAATGCATGATTCGCCACGGGCTCCGAACTTAGGATCACGGCGTTGCTCAGGGCGCAAATGGATCCAGGCCTCAACTCCGAACGGTTGATCTCGGGAGACATCTGGCTTCGATCCAAACATGACAAAGTATGGAGAAGAATCCAAAGTGCGCGCATACTGAATGTTGTGGATCCTGACAGAATATTGAAGGGCCTGGTACCAAAATCGACCTTCGAGCCCGCTAGCGACAAGAACAGTACGAGCAGTGTTACAAAGGGTCTGAATGAGACGCTCGGGCTGACCATTCTGCCACGGCTCATATGGGTTAGACGTTTCCGAACGAATGCCATGCTGGTTGAGAAATGCCAGCACTTGTTGAGAGACATTGACGGATGCATTATCTCGTCGGACACGAAGAATAGGACCATGTTTCTCGCGAAGAACGCTTGAGTCAGCATAAAATGTTGTTAACAGGGAAGGAATGTCAGCAGTCGAACCATGACTGTACACCCAAGCATACCCGGAAAAGGCACACACAAACACCGTTGCGAACGAATGACCCAGTGTAGATTTGGATTGCATAGGGCCAAGAGTATCCCAGCTGATACATTCCATAGCACGGGATGCACTCGAACTGGAAGACTCCGGGATGTCTACATGATGTAGTTTTCCCAGTTTGACTGCAGGGTCGGAATAATCGTTGCCTGGAAAATGGGAGTCATTGAGATCCTCGAGGCCCTGCACGTACGCTTTGGTTTTGCGTAGTGCCGACATAGGCATAAATCCCAGCTTCCGATGCCACACAACATACTTATTAGCACGGGTCAACATACGGCCATTCGAATCGTGTAAATCATTACGCGTAGCTACGTAAGAAAGATTCTGAACCTGATGTAGGGCCACGAACTGGTCGGCTTTCCCCGAGGCACGAGGAAAATGTAGGCCAGGCGGAAATTTAGGGTTCGCAGCATCAGCAACGAATTGATATCCTTGTTTGCCCAGGCAGTATGTGGAGAGCAGATTTTTGGCAACTCCCGGAACGTACAGAACATCTTTGCAGCGAATAACGGCAGGATGACCGTGCTGATCGAAAACATGGAGATCACATTCACCAACTCCAGTAGCAGTCATGGTGATACCAGCTTTCGCGACAGTAATAGTCAGATCAATAGATCGAAGCGTTCCTGGAACAAAATCAGAGAGATCACCAGAAATATGGCGATTTGCCCCACTGTCAGCACACCACTTCAGATGCGTGTGCGCCTTGTCCCCGGCCGTGACCAAGTATGCACAGGCAATGGAATCGGACTCCCAACCTGAAGATTGTCGCAAGTAGGGTAAAGGCCGTCCATCAACATGCAATTCCCAGGCCATGGGCCGCGGGACATGGTAGCCAGCGGCAGGAAGTATGGTGGAGCCAGCGAGAGTAACAGCAGTGAACAACGTGCGGCCTGGCCAAATCGGCGGGATGTTTAAGTACTGATACGCGAAAATGCCTAGAGCACCCAAGCCTGCAGAGCAAAGCACAAGGTAATACGACGACGCAAAGGACGCACACACAGTAAGAACGCTGGGGAGGGAAAGTTGACCTCCGAAGGCCAAATACAGGTATACTACGAAAAAGAACACCTGCAGGAAGCCGACCGCGTAAAATGTCGCTGAGAATTTCGGCGGGTTACCCGGATTCTGAGATTCTTGAGGCAGCACCGGAGGCGGTTCCAGCGGCGGAGATGTCATCGGGGGCGTCGGTGGGGGCACTGGCGGCGGCGGCAGATCGGGTTCGTCCGAGGGCTTGCCCCAGTCCAAATCGTCTGCATCAGGATATTCGTCCTGATGTGGCGAAAAGGAAGTGGTGAAGTCCGGGGGAGCCGCCGGGTCGTCAGGTACGGAAGCAATGAACGCCACGACCT
>JAJTFM010000163.1 GCA_021298575.1 Saprospiraceae bacterium | reverse complement strand
ACCCATTGTCGCCGCATCCAATACAGAGAAACCACATCTCGCTGTCGGGCAGGATTCAGCCTGTAACCTGCTGGTAACAGTGGTTTCACTGACTCCTGACTGCTCCGGCACTTCCAGCGGAAGTGTCACAATCATGGTGACCGGAGGGGCTATGCCCTTCACACACGTGTGGTCTCCGGGTGGCTTGACTGGCCCTACCCTGACAGGTCTGTCGGCAGGCGTTTATACGGTAAATACCACCGATGTAAACCAGTGCGAGACAGAAACTATCATTACAATCCCTTCTGCAGACACGCCGACGGTTGAACTCTCTCTCCAGAGTGCGGCCTGCCCTGGCGTACCCAATGGTACCGCAATCGCTATCGTTTCTCCCGCCGGGACTTACTCGTACAGCTGGAATATCCCCGGCCAATCTCAGCAGGATGGAGCAGTTATCTCCGGCCTCGCTGCGGGTGAAGGGGTGGTTGTAACTGTAACTGACCTTATAACCGGCTGTGCCGCCTCGGCCAGTGGTACCATCGGTGCACTCGATCAGATTCAGATGTCTGTCACAGATACTGATATCAATTGTGCGGGTGCAAGTCTTGGCGATGCTGCTGTAATAGCCTCGGCAAACAGCCCGCAGATTTTCTATGAATGGACTTATCCTCCGGGTGATTCGGTTATCAGCAATGAAACCCAGATCGGTGACTTGTCTCCCGGCAGTTATCAGATTGAAGTGACCGACCTGCGCGGATGCCGTGCCGTGGAGGTAATAGATATTACAGTGGGATCTGCCCCGCATGCTGTCATGAGCGGTTTGCAACTGATTCAATGCGGGTCAGACTCATCGCTCGTACGATTTGAAAATTTCTCAACAGATGCTTTCAGTTCAATTACTTCCTGGGAGTGGCATATTTCTTCCAGCGATACGGCTTACAGTTTCCCGAATATAAGCCCGCTTGTCCTGTGGCTGCCTGCTGG
Source organism: Saprospiraceae bacterium (assembly GCA_021298575.1). Classification (GTDB taxonomy): domain Bacteria; phylum Bacteroidota; class Bacteroidia; order Chitinophagales; family Saprospiraceae; genus M3007. The sequence continues at coordinate 4,704 of JAJTFM010000163.1, read as the reverse complement.
CGATACAATTACTGTTACACTCGGTGTTGTTTCTGCAAACGGCTGTACCAATATGGTCAGCCGAACCATGTTTGTTCCCGGAAACCCTGATATTGAACTGAGTACAGGCCCCACTTCTTTCAATTGCGACAATTCACCGGTCACTATCTCTGTTTCAGGTGGTAAATCCTATTACCAGTACATGTGGTCGCCGTTAAGTGATCTCACGCTGTCCCCTTCACCGGTAAATGTTGTTGTCAATCCCGATTCAACACAGTCATATCAGCTGATTGCAAACGACCGTGGATGTGCGGATACGGTTTCCGTCAATATTATCCGCGTCAGAGACATTAATCTGCAGACCAATGATGCCGAGGTCAATTCCTGCGACTCACTGTATGTCCTCACGGCCTCTGCAGATGTCACTGGAGTGATATGGGTGGATGCCGCCGGTAATCCGGCAAGTAATCCGCCTTCTGACACGGTAACGGTAAATGCAGGCGTGACAACCGTTTATACTGCTATTGCCGTCGGAGATATGGGCTGCGCCGACTCAGCCAGTGTGTCTCTGACCGGCAGTTTTGTAGGGCTCACTGCCGATCCGGCTAAAAATGGTATCGGCTGTGAAGGAGAACCACTTCAACTTGGAGTGCTGGCTCAAAGTGCCGTCGGTAACTTTACCTATAACTGGCAGATTCCGCCGCCACTCTCTGTTTCCGGCAGTAATGTCGCCAATCCGACTGTAACCGGGCCGACGGGCAGTTACGTTGTTACTGTAACTGTAACAAACGCGTTCTGCTCCCAAACGCTGTTTATCCCCATCTCCATCCAGAATAATCCCTCTTTGGATCAGGCTATTTCAGCCAATTTGTGCGATGGCCTTCAGACGCAGTTCTTCAATAACAGCGGGGTGGGAGGTGTCTGGTCTTTCGGCGATGGCACGCAGAGCGACGAGGCGAATCCCTCGCATGTATATGGAACCTCCGGTAACTACACCGTTCTGTTCACACCTTATAATACACTGTGTGTTTCTCCATGGGACACTACTATACTGGTGAATGTCACCGCCCTTGTTCCACCCGTAATCGGAGGCGCCCAAGTGACTTGTCTGGATTCGCTGCAATACCAGTTTGTCAATACATCGGCGTCTCAGGGCGCAGTTTCATGGAGCTGGTCTTTTGAAGGCGGAAGCCCTGCATCGTCATCATCCTCAAATCCGGATGTCTCCTTTACCATTGAAGGACCTGCAACCGTGACACTTACCATTACAGACGCAAATGGATGTATTACTACCAGCGATACTACGATTCAGGTGGATATTATTGATGATAGTATTGCCGAATCTTACAGCGCTTGTCCCGGACAAGCAATCGAACTCAATGCAGACGGTACGGATGCCAGCGCAACTTATACCTGGACGGCTACACCTGCCGACCCCGGACTGGATGGAAACAACCCGAATCCGGTAGTTCATCCGCTCGAATCAACTATCTATGAGCTAACCATCGCGCAGGGCCTCTGCTCGGCTACCCGACAGGTTGCTGTAACCATTCTTCCCGCTCCTTTATTGAGCGCCGACCCGGCAACTCCGGCTAATGGTTGTGCCGGCACCCCTTTCACCCTCGGCGTGGTTTCACAACCACCGGCTTCTGTATATCAGTGGACGGCCCCTCCGGCTCTGACACTGGCAGGCTCCGGCAGCAGTCAAGTAATAACCGGTCCCGGTGGAGTTTATGACGTGACGGTCACAGGAATCAATTCAATAGGTTGCAGGGACTCCATTGTTGTTCCGGTTGAAATTTTCGAGATTGATGACCAGATTAACGCTTCGCTGACGATCTGTGAAGGTGCTGAAATTGAACTTAATAGCGATGGAAATGATTCCGGTGCCAGCTACAGCTGGTCTTCCGTGCCAACCGATGCAAGTCTGGTCAGTGACTCGCCCAATCCTGTTGTCTCTCCCGATGTTTCCACTGTTTACTCGGTGGAGATTAAAAAAGGCGCGTGTTCGCTGACCCGCGAAGTACAGGTAGCTGTTGCTCCTGTACCCGAGATAAAAATGTTGCCGGACTCCACTCTTATTGCGATTTGCTCGGAAACGGAAGCCCTTCAGTTGTCGGCCACTGGTTCAGGTGTGGTATACGAGTGGTCTGATAATGCCGGATTCACAAATATCATCGGTAATGGCACTACTCTCAACCTGCTGCCACCCGTCGCAGAGGGCAAGTACTACGTCAGAACCATACTGGGTATCTGTGAGGCGATTGACTCCATCCTGATAGATATGGGCTCGGTTTCGTTTTCTGTAAATGCGCTACAACAACAAATCTGCTACGGCGAATCTGCATCGCTCATTGTTCAGAACCTGAATCCGGGATCAGACCTGAGTTACATCTGGACTCCCGCCCTGCCCTCTGAAGCAAGTCAGCTGGTTTCACCCGGCATTACAACCCAATATCATGTGGCTGTTACGGACAGTCGCTCGGGCTGCAGCAAGGATACAACATTTACCGTCGAAGTAACAAGCATAGGTGTCAATGCAGAAATCATCGGTAAAGACACGCTCTTCTTCGGAGAGTCAACGACACTTCAGGCAAATACCACCGGAAACGGTACCACACTCACTTTTGAGTGGTCGCCATCCGATGGCCTTTCTGATCCATACAGCGCCAATACCGAAGCTGCTCCGGAAGAAGACATGATTTATACAGTCACTGTTACTTCCGAAAACGGGTGTACGGCTACCGATGAAGCTGAAGTTTTCTATCGCGGAAATCTGTGTGAGGAGCCATTCATCTTTGTACCCAAAGCGTTCACGCCCAATAACGACTCGAACAACGACTTTTTTATCATCCGGGGTGTCAATATTGTCGAACTGGAGTTTGTCGTCTGGTCGCGCTGGGGCGAAAAAGTATATCAGACCACCGATGTCAATGCCCAGGGATGGGACGGAACCTATAAGGGTGCCGAACTCACGCCAGACTCTTACGCATGGTACGCGCGTGTGCGATGCGGCAACGGAGCAGTTTACGAAAATAAAGGTGATGTAACCCTGCTCAAGTAAGAGCTTGCCCGGATATTGAAAAGTGCCCGTCTCCGGAGGTATTTCCCGGAGGCGGGCACTTGCTTTAATGATATTTTAATAATATTGCGGCTCTTTTCAGGATTGTTTAATGATCTCACATTGAAGTTGTCTGTTATTGTTCCTGCCTACAACGAAGTTGATAACATCGGGAAACTGGTGCAATCGCTGAACGGTATGGATGACCTCGATAAGGAGATTATCTTTTCAGATGGCGGCTCCAGTGACGGTACCAGAGAGAAAATAGCCGAGGCTGCGGAAAAATATGGAAATATCGTACTGGTTGACAACCCGGGCAGGTATGTAAGTCATGCCTTCAACCATGCCTGCAAGATAGCGAGGGGAAATTATATCGCACTGATAGGAGCACACTCGGTTTACCCTGCGGATTACTTCAGAGTATGTGTAGAATACCTGGATGCCGGTTTGTGTGATGCTGCCGGCGGATTTCTTGTTCATCAGGGAAAAGGTTCCACCGGAGAGGCTATCGCTTATGCCATGAGCACCAAGTTCGGAGTGGGGGATACCGAGTTCAGGACCGAACCTGAAAAAAAGTACGTTGACAGCGTCGCATTTGCCATTTATAACCGGAAAGTATTTGACGTGGCGGGTTATTTCGATGAAGAACTTGTCAGGGATCAGGATGATGAGTTTCACTACCGAATGAATAGCCTGGGCTTGCGTATTCTGATGATTCCGGAACTCAGGGTCACGTATTTTGTGAGAAATACACTCCGGGGACTTGCCACTCAGTATTACCAGTACGGACTGTACAAGCCGCTTGTATTCAGGCGGGTTGCGTCTTCCGTGAGAGCAAGACATCTCGTACCCTCTCTGTTTATACTGTATCTGACGAGCCTGCCACTTGCTTTCCTTAATCAGATATGGCTACTGCCTTTCGCGCTGTATTGGCTACTCGCTGTTTTCTTCTCGGCAAAATCATCCTTGTCGCTGGCCGCCAAATGCATCACCCTGATCATATTTCCTGTTCTTCATATAAGCTATGGTGCCGGATTTTTGATTGGACTTATAAAATTCCGCAAATAGTTGCAGTAATTAAGAGCTTGTTCAGGCGGAGTTCCCTTTGTGATTTTTTCGTTAATTTGTAGTCAAATGTCAGATTGCTTCCTGTTTGTCTCCGACTGTATGACCCCGGAAAAGGGAGGCTCGGGAACCGTCAATTCTTTTTTACTGAACTATATTGATAACAGCAAGTGTATCCGGGTTACTTCGGGCAAAGCCACTGCTCCCGAATCTTCAACCGCCCACTTTGCCGGCTTCAGCTACAGTTTCCTGCCCAAACGACTGCTTGTTTACGGCCATCTGATCTCCAGGCTCATCGCCCGCCGAAAAATTGCTTCCCTGATCAGGAAATATAACCCCGCCTTTATCATCGCCGCATACCCTCAGCTAACTCTCTTCAGCGCCGCAGTGAAAGAAGCTGAGCGGCACGGTATTCCGTACTTCGCCTACCTGCATGATACCATCGAAGAGGCGCTTTCCCGCGGATCGCTCAAAAAACAGGCAGCCGAAATACAAAAAATGGTATTCCGGACAGCCGCCGGTGTTTTTGTCATAAGCGACGGGATGCAGGAGTTGTACGCCCGAAAATATGGGCTGGAAACAACGGTAGTCAGGCATAT
>JAJTFM010000162.1 GCA_021298575.1 Saprospiraceae bacterium | reverse complement strand
GTCAAAAAGACTTCAATAACTCGCTCGACAGCACGCTTACTTTCGCGCCGGACCACCTGATTGGTCTCCGCCAGCTCATGGGCCGACGCGCCGAATGGCTTGCCAAACATCCGCTTCTCAACAAACCCCAGCCTGTTATTACCGAAGTCAAACACGCAAAAGAAGCCGATAAGCTGAGGGTGACGGCAAAAATGACCGGTGCAACCAAGGGAGGCACCCTTTATTTCCGCAAGGACAAAAGTTTTGCATTTTCCCACGTTCCCATGTTTGACGATGGCACGAACGGAGATTTGAAGGCAGGTGACGGTATTTTTACTGCCGTTGTCGAAAAATCCAGGGTTAAACACTATTACGTAGCCGCAGAAAACGAAGATGCAGCAGCAGTTTTCCCCGAACGCGCATCTTATGAGTTTCTGAAAGCAGAATAACAGAAAAAAACTATCTTTGCGCCCCGATTAGCCCGGGTGGTGAAATGGTAGACACGAGGGACTTAAAATCCCTTGACCCTCAAAGGTCGTGCAGGTTCGAGTCCTGTTCCGGGCACAAGCAAGGGGATACTGGTGAAAAAGCCGGTATCCCCTTTTTCATACTCAGAATTCAAGCCTCAGAGTACCCATCCAGTTTCTTCCTGCCTGCGGAAACAGGCCGTTCTGGCGATAAACGCCGGCACCATCCTCCAGGGAATACGGATCATCGGGACGCGGATCGTAGCCTGTTGAAGTGAACCGGTAAACCCAGCCATTGTTGGCGTATTGTTCATTCAGCCAGTTGTTGCAGGTGAGAACAAAACTGCCTCTTTGCTTCTTAAGCCATGGAAAATCAATATTCAGCCGGAGGTCGCTTACCAGAAAGGCATCCAGTCTGGCCGAAGAACCGGTATTGTCGAGAAACTGGCTGCCTACATATTTGCCTATGGCCGTGAGTACCAGTCTGGTTTGATCCTTGTCGAGAAGCGTGCAGCCCACCTCACCACGTGCAATCATATCCGGTGAAAAAGCCAGATTCGTATTCCGGTATTCTATAACATCCTGTCCGCCAGTATCCCAGTTGTCGCGGTACTCGGTGAAACTGCGCACCCTGTTCCGGCTAATGGCGGTATTTCCGGCAAACTGCCAGTTCCCGGTGGAGAGTGCTGCCTCCAGTTCTATTCCGGCCCGATAACTGTCGGGTACATTCGTTCTTATATACGCTCCCACATCATTGATTCTTCCGTCGGGAATCAGCTGATTTTTATACTGCATATAGTAGATATTGGCGGCGAGCGTCAGGCCATCCTTTCCGAAGCGGATGCCCATTTCGGAATCGCTCAGTCGTTCGGCCAGCGGACGCGAGGACGGGCTCGACTGCGTGTAGTCATCGCGATTGGGTTCGCGGTGACCGATTCCGCAGAACGCATAGGCGCTCAGAAAATCCGAGAAAGTATAAGTCAGTCCTGCCTTGGGATTAAAAAAGCGGTGTTCAGCGCGCTGGGTAGCCGGCTCCAGATTCTGATTGAAGCCCACAAAATCATAGCCCACCATCCGGCCCTGAAGATCCAGATAGGCATTCAGCTGCGGGGTAAACTGTTTTTGGGCCTTGACATAAAGGTTGGCATCGAGTTTGGTAGCGGTATTATCGTAATACCGATAGTCCTTTCCATTCCCCGCCGGCCATTCCGACCAGATTACCTTCCCGAAATGATCACCGATGTAGCGACTGAGAGCGCCTCCCGCCATGGCATAAGTACCTGCATCGGAGCGCGAGTCGCGGCGGACAGCGAACGTAGCTCCATAAAAATGATTGTCCAGCCAGCGCTGTCTGATCAGATCAGTTTCTTCAATTACCGTATCGGCGACAAGCAACGGCTCGAGGCCGTACCTTTCGAAGCGCTGATCGGCTTTGTATTGTTCAAAATAGCCATAGCCGCGCGTATAATGCCCATTCAGTTGAAGCAGCCACTGCGGTGCAAAGGCATATTTATAGTGGAGCAGATAGTGATTCTGGCTATAGTTGTCAATTTCATTATCGTAAGGCTCGCCCGTCCGCTCTGCTCCGGCACTGTTGAACGTCCGCAGCACCGGATCATTGACATACTGTGCGGGCACCCCGTTCCATGCCTGGTAAGTAATTTCCTTACCCAGCAGCGCGTGAGCCTGAAAGGTATGTTTGTCGCCGATATAGGCCCCTGACAGGTGCATGGAGCGAAGACTGGCACTGGCCCGGTCAATATAGCCATCCGATTCGATAGCGGAAGCCCGGCCGGAAAAAGCCCAGCGGCCTAGCAAACCGGAATGAAGCTGAGCCGACAGTCGCCGGGTGTTGAACGAGCCGGCAGATACAGCCACGGAAGCCGATGGGTCGGTGACAACCCTGGTGAGATCGAGGTTGACCGTGGCACCAAAAGCACCTGCTCCGTTTGTACTGCTGCCCACCCCGCGTTGAACCTGAATTTCCGATGCAGAGGCCGCCAGATCGGGCAGATTGACCCAGAAAACATTCTGGCTTTCTGCATCGTTGAGCGGAACCCCGTTGATAGTTACATTGATACGGGACTGATCGCTCCCGCGTATGCGCATACCCGTGTAACCGGTGCCGGTCCCCCCGTCGGAGCTTTCCACCAGAGAAGGGGTTGCTGAAAGCAGGTAGGGAACATCCTGCGTATGCAGGGTTTTGAGGATAGCTTCCGCCTTGAAATTGTTGTGAGGCACCGGCGTGCGCGCACCAGCGCGTGTGGCCTGAACTACGACTTCTCTGAGTGAGGCAGAGTCTGGAGTCTGTGAAAATAATGGTGAAGAAAGAACAAGCGGCGCAAACGCCAAAAATCTGACAAGCCTTGTCATGTAAAGTGAAGATTGAGTGAAACATCCACCTGTAAAAGGGGTTTTTACAAGCGTAGTGATGCCACTACCCGTCTCAGTTCCTTACCCGGAATTACCCGCGCAAGTTCGATGGGTTTTAGAGCGTGTCCAGTACTTTCCAGCCGAGTCAAAAATGACTTGTTTTTGCCATCGGCAGAAAATCCTGGACACGCTCTATATCTCAGCCAGCATAAGCCAGCACCCCAATGAGGATCACAAAGGTCACGAATATTTTTCAATCAGCGACACGGCATTTTGTAACCTGTTTGTCACATTGCCTTCAGAAATGCTGTAATTCAAACCTGTTTCCCGGAGCAATTGTTCGTACAGGTCAAATATTTCGTTGCGGTCATCGGGATTTTCCCGGAGCGGATCGGGTTCCCATTCGATGTCCGGTTTACAGAGGAGGTACAGTGTGTCGGGAGAGGAAGTGCAATGCAGGGTGTGTTTGACCGATCCGTACTTGAAGGATTCCCAGATTCTGATGACCGTCCAGTCGGTGTCGCACACCAGCATCGAGTGTTCAGAATGAAGGGCATGCCATTGTTCCCAGGCTGCTTGTCCGCGTGCGATGATAGCCAGGTCTTCGTAATTATACTCCCGTTGAAGTGCACCGAGGTAAGACCGTGCGAACTCGGGCACCAGATTACATCCGAAATGTTGGACCAAGGCCTGTGCAAGGGTAGATTTGCCCGAAGATTCGGGGCCGTTAAGTACAACTCTCAGGCGTACATTCGGAGATATCATGGTAACTTTGCGGCGCTTAATCAATTCAGTGAAACATGCACAACATTGAGCCTCATTATCAGTGGCGCGAACTTTATGCAGCGGAGGAAGACCCTGACTCGCCTTTTTTCGGACGCAAGTACAGTGAATTCCACTACACACACAAGTTGTACAACTTTTTTCTGCACCCGCAGTGGGATGCATTTGGTTCTTCAACGCTGTACTGCAAGATTTTGTTCGTTGATTACGACGATAAGTTTGCGCTGATTGAACTGATCGGGGAATGGAATGATGCGCTGTACAACGATATTATGCATCTGAAACGGCGTGTCCTGGAATTGCTCTATGAAAAAGGTATCGTCAAATTCGCTTTTTTCTGCGATAACGTGCTCAACTTTCACAGTTCAGAAGATGATTACTACGCAGAACTGTCAGAGGAGGTACACGAGGAAGGCGGCTGGGTGGTATGTGTCAATACCAGGCAGCACGTAATGGAAGAGATGCAGGTGGCACGACTGCAGCACTACATCCATTTCGGAGATGAATACAACGACATGTTCTGGCGTTCCCAGAAACCCCTGATTGTTTTTCAGGTTATTGATGCCATGGTGAATGGCCGCGTGAAGCGACTCACTTTCTGACCTCCAGAATACGGGAAGTCATCATGGAGGTCACCTTGTCGCGCAGTGCCGGGATGTCGGCATCGGTCATTTGTGCGGTTTCGATGGGTGTTTCCCATACAATCCTGACAATACCGGGTTGCAGCCAGGAGTCGTCGGGACCGGCTACTCTGTTAATATTGGTAATCGTCTGAACAGCAATCGGGGCTCCGGTTTGAATGGCAATCCTGAAGGCGCCGTCGTAAAAAGGCCCCAGCGGGTCGGATGACCTATTTCTGCTACCTTCCGGATAAATAAAAATACTGATACCTTTTGCCAGTTTCTGTTTCAGCATAACCACGCTGCGGGCGCGGCTCATGGGGCTGCCGCGGTCAACAATCAGACACATTTTTTTTACCACCCAGCCGAAAATAGGAATTTTCAGGAGTTCCTGCTTGGCCAGATACTGGTATCCGCCGGGATAAGCCCTGGCGTTCAGTATAAAATCGAGCGAGGATTTATGGTTGCCCACGATGACATAAGACTTCGACGGATCGAGCTGATCACGGCCTTCCACCACAATAAATACCCCGATAAGAGGAGCAGGAAAAGAAGCACAGCCCAAAGCAACCAAATCTTTCTGAAAATAATCAAAGTAAAACAGCGTTTGTTCACCGCAAAAGTATGTTTACTTTTCGACCTCGTTATAAATTTACTCATCCTGATGTTGAAACACCTGCTGCCCTCTTTTTCCCTGATTATTGTTGTATCAACTGCCTCTTTGGGACAAAATCAGGGAGTTGCTGTTCAATATACCCTACCCGACTCGCTTTATGTCTGCGGGTCAGACACGCTGTTTGTTCATCTGAAGAATAATGGCACACAACCTGTCTCCGGAAATTTGTCGGTAAAACTGCCGGGTGGTATCTGGTATGAACCGGGCACTACAAATGGTGCATCGGAACAGGACATCAGCAATCTGGCCGAGCCGCTGTTTGGTGTGAGTGCCGTGCAACCGGGATCCACCCTTACAATATCTCTTCTGATCACTGCAGACTGTCTTGCTGCACGCGGTCTGAATGCAGGCAGTCTGTTCCCGTGTACGCTGGGATTTAACGGAGCCAACGTTACAGCCTCTGTTGTAACCAGCTCCATTGCGCTGGAGACCGGTTTGCTGCTGATTGAAAGTGTTGACGATGTATATATGGAGGGTGAGCGTTTTGACACGCTTTTCCGGAAAATATGCGTAAAAAACACCCGCCTTGGAGCCATCAAGCGCGTTTTCTTTGAGGACACGCATGCAGCCGGAATCAGTATTTCCATGGATCAGGTTGTGAGCAGCACATCGGGTTCCCTGCTTTTCACCGCAGAAATTGCTACGGCGGTGATCAGCACAACCGGAGATAACGATGAATTGCTCGAACTGGGTGAAACCATCTGCTTCACGGAGAAAATAGTCATACAAAGTTGCGGAACCCCCTCCTTCCTGTTACCATCCATGCTCAGAGCCGGCTGGGGGTGCGGCACAGAACTGTGCACGTACGACAGTATTCAGGCCAATATACTGGTCAAGCCGTCCTCACTGGTACCTGACCTGAATTTCACGGGTATCACCAGTCCGATTGTGAGCCAGTGCGCGGGTGAAGGTGCGCGCATGGGCGTGAAAATTGTCAATACAGGAGGTGCCTCTGCAAAAAATGTTATCGTCAATACCACTTTCGAGACGGGAATTGGAGCCAATGCATTTGACCAAACGAGTGTAACATTGAGTCAGTCGGGCGTTGAGACACCCATTATCCCGAATATTGTCCACCCCAATGATTTGTTCTTGTGCGATCCGGGAAAGGCAGCCAGTTTGACACTGGTTATTCCGGAGATAAAGGCCGGAGATACCGCTACCCTCACCTTTGACTTGCTCACCTGTGCCTCATTTTGCAATCAGACACAGGCAGATATACGCATTGATTACTATTACCAGAAGGATTGTCCGCCGGGTGGGTTTGTTTCTGGCTATCTGAACCTGAAAACAAATACGGGTGCCCAGCTGAACGAAGAAATATTCATGGATGTAGAGGCCTGTCTGACAAGTGGCAACTCCTATCCCGTGACCGTGAAAGTCAGATCTCCGCAGCTGCTAACTACCGGTCGTTTCCTGCATATTGATATGGAACTGCCACCGGGTATCAGTCTTGATCCGGGTTGTCCGGGTACACTTGCCGGTGCGAATCCGGTGAGCTACACACAACTTGCCGGCGGGAGACTGCACTGGGTGTACTCCCTGCCGCTCCCCTCTCTCCAGATGCAGATGGACTTTTGTATCCGGTACGACTGCGATCCGACGGTACCCTGTCCGCAGCCACCAGCTCCTGATCCCGATTTTTTTGATGTGTACGTGGCCGATTGTGCACCCTGCATCCGTAAAATGTCGGTTATTTCTTTTATTTCAGGTTTATCAGACAGTACCACGACGTGCGGTATCGGCATTTGCAGGGAGTACGACCTGGTACTGGAGGACTGCTCATCTGGCGGCGGTGGCGGTGGCGGCACAGGCAATTCCGGATTTCTGCCGGGCAATTACCAATGGAAATTCGATGCCTTCCGGCTGAACATCGGTTATAAAGACAGCAATGACGACAGAATGGCTGACGATGGCAGCCGGGCAGTCAAAAGCGAGATCAGGCGCGACCGTTTCCTGGCGGGAGATACCATGCGGGTGGAATACTGCGGATATGTTGATACCGGCAAGATCGCCATTCTGCCCAGAAATATCTTCCACGAGGCATTGTTGAGCGACATGGCAAATCCGGAGAACGATTCCGTTTCTCTGCTGGATCTTCGCACCCGTATGTTTGAGGAAACCAGGTTCAGGTTTCTGGGCGACAGTATGAGAATAAGATATGCCGACGGAAGTTCTGCGGCACTCGAAATTGCCAATCTCCAGGGCACCAATGACAATAACTTTATCCGAATGCTGATACCCAACAAGTATCCAGACAACCTGCTGGACCAGCTGAGTTCGCAAAAGCACAGTTTCGGGGTGAATTTCGGCCAGTTATATACGCAGGGATTGCTCCCAAAACCGGTAATCGGACCGGGAGATTCCATTTTTTTCTACACGGATTTCAAAATTGACCTGAATTACAACGAAACAAGTGACAATCCTGAAAATCCGGTGCTGGTTGGCATTCAGACAGCGCTCAGTCACGGCGACCGGCTGTGTGCCTGGACACAAATACCCCTGGTTAAACAACAGTACTCCGGCTTCAGGTTCAAACTGAAAAGCAACACCTTTAACATTCGTCCGTGTGAGCCATCTCTTGAGGTGAGCGATTTCAATTATTCCCTGCGCATAGCAAGGGCCAACCTGTTTACCCGAGAAGTTCGTCCACTTGGAGTGATTTCCGCGTACCGGCTCACTGTCCCGGGCGCCATAACAGCCAGTTCCGTCAAGATTAATAAGCTTATTCTCCAGGATAACCTGCTGAAAACGAACAATATTGCACTTCCTTTTGTGCAAACTCCCGGATTTCTGGATGTTGACTTCTCCCCTGCGTTCGCCTCGCTGGTGGATGAAGGATTCCTGTTAACCACCAATACCGTTTTTGATCCCAACTGCACATTCAAATATCCCGATACATCGCAGCAGATTATCACCACCACCTTTGAAGGGTGTCTGAATGGCGACAAGATGGTTTTCGACACCACACTCAGAAACCAGATAGGATACTTTTCCAACTACCCCGATCTGGATATCAAATCCGCCGATACCGTGATTGTTTCAGACAGCCGCCAGTTTGAAGCCGATTTCGATTTGAAAAATCTGTTTGTGAATACCGCAAAGAATGTATGGCTGAATGTGCAGTCATCGTCGGGCCTGAGCAGCAACTTCCATTTGCTCAAAATGCCTGCCGGACAGTCGGTACCAGCAGTAAACGACCTGTTCAACCTGCCCAATTTATCGGGATTCTCGTCGTCGTCGTTCAGACTCACGGGAGAAACTACTCACTGCGCAACCGACACTCTGCTGCTGATTTATGGCTGGGACTGTACAACCTATACCGATATTTCAGCCGCGAGCTGTTCGAGAGACACTTTCAGAATACTGGTCAGGCTGGCCAAACCGGAACTGGAACTGGATATAGTACAGGAAGATACCGAAATATCCCTCTGCGATACTTCCGGTTATTACATTATGGAAATTTATAATGCAAATTCGGGATATGCCTACGATATTTCGGTCACAGCAAAACTGCCTCCGGGCATGGAAGTGGAGCCCGGAACCTGTCAGGTACAATACGCCCCTTCCGGGTGGGTAAACACAAGCGACCCTGCGGTATCTGGTAATCTCCTTGTATGGAAACTGGCGGATCTGGTGCCATCTGTTGCCACCAATGGCCTGCCGGGTATCAACCAGTCGCCGGCGAATACCGTTTTTCTTCGTTTCAGGGTACGAACGACCTGCGGATTTGTATCCAACACGCCAATTATTTACGGCGTATCGGGCAATGAGCCTTGTGGAGCGAGCACCAACCGGCTGAACAAGCCGGGTGAACAGATAAACGTTCAGGGATTATCCCCAACATACGGCGTTTCCATTTCAGTCAGTCAGGTTTTCGGGTCGAGCGTCTGTGGCACCTTACAGACCTTCCAGACCGTTGTCACGCTGCTGGGCAATCCCTCTCCGGGCGACAGCATTTACGTAATCCTTCCTGAAGGTGTTATTTATCTCACCAACTCATACGACCCCGGTCAGGGTGCACCTGCCGGACCACCGACCATTATTCCCGACGGATTCAGGCTGCCATTACCTCAAGCGACCGCAGGGAGCCAGTTTTATTTCTTTTTTGAGGCAAAATTCAGGGGTGATACAGGTTGCAAGGACTTAAGCCTGACCGTTCAAACACGCGTCAGGACAGCGGCCTACTGCGCTACACTGGGGGCGCCCTGTGACATCTACATTGCTACCGGATCTTCAACCATACCGCTGCAGGTGCTGCATCCTGAACTGGAGATTGAGTCGGCCACTGCTGTTGTCAGGCATGGCCAACTCACTGTGGGCGTGAATCTGGGAAATAACGGAACCGTTTTCGCCTACGATGAGCAGGTGAATATCTGGTTTGACAGGGATGGAAGTGGCACCATCAGTGCAGGTGATACCCTGCTGCTTCCGATGCACCAAATATTCGGCATTGCGCCGGGTGAAATAGTACTACTGACGGACAGCATGCCTTTCAATCCAGCCTATCTGTGTGGATTGATTGCAGAACTGCCCGCCGATCAAAACTGTCTTTGCAGTTCGATAGAATTACCCCTTTATAACATTGATCTGCTCTATGATACCATCAGTTACTGCGATCTCACGCCTGTGCAGACGGGCGTACCCGCGCAGGCGGGCGCGACCTACACCTGGCTGCCACCTGCTGACGGAGTGGCCTGTCTGTCGTGTGCCACCACCACCTTCACTCCGCAGACACTGAACAGCGAACTGAGGCTGCTGGAAAAAACCGGAAACTGTGAGGTTATTCATCGTTTCTTTTACGACTTCGGAGAGAATGCCTCCATCACGCTGACAAGCGCTGCAGTTTGTGTCGGTGACAGTGTCAGACTGGAAGTCCAACCGCCGGGACAGCTGTACAACTGGTCAGGGACCGGTATCACGGCAATCGGCGCCCAGAGTCAGCTGATAACGGCTGTACAAAGCGGAACATATCAGGTAACTATCACCTTTGACAACGGGTGTACAGCCACTACGTCTGCACAGGTGATCGTTTTTCCACCCGACTCGACGGCGCTTCCGGTTATCAGCAGTTGCGAAGGAGAAACAATAACGGTTCTGGGCAACAGCGTTACAGCCACAGAGGACGTATTCTCTCTGATATTATCAAACCGGAATGGCTGCGACAGCATTGTGACCCAGTCGGTGGTAATTCTGGATAAAAAGGTAATTAATGAAGAAATCAGTTTCTGTACCGGCACAGTGGTTCCTGTACTGGACACAGTGATTGCGCAATCCGGGACAATATGCCGTACCTACGCGGGTTCAAACGGTTGCGGCAGCATACACTGCGTGACAGCCACAGCGGTGGATTTACCGGATGAATCTGCACCCGATACCCTGTTCAGCAATTCCGGAGTTCCTGTAACACTGGGGGGTATCTCCGGATATGCAAGCTACACCTGGTACCCTGCAGTCAACTGCGACAACTGTCAGGAAATAACAGTTACACCCGACTCATCGGGATACTTCGAATATACGCTGGTGATAACCAACAACGGTGGATGTGCCGACACCATCGTGTGGCGGGTAGTCGTGTCACCCCCCTGCGGACCAGAGCAGGCAGATATTCCCAATGCATTTACACCCAACGGTGACGGTTCCAATGATACATTTGCACCGGTAGTGGCGGAGGGAGGGCCAGCCATCG